>DATKRK010000079.1:0-14114 GCA_035532215.1 Pirellulales bacterium | reverse complement strand
GTCGCCCCGGTCAATCGGCAATGAGCGCAAAAACTGCTTTACAGCGTGGCCGGCTGTGTCCAAATTCACGCGTTGCATGTAACAGAGTTCCTCGGAGCTTGGATTTCCCATCTCGAGAAGGCGGCTACGCTTCCAGCGAATGCGGGCTCACGCCCAGCGACACGATGCTGCAAGCCTGAATCGGCTCCAACCCCAGCGACCGGGCCTTTGCGAGCACTTCGTCGCTCTCGCTGCCGGGATTCAGCCAGAATTCGTCGCAGCCGCGGGCGGCGATTTCGTCGAGCATTCCGAGCATGACCTTGGGAGGCAGATAAACGCTGATCCGGTGCAGGCGGCGGCCGGGAACATCGGCCAGCGTCTTATAGACGGGCAAGCCTTCGATTTCGCCCCCTTTGGGATTCACCGGGTAGACATCGTAGCCTTGCTGCAAATGGGCGCGGACCGCCTTGTTGCCGAACTTCGTGCGGTCGGCGCTGGCGCCCAGAATGGCGATGGAGGGCTTGGACAATCGACGAGCTCCTCGGGATCAATCGCGGCGGGCGTTCAGGCTTTGCGTTTTCTTCTTCTGGCTGGCCCGCCAGGTCTTCCAACCGTCGACTTCATACCCGAAGTTCACGCCGCCGGTCAATTGCACCAAGGCATTGAGCACGTTTTCGTTCTTGTAGTACTCGGTAACGACCTGCGCCTTGGGCGTGCCGAAGCTGTAGCCGCCGAGGCCGAACGTGGCGCTCATGCCGCCGGCCTGCGCCGGAGAAATCACGCGCTTGTGGCTGGTGACCAAGGCGTCGATCAGCGGACCGATGGCCCGGCGATCTTTCATTCGCAACAGGCCGTCGGCGGCCCGGAGAACGACCCGGTTTTCCGGATCCTTCAAGTGTTTGATGTAGAAATTGACCGCGGCGGGCAACGGGTTATCGTCCAAGAAGTCGAGGCACGTCTGCCGCACGTCTTCGTTGTCGTCGCGCAGCGAGAACTGGCACAAGACCTGCCAGGCCGGCGCCGAGCCGATCCGAGCCAAGGCCTCGATATAGCGATTGCGAAGCGGCACGGCCGTTTCCTTGGTCAGGGCATCGGTCAACGCGGGCACCGCGTACGGATCGTCGATCTGGTTGATGTTCGCGATGGCTTCCTGGCTGCGGTCCGAGTTCAGCCAACCGCGCCACACCTTGAGCTGACGGCGCCATTCCTTGGCCGCTAATTCCGCCTGGCGCGCACGCTCTTTGAGTTCCACCTCTTGCGGCGACATCCAATCGCCTTGATAGAGCACGTAGCCCTGGTCCTCCCAGAACTTTTTCTGGCTCTTGCCTTGGAAGTGGTGCAGCAGCCGGTGAGCTTCCTTGTGCGAGGGATCCAATTCGAGCACGCGCTTCAGATGTTTGTTCCGCAACCGCTCCAGTCCGTGCTCGCGGCACCATTCCGCCAAGGCGAATTGCCCATCGGGCGAGTCGGCGAACTGCGGCCGCACTTTTTCAAATTCGGCCTCGGCGTCCGTTTGCCGGATGACCTCTTTGACCTGCGCCCGCGCGAGCGTGATCCGCCCGCCGCTGTCGGTCTTGATGACGTAATTTTCGCGGGGCGACTGCTCGGGATTGACGATCTCGCCCTCGATGCGCCCGCCGCTAGCGAGCAGGAACGTCTCGGCGCGCAAGTCGCCGGCGGCGAACGTCAGGCAAAAGGCAAGGGCCAGGCGCCAACGACGTAAAGATGCACTCATGGCGGCCTCGGTTCAATTCAGCATTGCCGGATCACTATTTAGCGTGAAACTAGCACGGAGGGCATCGACGACGCCAGCTCGGTTTAGTATAAGCGCTTCGGCTAGGCGCCGACAATAAAAACCCCGCTGATTTTGCCCAAATCGCCCGGCTTTCAACCCCCCGGAGTGGCGATGAGCCAATCTGTCCAGGAACATCGCTCGCAGGCGCCGCAGCGACTCGCCTGCGCTGTCGTCACCGTCAGCGACACCAGAACCCTCGAAACCGATACCGGCGGTCAGGCGGCGGTCGATTGCCTGCTGGCCGCAGGCCACGCGGTTTTGGCCCGCGAAATCATCCCCGACGACCCCAACCGCCTGCGGCCGTTGCTGGCCGCCTTGGCTGCGCGAGATGAGATCGACGCCGTCCTGCTCACCGGCGGCACCGGCATTTCCAGCCGCGACCAGACGTTCGAGACCGTGAGCCAGATGTTCGGCAAGCCTTTGCCGGGCTATGGCGAACTGTTTCGGATGCTGAGCTACGAGGAAATCGGCCCTGCGGCGATGCTCTCCCGTGCCATTGGGGGGGTGATCGGCCGCACCGTCGTCTTGACCATGCCCGGTTCCCCGGCCGCCGTGCGGCTGGCGATGGAAAAACTGATTCTGCCCGAATTGGGACACTTGGTCCGCGAAACTCGCCGCTGAACTGCCCTGGAACGCTCGGGCAGCTTGCTTTATTTTAAGCGCCCCGCGTTTTCGCGGAGCATTGTCTCTTCGCGTTCGTGTTGACGGCGGGGTGGCTGGCGGCAGAGCGCAGCGATACGAGAGCGAACTGGGGCTTCGCCAAGGCTCAGCCGCCAGCCACCCAACTGTCGAAATAGCTTTGAAGAAGCGCTAGCAGCCGAAACGCAGACGCGGCCCGGTTTCCCAAGGGGCTTGCGAATGTGCCCGCAAGCATCTCTCTTAAAGCCCAAGGAGGGGCTCGTGCGAAAAAACCGCCGTTTGTTGGCCCTGTTACTCTCGATCGCCGCGGGCTGGCTGGGCTACTCGCGGTTGCCCGAGGGCGTCCGCCAGCGGATCAACTTCGGCGGCGGCGATCCGATCCAGATCGAGCAAGCCGCCGCCCTGCCGCTGCCGCCCGTGGAGCGAGCGGGCGATTCAATCCGCATCGCTTCGTTCAACATTCAGGTGTTCGGCGAGCACAAGCTGGACAAGCCCGACGTCGCCGAGGCTTTGGCGCAAATCATCCGCCTGTTCGACGTCGTGGCGATTCAAGAAATTCGCGCGAAATCGCAGGACATCATGCCGCGGTTCCTCGCGCTGATCAACGCCGAGGGGGCCCACTACGATTACGTGATCGGGCCGCGTTTGGGCCGCACCTCGAGCAAGGAACAATACGCGTTCGTCTACAACGCGGCCAGCATCGAGTGCGATCGCGAGTCGGTCTACACGGTCAACGACCCCGACGATCTGCTGCACCGCGAACCGCTGGTGGCCGGCTTTCGCGTCCGCGGACCGCCGCCTTCCGAGGCGTTCACCTTCACGCTGATCGACATTCACACCGATCCCGACGAGACGAAGCAGGAATTGAGCGTGCTCGACGACGTGATCCGGGCCGTCGGCCGCGACGGTCGCGGCGAAGACGACGTGATCTTGCTGGGCGATTTGAACGCCGACGACCGCCACTTTGGCGAACTCGGGCAGATGCCCTACCTGACCTGGGCGATCTCCGGCCGGGCCACGAACACTCGCGGCGACAAGCTCTACGACAACATCCTCTTCGACACTCGGGCCACGACCGAATATCTCGGCCGCTCGGGCGCCGTCGACCTGATGCGCGAGTTCAAGCTGAACCAGAAACAGGCGCTGGCCATTTCCGACCATTTGCCGATCTGGGCCGAATTCGGCTTGCGCGAAGGCGGCCGTGCCGGCCGGGTCGCCGTGCGTTCGGTCGAGAGGCGGTAACGCTTCGTCGGAATTAAGACTCAGGGTTGGCGCTTGGTTGCAGATTAGGAACGCGCGACGGACTTGAGCCACAGATGAAACACGAATCGAACACGGATCGGAAACATCGTGCGTTTGGACTCCACTTTGGTCCGGGCGAAGGCGAAGTTCCCTATCGTTTCATCCGCGTTTGATCGGTGTTTCATCCGTGGCTTGCTCCGCCCGGCGAGCATGCAGATGACCGACGCGCAAGCTCAAGCCGATCTGCCCTAAGATTTTGCCCTGACAATGCAGTAGTCTGCGGCGAATAAGCGAAACAGGCAGAAGGATCGCTCGCCAAAAGACGGCGGCCGCGATGGAATCTTTGCCCTATGGTTGGTTGACCGCTCGGCTCTGCTGTTCGTTTCTTTTCGCGTTTTCGCTCTTTCGCGTTTTCGCGATCCCTTAGCCGGCCCGTTGCTCGGACGACGTCTGAATCGCTAACCGGGATTATTACTCCCTGTTCTGAAAGACCTCTCGCCTGCGATGGCTTACATCGCCCGCCAGAAGTGCAGGCAGGTCAAGGCGACGAGCGTCGTGGCGGCGGCGTTGTACTCGCGATTGTTCAGCCACTGCGCCAGCGACCATTCGGTGCGCAGGATGCCGAATAACTCGGTGAACAACCGATAGGGAAACAGCCGCGGGGCGACGGCCGCGTACTGCGTCCAGGCCTCGCCATGGCGCTCGGCCAGCCGCCGCTCTTCGCGCCGCATGGTGAGAATGTAGATCGCCAGCACCGGCCCGAACACGACGCAGGCATCGAACAAATTGCTGACCAGGATGCAAAAGCCGAGCATCATCATCAGCGAGCCGAGATACAAAGGATGGCGGCACATGCGGTAAGGTCCGCTGGTGGCCAGCACCTTTGTCTTTTTAATCACGCCGGCCGCCCACGAGCGGATCGCCAGGCCGACGAGCACCAGCGCCATGCCGCCAACCGCAACCGGGTCGTGCAAGTTCCAAGTATCGTGCGGCTTGGCGCCGGTCGCAAGATCTTTGATTAGCAGCAGCGAAAAAACGACGAGCGAAATCGTCACTCGCTGAACGACCAGGAAGTCGGCGATTTTTTCGAAGCGATTCTTGGGCAAGGCATGTTCCATGTTGACGTTCCCTGGGCGCGCTGGTGAGTCGGCGGCTTATAACCTTTCGCAGCAACCGAGGTCAAGGCGAGTTAGGCCCTCATCACGGAAAAAGGGGACATTCTACTTTTTCCGGCACGTGCAAGTGCCCTTGCTCGGTTTCATGAAAAAGTAGAATGTCCCCTTTTTCCCCTTTTTCCGCGCCTAGGCCGCTCGAAGGAACGAATCCTGGGGCGATTCGACCAGCGGCGCCAGCGAGTCGAACGTCCGCGCGGTGGCGCCGAGCTGGCTGGCGACCAACTCGCGCGCTCGCTGGCCGAGCGCCGCGGCGAACGGACGGTCGATGAGCGCCCGGCGGACGAACGCCGTCAGCTCGGCGCCGTCCTCGACGACGACAGCCGCCTCGGCGGCCAACAACAGCCCGACGATATCGCGAAAGTTGCGCGTGTTGGGGCCGAACGAGACGGCGGCGCCGTAGGCGGCCGGTTCGATCATGTTCTGTCCGCCGCGACGGCTCAGGCTGCCGCCCACGAACGCAATCTCGGCTGCGCCCCACCAGGCGCCCAATTCGCCGATCGCATCGATCAGTAGGATGCGAGCTTGCGGATGGGCGCCGTCGACCTCCAAGCGGCTGCGGCGCTGCCAGTGAAGGCCGCTGTCGTCGAGCAGCCGGGCAACCTCGTCGAATCGCTCGCGGTGCCGTGGGACGAGCACCAGCCGCAACTGCGGATGCTCGGCGACCAGCTCTCGGTAAGCGGCCAGGGCCAAGGCTTCTTCGGGCTCTTGCGTGCTGCCGGCCAAAAACACGACGTCGTCCTCGGCGAGGCCGGCCAGTGCGCTCAGCCGCCGCGTCGCCGGGTTGCGACGGTCGGTTTGCGCCCCGTCGAACTTCATCGAGCCGGTGATCCGCGCCGCGGCGGGCGAGGCGCCGAGATCCAAAAACCGTTCGGCGTATTCTTCGTTCTGCACGGCGATCAGGTCGATTTGCCTGAGCAGTCGGGCGACCAGCGGCCGCAGGCGGCGATAACCGCGATGGCTGCGCTGACTGAGCCGCCCGTTGACCACGGCCACGCGAGCGCCCTGCTCGCGAGCGGCGAGGATCAGGTTCGGCCATAGTTCCAGTTCGGCCAGCACCAGGCAACTCGGCCGAACGCGGCGCATTGCGCGGCGCACCGCCCAGGAAAAATCGAGCGGACAGTAGAACACCGAGTACCCGGCGTATTTCTTCCTCGCCAGCGCGTAGCCGGTGATGGTGGTCGTCGAGATCACGCACTCCCAGCCGGGCCGGCGTCGGGCGATTTCCGCCAACAGCGTCGCCAGCAGGTTCACTTCGCCCACGCTCACCGCGTGCAGCCATACGCAGGGCCGGTCGCCAGTCCGCTGCGGAACCGCGCCGAAGAACTTGACCGCAAAGCCCTCGCGATATTTGCCCTGCCGCAGCGATTTATAGAACAGCCACGGCGCGGCCAGGGCCAGCAGGGCGAGATAAATGGCATTCAGCAGATAACTCACCGCGGGCATCCTTTCCCTCGGGGAAGCGGTTAGATGAAGATACGACCTTTTTAAGGCTCTGCTGCCGGATTCTCTTCAACGACGACTCGAAAACCTAGGCGCCCGTAGACTAAGCGACTATCCTTGGGTGGAACTGTCTTCCCCCTGGACCAACCGCGCGGAAGATAGGCGCCCGGAAGCACTCCGAAGAATTGCGAGTGGCGTAAAAAGTTTAGGGCGAATGATTTCGACACATAGCGCCGCTCAAGACCACCACGCGCAACTTTCGCATTCCTGTACCGTTTGGACTCGCCTGGCTTACTCGGGCCCAATGGATCCTTTTTGTCCGACTTGGCATAGTAATCAGGATCGTACCAGTCGGCGCAGACCTCATCCATATAGCCTATCAGATCGCAGACCCCTTCTGGCGTAGCGCCATCGGGAAACTGACCAACCGAAATATGTTTTGGACTTTTCTGCTTCCACCCCCGCCAGCGCCACAGCTTGCGGTCAAGGTCCGCCGAGTCGTTTTCCCAGGGATACGTTCTTCCTTCCTTGCCCCTGCAGACGTATTCCCATTCAGCTTCCGTCGGCAGCCTGCAGTTCCGCCCCGTTTTTGCCGACAGCCAGTCGCAGTATTTCATAGCGAGCATCCAGCTTTGACAACGCGCGGCGTCATTCTCAACATCGTCGCTGCAAGTCCATATCCCATCCGCCCGAGCAATGGCAGGCGCTAGGTATGTCGCCTCGGCAAGAAAGTATTCCTCGGACGATATCTTTGCCTCGTTGAGAAACCGGACGAATTGCGAGTTTGTTACGGGCGTTCTTGCCACATAAAAAGGCGACAACTCAACTAGGTGCTCCGGCCGCTCGTCCGGGTTTTCACCGTTATCTCGGCCCATCGTGAATTCACCGCCGGCAATAAAAATGAACTTGCCGAGTCCTGGCCCGAGTAATTCTTTTCCCTTGGCTTCGCCCTCATCCGTGGCCAGCGAAGCCGAAGAACGTTCCCGCGCATCCGATTGGCGCGAGTCAGCTTGTTCGCTTTCGGCGAAAAAGGACCAAATAACTGGGATGGCCAACAACAGCAGCCGGACGAAATACGGCATGGGCTTCCTCCTCGGCGCATAAATATCGCGGACGCCCAACCTGTTGATGTCGGCTCGCCTCTGAGTTCTGGGACCGACAACCGTGGGCATTCCTATGCGTTGTCAAAACTCAAGCACTCGGGAAAGGTGTCTACGCCGCCGATCTCAAAAGGGCGATCTCCCTTATCTCCACATCCCCCTTTAAAAGCGCTCCGCCACCCTCACGCGAGACGCGTCGGGCGGGGGCGCCCGGCCCTCCATCAATCGCGTCGGGCGGGGGCGCCCGGCCCTCCATCGATTAGGCCCGGCCCCCACCGTTTACGTTTCGCGCACTCCCCCTTTGCGCATGTGGCAATTCTTGTATTTCTTGCCGCTGCCGCAGGGGCAAGGATCGTTGCGGCCGACTTGCTCTTGCCGGTTGCGGATCGGCTCGGGCTTGGCGCCGCTGTCCGAACCGTCGAGGGCTTGTTGCTGGTCTTCGCTCATTTGCGAAGTCGACGGCGCCTCTTCGTGCGTGGCCGTGCCCGCCACCCAGGTCGAACCGACGAAATCCTCGTTGAGCTGTTCCATGCGGAACACCAAGTCGGTGACGCGCTCGCCGACGTTCGCCCACATCAACTCGAAGGTCCGCATGCCCTCGCGCTTGTACTCCACCTTCGGATCGACCTGGGCATAGCCGCGCAAGCCAACGCTCGAGCGCAGGTGGTCCATCGCCAGCAGGTGATCTTTCCAGGCCGTGTCGAGCAGTTGCAGCACCAAGGCCCGCTCCATGCGGCGGATTTCCGGACGATAATGGTCCTCGACGGCCGTGGAAAGGTGCTGCTCGAGCGCGGCGCGGTCGAGCTTCGCCAGCCGCTCGGCCGGCAACTCGTAGTGCAGTTCCTGTGCGAGCCACTGGCTGAGCGAGTCGACGGCGCCGTTGGCGCCGGCGACCTCCGCGGCCGAGACGTTCGCTCGTTCTTCGTCGCCAAACAGTTTTTGCACCCGGCTTTGCGCCTCGGCCAGCGCGGCGTTGGCCCGCCGCTGATGGTCGCGGCTATGATCGATCAACAGCGCACGGATCTCCTCGCGCTGCTTGTTGCGCAAATCTTCCAGGTCCAGATCGACGTCGAACCGCTCGCGGGCCCAGCCTACCAGCCGCTCGCGATCGTAGCGCTTCTGGCCGCTGGCGTCGCGGGTGGTGAAGTGATACAGCCCGGCCAGCACCGGATATTCGGTTTCCTTTTCGTCGTAGGCCGCTTCGGCCTTTTCGCGGACCAGCTCCTTGAAAGCCGGCAACTCCATGCGGCGGACCTCTTCCAGATCGAGCTGCACGCCGAACTTGTAGTGGACCCAGCCGCAGGCGGTCCGCCAGCCGTAGTCGGGGTCGAGGAAGCGGGCGCCTTCGGAAAGGTCCGTGCCTTCGATCGCGTCGCGCGATTTCTCGATCAGCAGTTCGCCCACGTGGTCGCGGCCGACCTTCTTGAGATCGCGGTCGCGCAGATTCAGCTTCCAGCGGGCGTTGACCAGCTTGGCCATCGCCTCCCAGTTCCACTCGTCTTGTTCGACGTCCTCGGGCAGGTTTTCGTCGATGGCCTCGAAGACCTGCGTCTCGGCCATTCGCTGGGCTTCGTCCTTGGCGGTCCGTTGTGCCGTCTCGTATTCGAGGCCGCGGTAATCGGCCGCGTTCAACTCGACGCTCAGTTCGCCGCCGGCCCACTTGGCGAAGGTCGTGGCGCCGTAGTCCTTGGCCAGGAAATCGTCGAGATAGCGGTCGATCTCGCGATCGATCATCTCCAGAATCTTGGTCTTGCAGTTCACGCCGTTGAGAATCTGTTGGCGGAAACCGTAGACCCGCTTGCGCTGCTCGTCCATCACCTCGTCGTATTCGAGCAGGCTTTTGCGGGTGTCGAAATTGCGCTCTTCGACCTTCTTCTGGGCGCCCTCGATACGGCGGGTGACCATCTTGCTCTCGATGGCTTCGCCTTCCTGCATGCCCAGCCTGGTGAGTACGTTCTTGACCCACTCGCCCGCGAAAATCCGCATCAGATCGTCTTCCAGCGAGAGGAAGAAGCGGCTGGCGCCCGGGTCGCCCTGGCGGCCGCAACGGCCGCGCAACTGCAAGTCGATGCGCCGCGCCTCGTGCCGCTCGGTGCCGATGATCTGCAAGCCGCCCAGGGTCTTGACCTGCTGCCCTTGGGTTTTCATCTGCTCTCGTTGCTCGATCTCGGCGACCAGCGTGTTCCATTCCTCTTGCGGTACGTCGAGCCGAGTTTCGTACTTGTCCTGAAGCAGGGCCCAGGCCATCGTCTCGGGGTTGCCGCCCAGGATGATGTCGGTGCCGCGGCCGGCCATGTTGGTGGCGATGGTCACGGCGCCCAGGCGGCCGGCTTGAGCCACGATCTCGGCTTCGCGCTGGTGCTGCTTGGCGTTGAGCACCTCGTGCTTGACTCCGCGGCGGTTGAGCATGGAACTGAGCCGCTCGCTCTTCTCGATCGACACGGTTCCGACCAACACCGGCCGGCCGTGTTGCTCAAGCTCCTTGATCTTGCTGCGCTCGATCCACTGCCGCTCTTTCGCGTCCTTGGGCTGGAACTCGATCCGGTCGTCCTGCTCCTTGGTGATCGTGCCGAGCATCCGCTCGCCGCCGGCCAGTTCGACGAAATCCCACTTGTGCAGCCGTTCGATCTCCTCGACGATGGCCTCGAACTTCTCGCGCTCGGTGCGGTAGATCACGTCGGGATAGTTGGCCCGCCGCATCGGGCGGTTGGTGGGGATGGAGATCACGTCGAGCTTGTAGATCTTCCAGAATTCCGAAGCCTCGGTCATGGCGGTGCCCGTCATGCCGCTGATCTTGTCGTAGAGCTTGAAGAAGTTCTGTAGCGTGATCGTGGCGTAGGTCTGGTTCTCTTCTTTGACGCGCACGCCTTCTTTGGCCTCGACCGCCTGGTGCAGACCGTCGCTCCAGTTGCGGCCGGGCATCAAGCGGCCAGTGAACTCGTCGACGATGACCACCTCTTCGCCGTCGACGACGTAGTTCACGTCGCGCTTGTAGAGGTGATGGGCCTTGAGCGAGTTATCGATCAAGTGCGGCCAATCCATGTTGCCGGCCGTATAAAAGCTCTCGACGCCGGCCAGCCGCTCGGCTTCGCGCACGCCTTCGTCGGTCAGGTGGACGGAGTGCTCCTTTTCTTTGACCTCGAAGTGCAGGTCTTTCTTGAGCTGCCGGGCGATTTTGTCGGCCTTGGGATAGCGCGTCACGTCGTCGTGAGCGGGGCCGGAAATGATCAGCGGCGTGCGGGCTTCGTCGATCAAGATGTTGTCGACTTCGTCGATGATCGCGTAGCGCAGCGGGCCTTGGCATTGTTGGTCCCGCAGGTCGTAGCGGTCGTCTCCCTTGGCGGCCGGCTTCATGTTGTCGCGCAGGTAGTCGAAGCCGAACTCGTTGTTCGTGCCGTAGGTGATGTCGCAATCGTAGGCCCGTTGCTTTTCCGTCGGGTCCATGTTGCTGTAGATCGCGCCCACGGTCAGCCCCAGGCCCATGTAGATCGGGCCCATCCATTCCATGTCGCGGCGGGCCAGGTAGTTGTTGACCGTGACCACGTGTACGCCCTTGCCGGCCAAGGCGTTCAGGTAAGCCGGCAACGTGGCGACCAGCGTTTTGCCTTCGCCCGTGACCATTTCGGCGATGTTGCCCGAGTGCAGCACCATGCCGCCCAACATCTGCACGTCGTAATGGCGCAAGCCGATGAAGCGGCAGCCTGCCTCGCGGCAGATGGCGAAGGCCTCGACCAGCAGATCATCGAGCGTTTCGCCGGCGGCCAGCCGCTTGCGGAACTCGGCCGTCTGGCCGCGCAGCTCCTCGTCGCTCATCGCCTGGTACTTCGGCTCGAGCGCGTTGATGGCGTCGACTTTGGCTTGCAGTTTCTTGATATATCGAGCGTTGGAGGAACCGAACAGCGAGGTGATCGCGCGTTCGATCGACCGGGCCAGTCCCCCGAAGACGAGGCCCAGTATCTCCCAGATTCGTTCTAAGATTTCCATGGCCGATCAGCCGAGGCGCGAAGCCCCAGATCCAAAAGAAAAGCGCCGCCGATACGCTGCCGAGCGTACCGCGTGGTGTTCGTAGGCGTAAGATTTTCCTGCCGCGCAGCTTATAGCTTATTATACGGGTGGTCAATAACGCTTGTTCGCCGCCGATCCACCTAACAGTGGGGGTATTGACGACCAAAGCTCGTGCCGCTCCTCAGCAAAGTTCTTCGCCGGACGCCGCCCGGGCTTGGGTTTGGCCTAAAAGGCTGGGAATCCAAACGTCTGAATCGCTGCCAGGAGGGCCTATTTGCCGTGTGCAGTAAATACCCGTTGGTCTATCCACGAGATAAGCTTCGACGCCAAGTACCAGAACACAGCCCATAGCCTTTGGTCCCATGCCCCGCCCTCAGTTCAGCATCAAAACCTTGCTCTGGCTGACGCTGGTCGTGGCGGCGTTCTTCGCGGGCTGGGCTTTCCAGGGGCGGAAGTGGGCAGCTCGCGACGCCGAATGGCTCGCAAGAGAACTCACGTCGATAATCACATCGGCACGCCACTCTCGAAGCCAGTGAGCGCCGAATTCAAAGCTGGCAACACAGATTTAGCCCACTGCCAGCGAAAACTGGGGCTGGCGGAGAGCCGCCCGGAGCGGCTACAATCGCTCAATTCGGGCTAGGGCGGGGTCGCCGCGTCCGCCCGCAGGTCAGCCTTTGTATTGTCGCTTTTCGCTCCGCGAAAAGTTGTCTTTTCGCGGAGCGAAAAGCGACAATGGCACTGACCCACGTTCGGATTCGTTTTGTCGAGGAGCGCACAGCGCATGGCCAAGAGCAAGAAGAAGGTCGAAACCGTGTTTCTCGTCTGCGAGGAAACGGGCGACTACAACTACACGATTCGCCGCAAATCGGGCGGCGAAAAGCTGAAGCTGAGCAAGTTTTCGCCCCGGCTTCGCAAGCACACGCTGCACGTCGAAAAGAAGAAATAAGGTCCTTCCCGGGCGCTCGTCCAACTCGTTCCGGCTGGAATCAGGAAGATTATGGCCAAACGCTGGCGCATCCATCCCCACGATTCGGCCCGCATCGCTGGCCTGGCGCAAGCCGCGGGGATTTCGCCGGTTGTTGCGCGGCTGTTGATCTGCCGCGGGCTGGCCGATCCGGTCCAGGCCCGCAACTTTCTCGATCCCAAGCTGACCGCGCTTCGCGATCCAGGCGAACTGCCGGGCATTCCCGCGGCTGTGGAACGCATTTCGGCGGCGATCGCTCGCAGCGAGCGAATCGTGGTCTACGGCGATTACGACGTCGACGGCATGTCGGCCACGAGCCTGCTCATCGGCTGCCTGAAGTTGCTGGGCGCCGACGCGGGCTACTATGTGCCGCACCGCATCGACGAGGGCTACGGCCTCAATCACGATGCGCTCAAGAATCTGGCCGCGCAAGGCGCCAAGCTGGTGATCACCGTCGATTGCGGCATTGCCAGCGTCGAAGAGGCCCGGACCGCTCGCGAAGCGAGCTTGTCGCTGATTGTCACCGATCATCACGAGCCGGCGGCTCAACTGCCCGACGCCGAGGCGATCGTTCACCCTGTCTTGCCTGGCACGGCCTATCCGTTCGCCGGTCTGAGCGGAGCGGGAGTGGCTTTCAAGCTGGCCTGGGCGCTGTGCCAGCAGGCCAGCGGCAGCAAGAAAGTCGGCGAAGCGATGAAGAACTTTTTGCTGTCGGCCATCGGCCTGGCCGCGCTGGGCACGGTCGCCGACGTCGTCCCGCTGGTCGATGAAAACCGGGTGTTGGTGATGCACGGCCTGGCCAGTCTGAAGGAGCGTCCTGGGCTGGGTCTGGCCGCCTTGATGCGGCTGGCCGAACTGGGCCGCAAGCTGCGGCTGGACGCCGAAGATATCGGCTTTGCGATTGCCCCGCGGCTCAACGCCGCCGGCCGCTTGGGGCAGGCCCAACTGGGGGTCGAGCTATTGACGACGACCTCGCCCGAACGAGCCGCGGCCCTGGCCGAGTATCTCAACGAGCTCAACGGCAGCCGGCAGAGCTTGGAGCGAAGCATTTACCTGGCGGCCAACAAGCAGGTTCAAGAACAATTCGACGCCGAAGGGGACGCCGCCTTGGTGCTGGCCGACCGCGGCTGGCACGCCGGCGTGATCGGCATCGTCGCCGGCCGGTTGGCCGAGAAATTCCACCGGCCGGTGGTCTTGGTGGCGCTCGACGAATTGGGCGTCAAGCCGGGCGTCGGTTCGGCCCGCAGCGTGCCGGGCTTCAACCTGCACGAGGCGCTCATCGCCTGTTCCCAGCACCTCGTCAGCCACGGCGGGCACGCCGCCGCCGCCGGCTTGAGGATCGAGGAGTCGCGTCTCGAGCATTTCCGGGCCGACTTTTGCGAGCACGCCGCCGGCGCCATTTCCAGCGACACGCGGACGGCCGAACTGTGGATCGACGCAGAGGTAGGTTTCAGCGAATTGACGTTGCCGGTCGTCTCCGACCTGGAACGACTGGCGCCGTTTGGCCACGCCAATCCTCGGCCGATGTTGTGCGCTTCGGGCGTTTCGTTGACCGGTCCGCCGCAAAAGATCGGCGGGGGCGGCCGTCACTTGTCGCTGAAGCTCTCGCAGCATGGCGCCGCGTTGCGGGCGGTGGCTTTTGGCGGCGGCGAATGGGCCGACGAACTGGCCGCCGTCGAGGGGCCCTTGTCGATCGCCTTTCGGCCGGTAATCAACGAGTTCCGCGGCCGCCGCACGGTCGAACTGCATCTGGTCGATTGGCAAGCGGCGCCCGA
>DATKRK010000078.1:0-36132 GCA_035532215.1 Pirellulales bacterium | reverse complement strand
CATCGCCGCGTTCCGTCTCCTGGCCATTCCCTAAACACCGTGAAACATCCGCCATGAAGCACCCGCCGCAAGGCGAAACAATCACCCTTGACTGGTCCAACCATATCAGGGAACGCCCTCCGTGGCGTTCCGTGAACCCGGTGTTCACCGTCTATCGCGTCTCGTGGAACGCCACGGAGGGCGTTCCCTACAGAAAATCTCCTTTACCTTCGGTCAAATGGTATCACTACCAAGCGCCGGCCGCGGTTGAGCGACAAGCCCCGCAGGGCTAAGATAGACGGCAGGCGCGTTCGATCTCCTTGCAGTCTATCCTAGCCGGCCGATGTTGCGCTTTCTTTCGAAGAACGAGCCGAACCGCGGCCGCATGTCGCGGCGCGAATGGCTGCGAATCAGCGGGTTGGCGAGCCTGGCCGGTCTTGGCGCCGGCCGATCGACCGGCGCGGGCGAGCAGGGCGCTTCGCGCAATCCCGGCTTCGGCAAGGCCCGCTCGGTGATTCTGGTTTACGCCAGCGGCGGGCAGAGCCAGATCGATCTGTGGGATCCCAAGCCGCAAGCGCCGGCCGAGGTGCGCGGCGAGTTCGCCCCGATCGCCACCGCTGTGCCGGGCACGTTCGTCTGCGAACACATGCCCCGGCTCGCCGCCTTGGCCGATCGCTATGCGATCGTGCGCAGCTTGTCGCACAACGATCTCGATCACGGCTCGGCCGGCTACCTGGCCCTGACCGGCCGCTATCATCCCCAGAAAAGCTCGAACCCGCCGCCGCGGCCGACCGACGAGCCGACTTATGGCGCGCTGTTGAAACGCGTGCGGCCAGTGAATCGCTTTCCCTACGAGGCGATTCACATCAACGGACCGGCGCTCGTACCGGCGCTGGTTGGCCCTGGTCAGGACGGCGGACTGTTGGGACGCGAATACGAACCGCTGGTGCTGGGCGACGTCAGCCAGGGCCGCGTGGCCGTGGCAGGGCTCGATCCGCAAGCGGAGCTGCCCGCCGTGCGGCTCGAAGCGCGGCAGAGCTTGAAGCAGGCCGTCGACGGCTTTTGCCGGCAGTTCGAAAGCAACCGCCAGATGCGCGACATGAACCAGCACTACGCGCAAGCGTTCGAACTGCTCTCTTCGCCGCGGTCACGCGCGGCCTTCGACCTGGCAGCCGAGCCGCCGGCGCTTCGCGACCGCTACGGCCGCAATCGCTCGGGCCAGGCCTGCCTGTTGGCGCGGCGACTGGTCGAGGCGGACGTGCCTTGGATCACGGTGATCTGGAACCACTCGAACCGCGGCCAAGACACGGCCCCCGACGACACCGACCAGTACGGCTGGGACACGCACAACGACATCTTCGAGGCGCTCAAGCTGCGGCTGCTGCCCCGGTTCGATCAAGGGTTTTCCGCTCTGCTGGAGGATCTCGGCCAGCGGGGCCTGCTGGACCAGACGCTGGTGGTCTGCATGGGCGAGTTCGGCCGGGCGCCGCTGGTGGCGCTCGAAAAGCGCTTCGCCGGCTCGACTCCCGGCCGCAAGCACTGGGCCAACGTCTATTCCGCCGTCCTGGCCGGCGCGGGCGTTACGCGCGGCGCCGTCTATGGCGAATCGGACCGGCTGGGAGGTTATCCGTTATCGGACCGCGTCGGTCCCTGGGACGTCGCTGCCACGATGTTTTCCGCTTTAGGCATCGACCCGGCGACGCACTATACCGATTCGCTCGGCCGGCCGTTTCCGATCACGATCGGCCGGCCGATTGAAGGGTTGTATCGGGGGTGAGACGCTCCGTAAAAGCGGCATCTTGCCGCTTTCGAACGAGAGCGGCATCTTGCCGCGCGAACCAAAACGCGGCAAGATGCCGCGTCTACGGCTAAAACGCGGCAAGATGCCGCGTCTACGGAACGTGCAAACCGCTGCGCCGTTTCGCAGATCGCGGCGGCCTTCTATCATGGAACCATGCAAACCGAACGGATTCCTGATCCAGCGCATTCCGCTGACAAGACGCCTGCCGACGGTCAATTGGTCGTATTGGTCCACGGCCTCGGGCCGGGCCGATTGCCGATGTGGCCGCTGACGCGGCGGCTGAAACGGGCCGGTTATCGGACGCTGAACTGGCGTTACCCGTGCCTGCGGCACACGATCGAAGAGCACGGCCGGCGGCTGCATGCGGCGTTGGAGTCGCTCAGCACTGATCCGGCGATCGAGCGGCTGCACCTGGCGACCTATAGCATGGGCAGCATCGTCGCCCGAACATCGCTCGAACTCGGGCGGCCGAGCAAGCTGGGCCGGATCGTGATGCTCGCGCCGCCAAACCGGGGCTCGCGCTGGGCTTCGACGTTCGGCCCCATGTTGCGATGCTGCATCCGCACCGTCGATCAACTGGCGGCCCGGCCCGATAGCTTCGTCAATTCGCTTCCCGAGCCGCAAGGGCTGGAGATCGGCATCATCGCCGCCCGGCACGATCAACTGGTCGGCGCCGAAAGTTCCCAATTGGCTGCCGCTCTAGACCGAGTCGTGCTGCCGGGCCTGCACTCGTTTCTGCCCATTCGGCGCGACGCGGCCCGGCAAGTGCAACATTTCTTGGAGTACGGCGCCTTTGATCGCGGCGAAGAGGATTTGTCGCGCGCCGACGATTCGACCGCGGCGCCTGTCTCGGCCGCTGAAGCGAAGCAGCCATGAGCCGGCGCCGACGAGCCGCCAAAAGAGGCCGCGACGAGCCGACAAGCCCTTTGCCAGAGCCGCTCGCCGCTGCCGCACGGCCAGGCGCCGATTGGCCGTGGCTAGCGGCCTTCTTGCTGCTGGCGTTTTTGGTCGGCTGCGTCGAGATCGAAGACCCGGATATTTGGTGGCACCTCCGCACCGGGCAATTGATCTACGAGCGCGGCGAGGTTCCGCGGCACGATTGGTTCACCTATACCAACCCCGAAAGCGCGTGGATCGATTTGCACTGGGGTTTTCAGTTGATCGCCGCCGCGCTTTGGTCGCTCGGCGGCGCCGCGGCGCTGGTGTCGGTCAAGGCGTTGCTCGGGGCGGCGACGCTGGCGATCGCGGTCTTTTCCAGCCGCGGCGGCGCCGCGTGGCGGCGAACGGTCGCTTGCTGGCTGCCGGCTCTGTTGATCTTTTCGGGACGCAACCAGGTGCGGCCCGAGATGCTTTCGTTTTTATTTCTGGCCCTCGAACTAGCCATCGTGGCCCAATTGCGGCAGCGGCCGCGGCGGGCGTGGTGGTTGCCGGCGATTCAGACGCTGTGGATCAACGTCCACGGGCTGTTCGTCTTGGGGCTGGTCGTGTGGGGCTGCTTCTTGGCGGATGCGGTCGTGCGGAAGTGGCGCAACGATCGCCGGCCGTCGCGAGCCCAAGAACCCCGCGACGACTTTCGCCTCTGGGCCGGCGTGACGCTGGCGATGGGGGCCGCCGCGCTCGTGAATCCCTACGGCTATCGCGGCGCGCTTTTTCCTTTTACGCTGCTGCGGCGGATTCAAGGCGTCGATCGCGGCTTTTACCGGCAGTTTGCCGAGGAATTCGACGGACTGGCCGAGTTCATCGGCGCCCACGGCCTGCTGGCTGGCCTGACGAACGTCACTATCGCCATGACGCTCGTGCTGGCGGCGCTGGGCGCGGCAAGTTTTGTCCGCCTGGCCTGGCGAGGAAAATTCGATCTTTACCGGGCGCTGGCGTTCGCAGCCTTTGGCTACTTGGCCTGGCAATCGAGCCGTAACAGCGCGTTGTTTGCGATCGCCGGCGGCTGGGTCGTCGCCCAGAATTTCGCGGAGCTTTCGCCAGCCGAACCGCCGACGGCGAGCCCGCGCCGGTTTCAGTTCGGCGCCGTGGCTTTGGCGGCGAGCCTGGGACTGTTGATCGCGTCGATGCCGACCGACTTGTTTTGGACGTTGGCCCGCAGCGAGAGCCCGCGGCGGTTCGGCTTCGGCGAGGCGCCGAACGTGTTCGGCCACGAATCGGCCCGCTTTTTAGGCCGCCAGGGGATGCCGCGAAACGTGTTCGCCGTCGATCAAGGCGAAGCGGCCGTGTACATCTTTCACGACGGCCCCGAGCGCCGCGTATTCGCCGACGGCCGGCTGGAAGTCAATTCGCGCGAAGTGTTGGAGCGCTATCAAAAAATCCGCGTGCAAATGGTCCGCCGCGATCCGAAGTTATTGGAGAGCCTCAGACAAAGCGCACCGCCCGGGGCCAACGGGCACCGAGAGACGCCGGCGCTATTGATCGACGTCGGGGCTCAGGAGTGGGCTGGCGTGGCGAAAGACCAACGTTTCCGGCCGGTGCACTTCGACGGAGTCGCGCTCGTCTTCCTGACCTCCGAGCAAGCGGAACGCATGCGCCTGCCGGCGATCGCGATTGACGAAGAAATGCTGGCTCTCGCGAGACTGCGAGCGATGAATCGACGAGTGGAGGACGACTAAACCCTGCTAACAGTACGTAGGTCAGGCTTTCGAGCCTGACGGGCGTCACAGTACGTAGGTCAGGCTTTCTAAGTCACCGGCCGCGATTCTGCCACAGCCGAAACGCAGGCATTTAGGGTGGCATCGGCGCCATGCCTTCGCCGGCGCCAGCCGGCGTAGGCATGTGTGAATCACGAGGACGTTCGCATGCTTACCCGCTTGCTACGCAAGCGTGAAAGCATGGCGCCCCACGCCGATCTACTCGCAGCAGCGCGGCAACGCCGATCGCACCGTCTCGGCGGGCACGAACGCCAGGCTGGCGATGAGCATCGCCAGCGCAAAGGGAACCATGCCGGTCACGAGCGACAACAGTCCCCAGACGACGACGCCGAGCCCCAGCACGAGCGGCCGCGCCAAGCGGTTCCAAACCAAGACCGGGAAAGCCAACTGGTAAAGCATCACGCCGTTCGTCATCGCATCGAACGCCAGTCTCGCGAAGTCGCCGTGCAGCCAGGTGAAATCGACCAACCGAGATTCGGCCTTTGCGACCAGCCACCACAGCGCCTCGCCCCGCCACCAGACGTCGCTCGACAGCTTGCCGACGGCCATCATCGCGTAGACCAAAGTCAGATGAACTTGGATCAAGCGGATCGCGACCGTGGCGCCCCACGACATTCGCGCCGCGGCGCCGGGCGGGTCGCTATCGCTGGCTTGCAAGCTGACAGGGCGATTCTTCGCCTGCCGGTTGGCCCGCCAACGATCGAGCGACCATTCGGCGCCGGACGGACCCAGGCAGAGATAAAACATTACGAACGCCAGGATCGGCTCGACCTGCGCCGTCAGCAAGGGGCCGCGATGGATATACGAAAGCAAGACCAGCAGCGCCAACACCGACGTCACGCGCGTAAACAACCCGGCGGTAAACAGAGCCAACACGGCCAGTCCCGCCAAGTGCCCGGCCTGCAACGCGCCGGGCGAATCGAGATCGTCGAGATATGAAAAGCGGTATTGCCGGGGCATCGATTCGCGAATCTGGTGCACGATCGCCTGGCGGTCGAGCCCGCGAGATTCCTGTTCGAGCGAGTCGAACATCTCCAGCGGCTCGAGCCCGTCGCGGCCAAAAAACGTTTCCAGGTCGGGCGTGTAAGTCAGGACCAGATAAAAGGCCGTGAGGCCGGCGGCGATGCGAATCAGGCTCAATGGAGCGGGGTCGCACGGCCGGAACCAAAATCGGGTCCAGCCCGCCCCAAAGCCCCCGAATAACGCTTCGAAGTAGTCTCGCACGGCGCCCATCATTTCGCACCTGCGCTGCTGGCGGCGGGAGCCACGTCGCGAGCCTCTTCGACTTTCAATAGTTGCACCTTGCCGCCGACGCGCAGCACGCGAGCTTCGTACAGCTTGCGATAGTAGACGGCGCTGTGGGGATCGCGTTCGTCCGCACGGCTCGACTGCATGGCTTCCATCGATTGCAGCAGCCAATTCCCGACGCGAATCTCGCCGACCGTGCCGCCGCCAAGTTCCTGCCCTGCGGCCTCAAGTCGGGCAATATAATGCTTGGCGATGGCCTGCGGCACGACGCTCTGCAAGTCCTGGTTCGACGCCAAGTCGGCCGCGACTTCGGCCAAACGGGAAAAGTGCCGAAATCGCTGGTGCGGGCGGAGCCCAGGCTCGGGCAAGGTGAAGGTTCGCATTTCGCCGCTGGCGAGTTTCAAATCGAGTTCGACCGTCGAGTCGGTATCTTCCGACATGCCGTCGTGCAGGTTGTAGAGCCCGATATAAGCCTGATCCATGTCGAAGAATTGCAGATACCCTCGCACGCCGGGCACTTTGCGCAACCGCGAGGCCAGCGTCGAAGGGCTCCAGTTCGAAAAAATCGCCACGGCCAAGGCGAAAAAGTGCAAGAACAAGAGAAAGCTAATCGCCGTGCGCACGATCTCCCCTGGCACGCCTTTCGATTCGGCGACACTTTGCGGCGAGGGGTGGGAGGAGGTCATGGTCGCAGTGGCAGGCGTGTCTCGCGGGAAGCAACCGCAGAGACGAGTCGCCTCGGCGGAGTGTAATAGCTTAACTCCCAGATTGCGCCGAGGAAGACGAAAAAAAGCCGGATCTTCCGCAGGGAAGATCCGGCTTGAAATTGCACTTCGCTGACGCCGCGTCAACAGGGCTTGCGCGGCGCCGTCAATCCTTCGCTTGCGGCCGGCGAGCCGGCCGCGAAGGTTAGTTGCGGAAGCTGACCGTACGGAAGCCGAAGCCGCGCTTCAGGCTGGCCGCCGGAGCCGCGGGGGCTTCCGGGGCCGGGGGGGTTACTTCAGCCGGGGCGGCGCCGCCGCAACCGCAGCAAGCCGGAGCCGCACCGCAGCATTCGACCGGGCCGCAGCAGGGGTTGCCGCAGCAGCGGTTACGGCGGTGGTGACGGTGGTGACGACGGCCGCGGCAGCCGCAGCAATCGTTGACCTGGCCGCAGCAGGCCGGGGCGCCGCCGCCGCAATCGCAGCCGGCGCAGCCCGCGCAGGCGCAGCCATTGCAGCCGTGACCGGCCATGACCTTGTTCTCACCGCCCATCAGGGCGATGCCGACGACCGCGAAAAAGATCGCGATGCCAAACAACAATGCACGATTCATCCTAAATTCCTCCAACAAAACAGGTACCGTACCGTAAAAGACTGAAACCAGCGGCCGTCACGTTCCGAACCTTTTCCCCCCTCGTGACGGCCGTCCAAAGGGAGGAACCTTCGGTCAAGTGCTTTGCACCCAGTTGCGCCGCGGCTGCCCTGTCAGTAGCCTTTTACGGTTACGCGTTTGGACACAGATGCACAGGTTAGGTTGACTAAGTTAGCATTGCCGGTTGCGTTGTCAAGCGGCTGAGCCTGTCGACTTTTATAACTAAGACGACTCCGTGCTTTGGGCAAGCTGGAGCAATTCTTGCCCACCGCGGGCCTTAAATCAACCCATTTGCAAGAAAAATAGCACAAAAAAAGCAACGGCCCGTCAACTTGCTAAGGCAGCAACCTGAGACTGCGGAGTTAGCAGCCGGGGCGGCTTTTGGGAGGATATCTCGCCGCCGCTGGCGGGTTGGCGGCTGGCGAGGGGCCGTGGTCGCGGCCAAAGGCATGGCCGACGGCGCGCTTGTATATGTATTGTCGTCGCGCTGCGGGACGGGGCTTTCGGCCTCTGGCCCGGGGTGCAAGCCAACCGCACAGTTCGCGCGATCGAAGATCCACGCCGGGCGCCGAAAAATCCCGCCTCGGGCGACGGTCCTCACGGTCGGCAACACCCGTCTGCGCCGCTTCGGCGAGGAAGCGCCGCCCACGGCGGTCGCCAAAGGCGCGATTGTTTGCCGCGAGCGGCTAGGCGGGCTGTTGAATTACCACCATCGCCGCGCTGCCTGACGAACTGCCCTCCACGCGCGATTGAGCACGTTGCCAAATGAAGACTAGGGCAAATCCCCGTATTCCTAGGCGTTTCAGCGATGGAACGAGATTTGCGAAACCAGGAGAATATCCCGCCGTGCAGGGGAATCTTCTACGTGAATCGTTTAAGTGGAAACCCACTAGTTCAACAACGATGGTAAATGACGATGGTCACTGATGACCGCAGCCGATCACGGATGCCGAAGCTTCAACGTGAGCGCCCAGACGTGGCACGACAAAATGACATTGACCGCAAAATCGAGCAGCGAGTGCTGAGGTACCTTTCATTTCGGGGCATCGTAGGCTTGGAACTCGTGACCCTCTACGTCAGCAAGCGCAACGTTGTGCTTGGCGGCATCATCTCGTCTTTTTCCGCAAAACGGCGGTTGTGCGAATGCTGCCGCAGCGTGGCCGGCGTGCTCAACGTCAGCGACAGACTTGTGGTGCTGCCAAGTCGTTGGCTTGGAGGGCAAGTCGGTATTCGAAAACCGGCCTGAAAAAACAGCTTAAACCGACGCAAGAATCATACTCGGCTCCTTTACCGCCCGATGAAAACAAAAGGGTTCCTACTGGGGTGAGGATCGGCGGGATGCAAGCGCCCGGCCGCGTCGATTTTCGCCGCAACCGACTGCGATTTTGGCAATAAGGCGTTACTTGCGGTCGACACCGAACCTTTGCAACTGTTGGACCTTTTCCGAGTGCGGTTCATTCATCGGCTATTGATTTGCGAGCGAGGCAGGGGCTTGGCGCCTAACGGGGCGAAAGGGCGTTGCTGCGCCTAGGTCAATTCCCCTCGGGCGGCGAGCGCCTCCAGCGCCTCGTGGATCCGCGGCAAGTAGGTGTAAGAGGCCCCGCCTGTTATCGCAACCGCCACTCCTGCAGCCTCAAGAATTTGCTCCCGTGTTGCCCCGGCCCTGATCGCGGATCGCACATGGGCGTAGATGCAGTTCTCGCATCGCACTGCCATACCGATACCGACGGCAATCAGCTCTTTCTCGCGAACATCGACGTGGAGGATTTCGTCGGCCGCTTCGATTTGGTGCATGCGCATGATTGGATGGCTTCGAATGCAGCCTTCCCAGCCGCGACTCGACGCCTTGGTGGCCCGTGCTGGCCGGTTGGGCCGCCGAACGCCCCGTCATTGCCACGCATCCATCGGCAGCCCCGCTCCTCGTGCACGAATCCGACAGCCTGCTGGTTGATCCGACGGAGAACGAATTGTCCGCGGGCATCAACCGCTTGTTGGACGAGCCCGACTTCGGTCGACAGTTGGCCGCTCGCGGTCGCGAGAAGCTCGAAGAACGCTGCAATTGGAACGCTTTGGCGCTGCAGATCGAAGATATCATGCGCGTGCAATCTTCGCGGCGGGCCGGAATCAAGTTGACGGAGGCGTGAGTCATGCCAGCCCTAACCTCGTGCGAGAACGTCAAGGCCGCTTGGACCGCGCGCTTGGCGCGGGCCGGACAAGCTCATTTGCTGGATTGGTGGGACGAGTTGACGGCTGAGCAGCGCGATGATCTCTTGACTCAGTTGGAGCAGTTCGACTTCGACCACTTGAAGCGATTGTTTCACGATGAAGCGGTTCAGCCCGAGATCTGGTCGCGCGCCCGGGCGATCCGCAGGCTGCCTTACATTCCGGCAGCCGACACGATCGACGGCTCGCCGGCGGCCGAACGCGCTCGGCGCCGCGGCGAAGGCGCGCTTCGCGCCGGCCGCGTGGCGGTGATCCTGGTTGCCGGAGGGCAGGGAACGCGTTTGGGATCGTCGCGAGGAGTTCGAACCGCTCAAGAACGCTACGGGCTCGAATTCACCCGCCACGGTTCGCCAGGCCATGACGGACTTGTACGCCGCTTGGCTGGAACGGGCGGGCGTGCAGATTCCCCGCCGCGCAGACGGCTCGGCCGCCGTGCCGATCGAGATCAGCCCGTTGGCGGCATTGAACGCCAGCGAATTGCGCGACCTGCCGGCCGGGCCCCTCGCCCGGCCATTCTTACTCGAATCTCCCTAGCGGCTCGCCGGACCAAGGACGCATCGCAAACAAACCAAATGCCTTGAAGCCGAGAATCAGACCATGCCCCATGGATACCTGTTGCTGATCCTTCATGCTCACCTTCCGTACGTCCGGCACGCGGAGTTCGATCGCTTTCTCGAAGAGCGCTGGTTTTTCGAAGCGGTCGCCGAGACCTATATTCCGCTGATCAAGTTCTTCGATCGGCTGCGGGACGAATCCATCCCGTTCAAGCTGACGCTGTCGGTGTCCCCGACCTTGGCAAATATGATGGAAGATCCGTTGTTGCGGCAGCGGTGTCAGCGGCACATCGAGCAGTTGATCGAGTTAGCCGACCGCGAGTGCCACCGCACGCGAAATTGGGGCGATGTCAATTTCCTTTCGCAGATGTACAAGCGGCTATTCGAGGAGGCGCTCGAGACGTTTGTCGAACGCTGTGAGACGCGGCTTGTGTCGGCGATTCGCGAATACGCGGAAGCCGGCAACCTTGAGTTGATCACTTGTGCCGGAACGCATGGCTTCCTGCCGCTGCTCAACGCCGAGCCGGCCGCCGTTCGCGCCCAGGTGTTCGCCGCGATCGACGAGCACCGGCGGATTTTCGGCCGCAAGCCGGCGGGGATGTGGCTCCCCGAATGCGCTTACGCGCCCGGTCTCGACCAGTTGCTGGCCGAGGCGGGAATCCGTTACTTCGTCGTCGATGGACACGCGATCGAGCACGCCGAGCCTCGGCCGGCGTTTGGAGTCGCGGCCCCCGTCTATTGCCCCTCGGGCGTCGCGGCCTTTGGCCGGCATCCGATGACTTCGAAGCTGGTCTGGAGCACGAGCGTTGGCTATCCGGCCGACTACAATTATCGCGAATATTACCGCGACATCGGCTATGAACTCGACGACCACTACTTATCGCCGTATCGTTATGCCGAGGGCGTCCGCACCGCGACCGGCATCAAATATCACCGCATCACCGGCAAGACCAACGACAAGCACCTCTACAACCCCGACTGGGCCGCAGAAACAGCCTACCGACACGCTCGGGACTTTGTGGACCGTTGCCGCGCGCAGGTCCATCGCAGCGGACGCCTGCCGATGCCGTCGGTGATCGTCTCGCCGTATGACGCGGAGTTGTTTGGGCATTGGTGGTTCGAAGGACCGCAGTGGATTTACCACGTGCTGCGCGCGGCCTGCGAAGGAGGCGGCATGTCGCTGGGCACTCCGGGCGAGTATTTGGCGCGGCACCCGGTTCACCAAAAGGCCGTCCCGGCAGCCAGCACCTGGGGACGCAACGGCTACAACGAACAGTGGGTGAATCCGTCCACTGAATGGCTCTGGCGACCGTTGCACGAGGGCGCCGTCCGACTGCGCGAAATCGTGACCCTGAATTCCGCTTGGCCCCCAGGAAGCTACGAAGATCGGGTTCTTCGCCAGGCGGGACGCGAACTGATGTTGGCGCAAGCCTCGGACTGGCCGTTCATGATCACCAACGGCAACACGGCCCAATATGCGCGCCGTCGCGTCAACGACCATTTGAACCGTTTTCACGAACTGCTCGACGGCTTCGATCGGCAAACCATCGACCCGGGCCGGTTGGAAGCGCTCGAGGCGATGGACGCCGTGTTCCCTCAACTCGAATACCGATATTTCGCCGGCGCCTGACTGATCCGACGCCTGGCTTCGCGACGGGCGGCGCCCCGTGGCGCTTTGGCTTTGTCTTCTCATCGAATTCAGGTCTCGCCATGAACTCAGCAGATATTCCCGACATGGTCGACGGGTTGCCGAATTTCTGCGGCGCGGAGCCGCAGGTCGAAGCGGCGATGGCCCGCCGCGAGCCGGTCTTCTTGCACGATACGAACTTGCGTTTGGACCGCTTACGCGCAACGTTCGCCATCGCGCTGCACATGCATCAGCCGTTGATCCCTGTCGGCGGAAGCGAGCTGCGCACGGCCGATACCATCAGCAACCTTGAGCGAATGTTTCGCAGCAGTTCCGGCGAAGCGACGCACAACGCTCAGGTGTTCGCCGAGTGTTACGCCCGCATGGGAGACATCGTGCCCGACCTCGTGCGCCAAGGACACAATCCGCGGGTAATGCTCGACTACTCGGGCGAATTATTGTTCGGGTTGTGTCAGATGGGCCGACGCGATGTTCTGGATCGCCTCCGCGGAATTACCTGCGATCCGCACTTGCGGAAGTACGTCGAGTGGCTCGGCACGATGTGGGGGCACGCCGTGGCGCCCTCGACGCCGGTTCCCGACTACAAACTGCACATGCAGGCCTGGCAGCAGAACTTCGCTGCCATTTACGGGTGGGAGGCGTTGAGTCGAGTCCGCGGGTTTTCGCCCCCTGAGATGCACCTGCCGAACCATCCCGACGTGGCCTACGAGTTTATCAAGGCGCTCAAGGAGTGCGGCTACCGTTGGGTGCTGGTGCAGGAGCACACGATCGAAACTCCCCAGGGAGGACCGCCGCGAGACAAGCACTTGCCTCATCGCCTGGTCTCCAAGAATTCCTGCGGGCAAGAGCTCTCGATGATCGGCATCGTGAAGACGCAAGGCTCCGACACCAAACTCGTGGCTCAGATGCAGCCGTTCTACGAGGCCCTGGGGCAGCAGCGCCGTCAAATGGGCGGCGTCTCGATCCCGCCGCTCGTCACGCAGATCGCCGACGGCGAGAACGGCGGCGTGATGATGCACGAGTTCCCCAACTGTTATCGACAAACCGTCGCACGCTACGGCGCCGAAGGAGCCGTGGGCGTCAACGTCACCGAGTACCTGGAAATGATCGATCAGGCCGGCGTGCGCGAAGACAGTCTGCCGGTGATCCAGCCGATACGCCAACGTTACGTGTTGTCGCGGATCGCCCACTGGGAGCCGGGGGCGGCGGACAAGGCGATCGAAGACATCAAGCGCGAGCAATCAGGCTTCTCGATGCACGGCGGATCGTGGACCAACAACATCAACTGGGTCCACGGCTACGAAAGCCTGCTCGACCCCATGAACAAGCTCAGCGCCCTGTTCCATCAAACGCTTGATCATCGCCATGTCGACAAGTCCAGCCAGCCCTACCGCAACGCGTTGTTTCACCTGCTCGCTTCGCAGACCAGTTGCTTCCGCTACTGGGGACAGGGCGAATGGGTTGAGTATGGCAGAGAATTGTGCCGCCGCGGAACAGACGTACTCCAGCATGATTTCCGATAAAGCTACGCGGAGCGGCCAGTCATGAAACGGACGCGCACCGACATTCGCTCAGCCACGAGGTCCTTCACGACCTCGCGGGGACATTGTCGCCCGTTCGGCGCGACCGCGTTGCGGGGCGGCGTCAACTTCGCCGTTTTTTCTCGCCACGCGGAGCGAATCAACCTGGTCTTGTTTCAGGGCAATTCCTCGGAGCCCGTGGTCGAAATCTCCCTGGATCCGCACATTCACAAAACGGGCGACGTCTGGCATATCTTCGTGGCCGACCTGGGCCCCAAGATTCAATATGGCTACCGGGTCTGGGGGCCATTCGCCCCCCGCGCCGGCCACCGGTTCGACTCGCGGCACGTGCTCCTAGACCCGTATGCGCAGGCAGTCAGCGGCGGTCATCCCTGGGGCGCTTTCGATGACGCCAACCGGGGCGATAGCTGGCAGGGACGCCGCGGCCAGGTGTTATTGAACGAGTTCGACTGGGAAGAGGACGTGCCCCCTGCAATCCCCATGGGAATGACGGTGATTTACGAGCTGCACGTCCGCGGCTACACCCGGCACGCAAGCTCCGGCGTCGGGCGCCCGGGCACGTTCCTGGGCCTTTGCGAAAAGATCCCCTATCTCCAATCGTTGGGCGTCACCGCCGTGCAATTGATGCCCGTCATGGAGTTCGATGAGTTCGACCAGTCGCGCAAGCATCCGGCGACCGGCGAGCCTCTCAAGAACTACTGGGGCTATTCGCCGCTGTCGTTCTTTGCTCCCAAGGCCGCCTACGCCGCCGAGCCTGACGCGCAAATTCGCGAATTCAAGCAGATGATCAAGACGTTCCACCAGGCGGGCATCGAGGTCCTGCTCGACGTCGTCTACAACCACACCGGCGAAGACAACGAACTCGGCGCGACGATCAGCTTTCGCGGGCTGGATAACTCCATCTACTACATGCTCGACCGCCAGGGCCGCTACTACAACTTCACCGGCTGCGGCAACACGGTGAATTGCAATCACCCGCTCGTGCGCGACTTGATCATCGACAGCCTGGTGTATCTCGTTTCCGAGCTGCACGTCGACGGCTTCCGCTTCGACCTGGCGTCGATTCTAGGCAGGGGCTTGGACGGCAAGGTGCTGGAAGATCCCCCCTTGATTCAGCATATCGCCGAGCACCCCGTGCTAGCCGGCGCGAAGCTGATCGCCGAGGCATGGGACGCCGCCGGTCTGCACCAACTCGGAAAGTTTTCCGCGTGGGGTCGCTGGGCCGAACTGAACGGCGCATTCCGCGACGAGGTGCGGCGCTTTGTCCGCAGCGATCCCGACGCCACCGCAGCGCTCGCCAAGCGCATTTGCGGCAGCCTGGACATCTACGGCGACTCGTCGCGGCATCCTTATCATTCGATCAATTTCATTACCTGCCATGACGGCTTCACGCTCAACGACCTGGTCAGCTACAACCAAAAACGCAACTGGGAAAATGGCGAAGATAACCGCGATGGCTGGGACTACAACCTGAGCTGGAATTGCGGCCAGGAAGGGCCCAGCGATTCTCCCGAGGCGATCGCCCTGCGGCAGCGGCAGATGCGGAATTTCCTCACGATTCTATTGATTTCGCAGGGCGTCCCGTTTCTCTACCAAGGAGACGAGTTCGGCCGTACGCAGCGCGGCAACAACAACGCCTATTGTCAGGACAACGAGCTCTCTTGGGTCGACTGGAGCTTGGCCCAGACCAACGACCATCTGTTGCGTTTTACGCGGATGATGATCGCCTTGCGCAAGCGACACTTCGCCATCAGCCGCGAGGAGTTCGTGAATCGGGTCAATTGGCACGGCGCCAAGATCGGCGACGCTGATTGGACGGGCCAAAGCCGCAACTTGGCTTTTCAGATGCACGGCTGGCACTCACAGCCCGACTTGTACGTGATGTTCAACGCCCATTGGGAATGGCAGAAATTCCATCTGCCCGCCCATGAAGGGCAATGGCGTTGGCGGCGGCTGGTCGATACGCGGTTAGCGTCCCCCGACGACATCATGGAAGAGGAACGCGCCGTCGCGCTGAACCCCGCGACCTTCTACGATGTAGGTCCTCGGTCGGTCGTGATCCTCATTTCCTCGCCCTAACCCAAGTCAAAAAGTTGCTTCATGGAGGATTACTTAGCTTCCCGGACCTTGGGTGGCGAGAACTCGCGCAGAAAAGTCCCGAATGTCGTGGTTGTCAGCAGTGCATATTTCCCTGATGGAATGGTTTTCCGCCGCGCACTAGCCCCTTGCGCGTGGTCCATTGCTTGCCGACCCAGCCGCGCCGCTCGAGTTCCTCGGCCGCCGCCAGCAGGCTTTGGCGCTCCAGGTACAATCCAAAGATCGCGCGGACTTGAGCCGCTTCCCGCTCGTTGACGATTAACTTCGGGCCACTTGGAACTTGCGCGAGGCTACCTCGAACGCGACCGATCGTGTACGATTTGGAAAGTCTCTCGCCGCATGGCGGGCTTTTCGCTCGTCGACGATTCCAGGTTCAAAACCAGCGCCATGTCCCGATCGAATCGCAAGTCCGCTAAACTTCGCAACACCGGGTCGCGAGACGCGGCAAATCGCGCCGCCATCGAGCGTCTGATCGAGAAACAGCGTTTCAAGGACGCCTTCAAGCAGGCCAAAGTTTGCTTTCGCGAGGACGGCAGCCCCGAGAATCGCCAGTTGTTGGAGCGGACTTACCTGCTGCGGGCGCAAGATCTGTCTCGCGGGCAAATGCCGGCCGCGGCGGCCGAGGTCGCCGAACGCCTGCTGGAGTTCGGCGTGACGGACGGCTCGGTCGTGGAAGGTTTGGCGCTGTTGTTGCCGCAGATCGGGCTGGCCGCCAAGGCGGTCGCGTTGGGCGAGCAGTGCGACTCGCCGGAAGTTCGGGCGAGATTGACGCTGAAGTTGGCCGATCGCGCGGTGCTTCATCCCGGCGAGGCGCGGCCCGAGCTGCGCGAAGGCGGTCTGCAAATTCGTGCGGCCTTCGCGGCTCTCGATGCCGGCGAAGAGGCTCGGGCCAGCGAACTTTTGCAGGCGATCCCTCGCAGCTCGCCCTTTGCCGACTGGCGATATTTCGTGCGCGGCTGGGCGGCGTACGGCCGCGGCGATTCCGAGCAGGCCGCCGCCAATTGGGACCGCCTCGAGCCGAGCCGGGCCGCACACGGCATTGCCGCCCGTCTGCGGCGGACGGAGGCGGCGCCGGGCCTGGCCGGCGCGGCGGCGAAGGAGGCCGATTTGTCGTTGCTCGAAGCGGCCGCGTTCGGCGAGCCGGTGCTGGGTCGATTGGAACGCCTGCGCCGCGCCTTGTCGGACGACAACTGGACCGAAGCCATTCGCTTGCTCAAGCCCTTGCGCCTCAGCCTCGGCAAGATCGAACCCGTCTTGGCCCAACGGCTGACCGAAGTGCTGTTAGAGCCGTTGTGCGAATGGGCCGTGACCCTCCCTTACGAAAAGGCGCGCCGCCTGGTCGACGATTTCACCCGCGCGGCCGAACCGCTGAGCTTCGATCCGCACTGGAATCGCTTCTGGGCCCTGCTGTGGGACCGGTCGGAAGGAGATTTCGAAGCCGCAACCGGCTGTTGGCGGCGGTACATCGACGATCTTGAACAGCTCGCCGCGTTCTCTCTGGAGGAGCGCCGCCGCCTGCAGGCGATCGTCTGGAGGCATCTCGCCCAGGAATTCGCCCGGCCGGTTTCGCAATCTTCCGAAGCGTATTTCGACGACGAATTCGATGACGATGACGAATCTGAAGAGGAGAGCAGCCAGCGCGCCTTCGACCGGCAGCGGGCCACGGAAAGCCTCGAACGAAGTCTGCAACTCGACCCCTCGCAGCGCGAGTCGCACTCGTTGGCGATGGAGTTGTTCGAAGCGTGGGGCCAGCCGGAAAAAGCCGCGGAGGCGGCTCGCCGGCTGCTCGAGGCATTTCCCGACGATCTCGAAGCGCTCGGCCATTTAATCGGTTTCCATTCGAAACGCGACGAACCGCAAGCCGCGCTGAGCTACCTCGCGCGAGCCCGCGCGCTGAAGCCGCTGGACGAAGCGTTCGCCATCGAAGAGCGCTTGACGAGGTTCGCCTTGGCGCGCCGCCTGGCGCTCGCCGGGCAGTGGGACGAAGGGCGCGCAGAATTCGAGCGGATCGCGGCGCTCGAGCTCGCTCCGACGAACTTTCTCTCGCGCCGCGCCGCATTCGAATTCAAAGCCGGTCAACCCCAACGCGCCAACGAGTTGATCCGAGAGGCGTTCGAATCAGACGTCGAGCCGGCCGAACTCTGGCTGAATCTGGCGATCGAGGCGGCCGGATATGAACTGGCCGCAGCGGAGCGGGAGCGGTTCGAATGCCAACTGCGGAACGAGCTGGGCAAGAAAGTCCGCAGCGCAGCGGCGGGCGGAGTCGCGCGGGCGCTCTGCCGTTTTCTGGAGTCGGGCCTCAGCTACCCCGGCCTCGATTCGCACGTTCGCCAGGTCGCCGATTATCTGCGGAAATCGACGCGAACCAAGTACCAAGAAGCGGATTTGGGCCATGTCTGCGCGTTTTTGCAGTTGGCGGGCGGCGAGACCGCGCTGTTCGAAAAACTTACGCGGCGAGGCGTGAAAACGTTTTCGGACTCGCCCCTCTTTCTTTGCCTTGGCGCCGCGATGGAAATGCAGAAGGGGCCTTTCAAGTGCAATATCCCGCGGGCGCGAAAGCAGCTTGAAAAGGCGCTGGCCGCGCTGGAGTCCGGCAAGCATCCGGAGCGCGCCCGCTTGACGTCCGAAATCCAGCGCCAGTTGTCGGCGTTGAACGATTTCAGCGAAACGCTCGCGTCCATGCCGTTCGCGCGATTCGGCCGCGGCATGCCTCGTTCGATGATCGACATGATCGAGTCGGTCCTCAACGGCGAATTGGACGAGGAAGACGGGGACGAGTTCGACGGCGGCGAGCGGTTTTTCGAGCCGCAACCGCGCCGAGCGCCACGCGGCAAAAACAAAAGCCAGAAGAAAAGCAAGTGAACCGATTGAAGATGAGCGATCCTTACGAAGTTCTTGGGCTGGCTCGCGGCGCCGACGAGGCGGAGATTCGCGCCCGCTATTTGCAGTTAGTGCGAGCGTTTCCGCCCGACCGGGCGCCCGAACGGTTTGCCGAGGTCCGCGCCGCTTTCGACGAACTGCGCGATCCGTCTCGTCGTCTGATTCGGCAGTTGTTCGAGTTGCGGTCGCGCGATTCGCTCGAAGGGCTGACGGCCGATCTCCGCGCGCGGCTGCGAAACGCCCGCCCGTCGACCGAGACGCTGTTGTCGCTGGCGGAGGCGCCATGAGCGAAGCGAGTTCCGATGAGCAGCTTCTAGATCGGCTTCGCCATTGGCTGGGTCAGACGCGCGCCGACGCCGAAGCGCTCGCGCCGGGCGAAGCCGCTCGCGAAAACGAAGCCGCTCGCGAAAACGGGGCCCCCGACCTGAACGCCGACGACCTGAACGCCGACGACGAGAACCCCGCCGACCAGAACGTCGCCGGCCAGAACGTCGCCGGCCAGAACGTCGGGATTTACCGGCTCGTCGAGGAGTTCACGGCGCTGCGGCAGGAGGTCAAGCTGCAAACGCGCAGCGCGCGCGGTCTCGACGAGCAAACGCAGACGCTCTTGTCGGCGCTGCAGCAAGCGCTCGACTCGCTGCGGTCGATCGAGCCCAAAGAGCAAGAGGCCGCCTGGACCGCCGCCAGGCCGCTGGCGATCGCCTTGGCCGAATTGGACGAAGCGCTCGACCGCGGGAGGCTGCAAATCGAAAGAGCGGGTCCTCGACTTCTGGACGTAGGGGCCGCCGAGTTGTTGGCCGAGTTGGACGAATTCGAAGCCGCCCAAAGCTGGTGGCGCCGCCGGTTGCGCGGCAAATCTTATCGGCGTCTCCGCAGTCTCGTTGCCCAGCGGCTCGACAGCCAGGAGCGGCGGGACTTGTTCGATGCTTTGCTGGAAGGATATGGTTTGATACAACAACGGCTCAGCCGCGCTTTGGCCGCCGAAGGGATCGGCCGCATCCCCACGACGGGCCAAGCGGTTGACCCCGAACAAATGATCGTGGTTGAAGTCGCCGACGCCCCCGGCGCCCCCGCGGGCGTGGTGATCGACGAAATCCGCCGCGGATACGCCTGGAACGGCCGGGTGTTGCGTTATGCGGAAGTTCGCGCCGCCCGGGGCGTCGGCCTCTGACGGCCGGGCCTCGTTTCGACCGCGCACGAAAAGGGAACGTCGCTCAAACGGTTCGCAACCCCAATCCAGGATGGGCTCATGGACGTGATTGTCGGAATTGATCTCGGAACGACGAATAGCGAAGTGGCGATCATCCGCGCCGGCCGGCCGGTCGTGCTGGAGGAAAACGGCGAGGCGATCTTGCCCTCGGTGGTCGGGCTCGACACCGCCGGCCGATTGCTGGTCGGCGCCGCGGCGCGCAACCAGGCGGCGCTGGCCCCCGAGCGCACGGTTCGCTCCGTCAAGCGCAAGATGGGGCAGGACGTGAAAGTCTCGCTGGGCGACGAGGCTTACGCGCCCCAAGAAATCTCCGCCATGATCCTGCGCACGCTCAAGCAACGCGCGGAAGCCGCCCTGGGCCAGCCGGTCTCCAAGGCGGTGATCACCGTCCCCGCCTTCTTCACCGAAGGCCAACGCGAGGCGACGCGCGAGGCGGGCGAGCTGGCGGGCCTGGAAGTCGTGCGAATCATCAACGAACCGACGGCCGCCGTGTTGACCTACGACGCGCATCCGCCGGAGATGGAACGGTTGCTGGTCTACGATTTGGGGGGCGGAACGTTCGACGTGTCGATCGCCCAAGTCGAGCAAGGCGTCGTGGAAATCCTCGCCAGCCACGGCGACACGGAACTGGGTGGCGACGATTTCGACGAGCGTTTGCTGGCTCTGGTCTGCGATCGCTTCCTGGCGGAACACGGCATCGATCTCCGCGAATCGGCCGTCGCCCGCTCGCGTTTGTTCGCTGCGGTCGAAGACGCCAAGAAGCGGCTTTCGGTCGAGCCGATCGCGACGATCTCCGAAGAATTCATCGCCGAAGACCAGGGCGTTCCCTTGCACCTGAACCTGGAGGTGACGCGAGATGAGTATGAAGATCTGATCGAACCGCTGCTGGCTAAAACCCTGCGGTGCGTCGACCAGGCGCTCTCCGACGCAAGGTTGCAGGCCCAACAGATCGAGAAGGTCCTGCTGGTCGGCGGCGCCACGCGCACGCCGCTGGTCCGCCGCCTGCTCGCCTCGCGGCTGGGCCGGCCGGTACACGCCGAGATCGAACCCGATCTTGCCGTGGCGATGGGCGCCGCCGTGCAGGCCGGCCTGATCGCCGGCGTCGACGTGGGGCCCGTGCTCGTCGATATTACGCCGCACACGCTGGGCATCGAAGCCCTGGGCGAGCGAGACGGCGTTCCGTCGAAGCACTGCTTCTCCGCGATCATCGAGCGCAATACCCCGCTGCCCGCCACCCGCACCGAATCGTACTCGACCGTGTACGACGGGCAAAAGGAGGCGGAGATTCGCGTGTTTCAAGGCGAGAACGAAGACACCCGGTTCAACTCGCTGGTCGGCGAGTTTCGCATCCAAGGCTTGGCCGACGTGCGCGCCCCCAACCGGCTCCTAGTGCGGCTCGATCTCGATCTGAACGGCATCCTGCGAGTCACCGCGGTCGAGTCGGCCACGGGCTTGTCGAAGCAAGTCGTCATCGACAATATGATGGAACGCTTCAGAACGCGGCAGCGCGTCGACGCGCTCGAACGCCTGGACAGGCTGTTCGAACCGTTTCCGGGCGAGGCGCCGCTCGAGATCGAGTCGCCTGAAGAAGAAGCGCTCGATCCGGCTTTGCAAGACGCGCTGGCCAAGGCTCAAGCCGCGATCGGACAGGCCGCGCGCATCGAGTCGGCCGCTCATCCCGAAGACGCCGCGGAATTGAAGGCCATGCTCGCAGATCTGAAATCGGCCGTCGAACGCCGGTTGCCGGACGACATCGGACGGATTGTCGCCGAAGTCGAGGATCTGCTTTTCTACCTCGACCAAGGGTGAACGCGCCTTGACCGACGCGCCGCTTCAGAACAACGTCGTTTGCCCCACCTGCGGCGCCCGGCAGGAATGGTCCGACGTTTGCCGCCGCTGCAAGTGCGATCTTCGGCTGCTGCGGGCGGCAGCGGAAACCTACCGCCGGAGCCGCAACGGTTGTTTGGCCGCACTACACGGCGGCCGACTCGCCTTGGCTCTCGAGCGCGCGCGCGATTGCGAACGGCTGATGCCAGGCCCCGAATCGCGGCGCCTGTCGGCGGTGTGCGCTTTGCTGAACGGCGATTTTCCCGCGGCTTTCGCCGCGGCGCGCGAAGCTTGCGACGATCGCTTCGAAAGTGCAAGCCAAATCAGCTTCAATGAAATCGCCCGAAGCGTCGAACCGTAAATTGCTGGTTCCTGGAACTGTTGCCGACGACGAACTGGAAGAGCAACACGCCCAGCGCATCAATGTCGGCGGTGGTAACGCCCGTCGAGCGGGCGGGCGGTTCGTAGTGCCGCGGGCTGCCGGTGTCAGAAACGGCGCCGCCTATCGCGCCCGCCCCGGTTCCGGACCGGCCCCGGCAGCGATCGCTGCGACGCCGAAATCGGCCAGCCCATTACGATCGACGGCGGCGGAGCCCGCATTCGTGCCGGAGAGCGAACTCCGGCGGCTAGCAGCTCCAGCCGCGTTTCGAGCGAGACCTGAGCCAAGCCCTGCGTCTCACAGCAGCGACGACGCAGAGCGAACAAGGCGGCTCCGAAACGCGTGATGCGTTCCTGGGCCTCCGAAGGCCGCTGGCGTTTCCACCAACATTTGGGGAGACTTAATTGGGCCCGGCGCCAGCCGGCTAAAAGCGGCGCAGCCAGCCTTAAGCACGACCGTCGGAGGCGCCGCGCCGATGGAAGGAAGGCGCCAGATGAAATCGCCGCCGACCGACTTGGCTGATGCCGGCTTTGGGTTCCCTGCGGGCGGCAAGGTCGTCGTTTTAATCCACGGCCTGGGCGCAAACGGGTTTCTCTTGATGGGGCTGCATCTTCGCTTGGCCGAACTCGACGCTGATCCCGCCGTGACTCGCATCCACCTGGTCAGCCACAGCATGGGAGGCATCGTGGCACGCTATGCGCTGATTCTTGGTCGGCCGACGAAGCTAGGCCGGTTCGTGATGTTGGCGCCGCCTAACAAGGGCTCCCGGCTGGCGTCGTTTTGCGGGCCGGCGCTGCGCTGCTGCTTTCCCGCGATCGACCAACTCGCAGCGCGGCCCGGCAGCTTCGTCAATGGTTTGCCCGAGCCTGAAGGCGTTGAAGTCGGTATCATCGACGCGAGCATCGATCTCCTGGTTCGGGCGGGCAACACGAGCTTGGCTTGCCAGCGCGATCATATCGTTTTAACGGCGACTCATACGCTGTTGGCTTTCCAGGGGCGGTTGGCGGAGGAAGTGCTTCGCTTCCTGGCGACCGGCAGGTTCTCGTCTGCGGCAGCGCATCGATCGTGATGCTTGCGCCGACGCTCCGGCCGAGTGGTTGTTCACTGGGCGGCCCGCGGCCGCAGCCATTTGATCGGCAGCAGCTTTCCGCCGGTCTTCGCCTCCAACAAGCTTCAGGTCTCAGCGCGTTCGACCCCGCATTCTCGCCCGCGGGCCAAGTGCATTTTTTCATGCACTGCCCAAATTCCCGCCGGATTCTGGCTGGCATGAACGTCGAGACAGGCCTTTTTCTTTTCCAGCACCGGCGCCAGATCCAGATAAAGTTCTGGTCGGAAAGCGAGCGTCTGGCCGCCGGACATCACTTCGAAGAAATAAAGATTCCAGCCGCCTTGGCGCTCGTAGGATTGCCAGATCAGCGAACTGGCCGCGTGGTGGTTCGGGTGCGTGTCGAGCGGCCAATGAGTGACCACGACGTCCGGCTGAACCGATTTGATCCAAGCCGAAACCTCCTCGCGGGTCGCCGCGTCGGCGACCAGTTTCTCGTGTGCGTAATCGAAGAAGCGGGGGCGAGCGCCGAGAATGCGGCAGGCTTCGGCCGCCTCGTGTCGCCGTACGTCCGCTTCGGGTTGGCCGTTGATTTTGCGATCGCCACGGAAGCAGGTCGCATAGCCGACGTGGACTTCGTGCCCCTCGGCGGTCAGCGTCACAATCAAGCCGCCGTAGCCCGACTGGGGTTTCGTCAGGCTGTCCGCCAAAGACGGCGACTTTCAGAGGTTTATCGTCGTCGGCGCCGAATGCGAACGACGAACACCCGAGCTGGATCATCGCCAGGCAGAATAACTGAGATCTGCGGGTCATGGCAGCATCCAGGAGTTGGCAGGGTGGTCAAGTTCATAAAATGGAGCCGAACCGACCGCCGTTGAACGCCATTCGGCCGACGCACGCAATAATGAACCGCCTGGGCGTCAAGCTTGGTTTTGCTTTGCTCGGACTGCAAATGAAGATGGGCCTCGTCGAACCCGAAGAACGTCGTTAGCAGGCGCGTGCCTGAAAAGCGGGGTCTGATCTTCAAGCGCCACGTCGAATACCGCAGCGCGACCGTGAGGCGATTCGCGACGCAACGCGGTGTATCAACTTGATGACACGTTGCGTTCGTATAGCCCGACCAACTGATATGTTCTCGCTAGCCGGCCTTGACGGAACGCCCGCGGCCGCAAGCTGTTGCAGTGCAATGCACGGCAGACGTGAAAGGCGGCGGCCCGCGCTTTGCTATGAATATTCGGCGGCGTTTGGCAAGACGAATCGAAAGGAAGGGCGAGCTATGAGAACGCACGCGTGGAAGACGATCGGCAAGCTATTGTTCGCAACCGCGGTGGGAATGCCGCTTTTCGTTCCCATGCCGGCGGAGGCGGCGACTCGCACGAAAAGAGTCGTCGGCGGAGCGTTAGACAACGCCGTCTGCACGCTAGCCGGGGACTGCGCGACGGCGAGGGGCGAAGGCCAACTCAGCGACGGCGACCGCAAACTGGGCACCGCCATCACCTGGATGCAAACGCCCGACGCGGCCTGGCGCGCGGCGGCGGATGAAAGAAAGCTGGTGTTCATGATTCAGGTGTCGGGCAACTTCGCGCGGCAGGAATTCACGTGAAACAACGCCCAGGCATACAGGGCGGGCGCCCTGTCGGATGAACAAGTCGGTCAGTACATCGGCCAGCATTTCACCGCCTGCTATCAGCAGCTCGGCGATTTCCAGGTCACGAAGGTCAACGGCCAGGTGCAGAAGAACGGCGGCAACGTCGTCAGCTATTTTCTCACGCCCCAAGGGCGGGTGATTAACGCGGTCGTCGGGCCGGCGAAGGCCGAGAAGCTGCTCGCCGAGGCCCAGTGGGCTGTCGATACCTATCGAAAGGCGGGCGAATTCGGCGGCAAGAACGTCTTTGCCCAAATGCAAATCATCGCTCAGGCGCACGCCTCGCTCCCCGGCGACCCCACGCACCGGCTGTTGGCCGAAAACGCGCTCGTGCCGCTGCCGATGATTCAGCAGCGGGTTTTCGAAAAGCTGGCGGGACAAAAGGCCAGCCCGGACCGAATCGCCGTCGAATTGGCCGCGGCCAAGTTTGCACAAGCCGAACAGAAAGGGTCGCCGGTGCTGCTCGTGCTCACCCAGGCGCAACCCAAGCCCGGCGAATGGGACTCGGCCACCGCCCGGCTATTGGTCGCACTGAACACACGGCCGACGGCGCTACCGGTTCGCAACTGCGTGCTGGTGCTGTTGCCGATCGACGAGTTGCCGGCGCTGACCAACCTAGTGAACTTGTCCGACCTGGAGCTGGCCGATAGGCAAACGCCGACGATGGTGCTGACCCGCGGCGACGGCGCCCAGATCGCCGCCATTTCTCAGCAAAGCGACCCGCGCGACGTTGCCCGGCAGATTGGCGAGGCAGTGAATCGATCGCGGCTGACGAAGGCCGAGAAGCTGATCGAGTCGGGTAAAGTGCGCGAGGCGACCGCCTTGTTGAAGCTCGTGAAAACGTCAGCCCAGGCCGGGCCGCTCAAAGACCAGGCGGCTGCCCGGCTGGCCGACCTGCAATCGCCGCCCGCTGCGCGCAGCTCGAAGCCGCCGGCCATCTTGCCCGTCAGCAGCAGTGGCAAGGAACCGACGAAAACAAACTCCGGCGCCTTGCCTGGACCGCGTTTCGCCTCCTCCGGCGGCGACCTCAATCCGGCGCCCACGGGAGTCTCGCCCGTGCCGGTGCAAGTCCAGGAATCGGGGAAGGCGATGCCGATCCCCAGCGCTATATCGAGCGTGGGGTCCGGCTACTGAACGACGCGTGAAATGGTGGGGCGTCTCCGACAGTTTTGACCCCGATTTCGGTCGTACGCGGGTATCTTCAATGCACGATCTGCCCTGCGTCGCTGGGGTTCGACCCCGTTTTTGCCGAGTCGCTCGGGCGTTGGCGGCCCTTCCCGGCAGGCCCGGCAGGCCGGTGGAGCGTTCGTCCGGCTAACTCACTTTCCTCTTTTGCCCAGCCCTCGGAGCAAGCACGATGAAATCCGCCAATCACCCCACGCCGGGGCACGCCGCTCCGGACGGAGCAACCTCCCCGCCGCATTTCGCCTTGGAGTCGGCGCTGGACCATCCCCTGGCCGCCTACGTCGGATTGCCGGTCGGCGGCGCGCTGCTGGGCGCTGCGTTGCATGCCGTACACCTGGCTATTCATCGGCTGTTTAGCCTCGGGCAGATTCGCGGCCAGCGTGATCAGCACCGGCCGCATCCGGGCCGTTCGCTGGCCCTTGGCGCGGGGTCGGGTCGGGCGGCGCGATCCGTCATCACCTGGCCCGACTGCGACGACGCAAGCAGGCCGATTGGCGGTCGCGGGGCGGCCATTCTCGAGCGGCGCTCGCTGGGCGGCCCGCAGACGCCACTGGGCGATTGGGGTGCGCATGGCCTTGGGGACTCGCCGCCCGACGCCATCTACCATCGCCGGTGGTCGCGGCCATCGACAGGGCGGGGAGCCTCGCGACGCTGCGGCGGGGCTCGCCGGCGCTCGGTTGGCCGGGCCCCGCGCAAACGGCATTAGATCGAGGCCGCAGGGGTTGTCCCGCGGCAGGGGCGCGCTCCATTGAGCGGCGCAACTGCCGCTGTCGGAGGATCTTTCGCCGATTCGCTCGCGGCGCCGACCATCGTCGCGACCCGTTGCGCGGGCGGCATTCGTGGTTCGATCTCTTCGCGGTCCGGATGTCAGGCTCAACCTCAGAGACGGCCATCCCAGCACATGTTTGATGGGAGGCCGCACCGGCCTTTCTGGCGCCCTCGGCGCATAGGTATCTGGGCCGCAGATCTACACAGCCGATTTGCCGCCGGCCACTCCGTAGCCCGGCGATGGTGGGGTCGCCGAGATGGTCTCAGCGGAGGCCTGCGCGTGGGCACGCGTGATAGGGGCGGCTCACATGATTCCCGGGCCGCGCGCCGTAGGCCAATACGACGATGCTTCATTCTATCGATTCGGCACGCCGGCCTCGCGCAGCTCCTATCCGGACGGCGTTTGTGTACCTCCCGGCACGGCGTCGGCGAGCACGCCTTGCGACCACTGGCGACGCGCGAGCGGCACTATCCGCCACGCCCGCCCTTGGTCGAGACGGCTTGGCAACGTCGCGTGATCCGGCGGGGACGCCTGCTTGGTCGCGGGCGCTGCTGGATGGGCGACGGCGGATTGTGGCAGCGCATCGGCACCGGGCGGCGAAGGCTAGCTGTTGGACGTCGTCGGGTGATGCAGCGATCGCGACTCTGACCTATCCATTAGGCTGCGCCAGCTTGCCGCCGACCGCCTCAGAAGCCCATGACCGCCATGTTTCTATTAACGTCAATAGCATTTGCCGGAAGGGACTGACCGTTCCGAACGCTGCCGATGCAATGGCGAGTTCGGGACGCTCCGTCGCCGCTGGCAAGATTGTCACCGAGGCATTCGGGCGGACGGCGGCTGGCAGTCGTTTCATTGGGGCGAGACTATTGCGATGTGGATTTATGCGGGTGCCGCGTTCCGCGTACGGCGGGATGTCCCCTCGCATTGTGCTCGGGTTCCATCCCGCCGTACGCTTTTTGCTGGTTGGCTGGCGAGATGACGGGGCGAGGGCTTGGTTGGCGCTCCGTTCGATCGATGCTATTGGCGGCGCCAACGGATACAGAGGAGCCTCGGAACTGCCACCGTTCCGGCGCGCGAACACGCTAACTAATTGCCGCGAGAGGGCTCGCGTGATCCGAGCTGCGCAGCCGGCCCAGGGTTCCAGCGGCGGACGGCCGCAATCCAGTCGAGCGATTTCGGCCATTTTCGCGGCCGCCGGCTCAAGACGTCTCCGACGGCGCCTCGCCCTGCCAGTCAGCGGCGGCGGGTTTCACGATCATTCGGCAGCTGCGGCGGCCGCCCCGAGATGACGGACGCCATGTGCGCTGCCCGATCTGGCCGCCACTCCCTGGCCGACTGCCCGACGGCTGATCTCGATTATCACTGGCCGTCGACCGAGCAGCCGGCCGCTCCGATCCGCGGTCTTGGTCTCCGGCGACGGGCGGCACGGCGGCCAAGCACTGCGGCGGAGCGAGCCAGCTGTTGATGCAGAGTCCCCTGCGCCTGATCAGCAGCCGCCGACGCTCTCGCCGCCCACTATGGCCCAGCCCATGCCGGCCAGATCGAAGTCGTCGAGATCTTCCAGTAGCGGCTCGATCGACAGGAACCGCATCACGGCCGTCCGGCATCGTCTCCAATCAGTCGGCCGAGGAACGAGGACGAGACGCGATAAGAAAACGCGCATGATGGAGATCTGGGGCTGTACGGCGGATTTTCTGCCGTCGCGACCAGGTCTCGGCAGTCCGGCCGGCGCCGCGGAACCGCCCTCGGAGTTCCAGCATGTTTTGCACGGCGAGCGGCCTGGGGATCATCAGTCGGTCATGCGCTTCGTTCGATCGATTCTGCTGGTGAAGCCAGCGACTGCGGAGGAATCACGGCACTATCGTCGTGCCGACACAGGGCCTCTTCGAAATGCCGCGAAATCGTTCGCTTGAATCCCGGACTAGGCGGCCGGCGCAGGGATTCCAGTTGGCGGCGGCCTGATCGCGTCGGCACGAAATCCGACCAAGGGTTTTCGCCATTTCGGCGGCCTAGGCTAATGGAGGTCGCCTAGAAATGAGCTTGTTCCGGCGGCTGGCCCTATGCGGCGGCGAACCGTCATGTCACGGTCTGCTTCCTGCTTCGCGGCTTTGGGGCCGGCGACCACGGCAGCAACTTCGTTTTCGACTTGTCGAAAACGGCCTTGGCGCCCTTGTACCACCGTTCAGCGGCCGCGTAGCTCACGTCGACCTTCACATCGAGCACAACCGCCTGCATGCCATTGATCATCAGCTTTTTGATGCGCTCAGCGTGTTGTTTCAGATTGCTGTTGACTGGCACTTCGACCATGACCTCGTCATGAATAAAGTTGACAATGCGGTAGTCAGCACGCCACAAGAGCCAGAGGCCCAGCTTCGCGCCATCGGCCGCCAAGCCTTGGAATACGGTGTTGTGTCGTGCGCTATAGGTCGCATCCGCGCGCAGCCGGCCCGTCAAAGTGAATACCCCGGCCCGGCCTACCAGCGACAACACCGCCCGTTGCAACCGCGGCGACGGCTCGCGTCGCTGAACAGCTGCTTTAGCTGTTTTCGGCAGCAACTCCTTTTTCGCAGCCAGTCGGGACCAGAAGTAATCCAAGTCATCATCTGAATACAGTCGTCCTGCCTCGGTCCGCGGATTAGCAGTTTTCATCGATTTGATCAGCATCGCTCCCAGGATAGGATGCGGCTTTAGCTCGCGGCATTCGTTCTCTGGATGATCGATGAATCGGCGATCGTCCGTGTGCGAATAGTGCGAGGCGGGCGTCAGCTTCAGCAGTTCGGCCAATTCCTTCGGAGCGTCACTGGCATCGGCGAGAAATTCTTGCATCTCCGGAAAGAGTTCGAACCAGGCGGCTGAGAGAGCCGCCACCTCCGCATCAGTCAGCAAGATGCCGTAAGATGTCTTGGCATACTGACGCATTGTGGCATCGCCCATGCCGCCGGGCTTGCCGAAATTGATCGGCTTGGCCTTGGCCCGCTCGTCGTCCGTCACCTCTGACCTTTTTTTGCCCATTACGCGAGCGGCCACAAGGGTGTGCAAGTCCTTGCCGGCATTGACCGCCGCCGCCATTCTCGACTTCAAGCTGAACTGGCTCAGACACGCTTGCGAAAGCGTGGCCAACTCGATCGTCTTGTAGTCTGCTTAAATGAACACCTTACCCGGCGACGGCACAAAACAGGACCTGACTTTGTCGTTGCGAGGGAGGTTCTGGGCGTTGATCTCGCCGAATGAGGTTGTGCGACCGCTGCGGGCCAGGACGTTGAATGACGGGTGCAGCACCCGCTTGCCCATTTTGTTCAAGAACGAACCAAGCAGCTTGTCAACCTCGCGATACTCGAGTAATAGGCGGACAAAGGGAACGGGGTCGGATAAGTCCTGCAGCGCGTCTCGCGAGGTTGCGAACATAACGCTTTCGGTCCGCGGGAAGTGCAGGCCGCGGTGACGGCGTTCAAGACGCTGAAAGATCGCCTGCAGGGCCTTACCTGACCCTTTGCCGCTGGCTAGGTAGCCGTGCTTGCGCAACGATCTCGCTAACTGTCAGCAGGCGGTTGCCGCGCCGTCTGGCTCCAGCGTCAGACAAATGAAGCGTCCTCGCCAGGAATCGAACCTGGTCTACGAGCTTCGCGGGCTCGCGTGCGTTGGTCCGGCACACTCCGAGGACAGATATAAAAGACGAACCAGCACCCCGTCGAGGAGTCGAACCTCGTCTTGCAGTTCCGAAGACTGCCGTGCTTCCGGTACATTCGCAGGGCAAACAGCGCCCCGACCAGGACTCGAACCCGGAACGCCCAGTTAGAAGCAGGGCATGATCTCCATTTCACCATCGGGGCAAACAGCGGAAGGCAAGGGAGTCGAACCCTCATCCCGGCGCGCGGGAACCGCTTTAGCAAAGCGGCGCGGCAAAGCCGTATCCGCCTACCTTCCGTTTGATCGAGTGGACCCGCCGGGAATCGAACCCGGATCTCCAGCCTGCCGGACTGGCGTCTACCCGTTAGACGATGAGCCCATCGCAAAAACAGTGGACCGCCGGAGAGTCGAACTCCGATTTCCGGCTTGCGGAGCCGGCGTCGTCCCATTGGACCAGCAGCCCAGGTTGTTCGAGTGGACCTGATGGGGGTCGAACCCATCACACCGATCTTGCAAGGATCAGTCGCCGCCAGGGACATGCAGGCCCGTTGTTTTCCCAGAGGTCCGTCCCGGAATTGAACCGGGTCTTCCGCCTTACCACGGCGGCGTGCTGCCGATACACCTACAGACCAGAAGCAATCCAGTGATCTCGAACGGAATCGAACCGCCCTCTCCTGGACGTCGGCCAGGCGTCTTCGCCATTGGACCACGGGATCGTTGAAGTAGCCGAGGCGGGAGTCGAACCCGCAAAGTCACGAGGTTCTCGACCTCGCCGCTTTGCCTGTTTGCGTACCCGGCCGTCATGAAGTTGCAGGCCCCGGTATCGAGCCGGGCGCGCCGACCTTATGAAAGTCAGCTGGACGCCTGTCGCGCCTGCAATATCAAAGTGACCAAGGGAGATTCGAACTCCCATGCCCGGCGAGGGGCCGACGTTCTGAGCGTCGTGCGTCTTCCAATTGCGCCACTTGGTCGAAGCTTGCAATGACCCGTGCGGGAATCGAATGAGAATGCCTTTTGCCCTAACGGTCATTGCTCAAACGACTTAGAGCTTGGTCAATGCCCGCTGGCAGCGATATGGCAGCGGGAGCCGGGCACTTCCTGCGCTTTGTTGTCATCGACTGACGCTCGGTTGGCCGCGGTCATCGAGCGTTGGCCGCAGCTTCCAGAGCATATCAAGCTGGCGGTGGCGGCGCTCTGCTCGGCAGAAAAAACTGTCGTCGGTCATTGAATGCGCACTCCCGCGGAGAACCATGATCATATCGGCCCCTTGTTCCACGAGCTGCGGCAACTGCCGCACGAGCCAATCATAGTGTCAGCGGGCGGTCAAATGCCGCCAGGCGGGGCGGAATGAAATGCAGCCATTTTGAGCGAAGCGTCCCTTCGCCCTGCCCTGCTCCTGCTTTTCCCCGCTCCGGGATCGGCTCGAAAGCGATAAACCTTCGCGGCAAGATGCCGCGACCTGCACCGTAGGATGCGTCCCCGATTCGCTAATGTTCAGCACCCGAAATTCCAGTTCACATTGAACCAGTACAGCCAGAAAGCCTTTTCTTGGTTATAGCCATCAAGACTCAGGATGCGTCTTTCTAAAGGCGACCTGCAAATCACTGCTGCTACGGGCGTTAGGTCAATTCGCCGCCTCAATTGAAATCGGCCCACTCGTGTCCACGAGCATGCCGAATTCAATCATCCAAGCGAACTCTGCCGTCTGCCGGATGTCAATCGCGGCAACTCCGCCTATGCGCCAAGCTTTGAGAACAAGTTATCTTTCGCAGCGATTGCCGCCCGTTGGTGATAGTCGGCCAACCGTGCGGCCGTGCCTGCGGCTACGGCCGGCGGGTTTTGTCCATACTCGGGCAAGTTGGTGATCTCCTGCTCGATGTCGCGGTCGGTCTTGCCGTTCGCCATTTCGTTGGCGTACTGCGTCAACTCCACGTTGCTGGGCACGCGGCCGAGATATTCGTTGAACCAAACCGTCACGTCGTTCTGGTAGGCTTCCGTGCTGTCGAAGAACCCTAAGGCGACATCGACCTCTGACGCTCCGTTGGCGAGTTGCTGCTGCCAATACTGAAAGCCTTGCGGGTCGGGCGTGCGGTTCAAAATCCGCTGATAAAGCGCTGTCAACCAACCGTCGGGCGTGTTGCCGGCGTTGTTGTTGAATTCCGGCGAGGCGGCGAAGCCGGCCTTGATGCCCTCGGGTCCGCCCGTCGCGTGCCACACGCCCTTCCAATACGCGAGTCCCGCCGGGTCGAGCGTGCGGCCCAGATACTGCTGGTAATAGCCGCCGATGATCTTGTTGAGCAGTTCGTCGCTCTCGAAGAACCCGGCCGCGATGTCGCCGGTCTTGCCGCCGTTGTTGAAGTCGTTGATCCAGAATTGCAAGCCGCCGTAGTCGGGGTCGCGGCCCAGCACCGACTCGTAGAACTTCCAAACCACACCGCCCGTCTGCGAGAGGACATTGACAGTAGCGCTCGCCTTGTCGCCCTGCGAATCGGTCGCCGTGTACTGGGAGTAATCGAAGCCCGGAAAATCGGCGGGCGGCGTATACGTGAACGATCCGTCGGCGTGGAACACGAACGTCCCGCCGTTGGCCCCGATTACCGTGGCGGCGGCGACCTTGATCTGCCCCGGCCCGCTGTCGTTGACCAATACGCCGCTATCGGCCGACACGTTTACCGTTCCCGAACCGATGACGTAAACGTCTCGCACCAGGCCGAAGGCGCCCTGCAAATTGGTTGTCACCGTCAGCGTGCCGTTCTGAAAGGCGAACGTGTAATTGGCCGCATTCAGCGTGCCCAACGCCGCGGTGATCGGGTAGCTGCCCGCCGGGCTGTTCGTCGTGGCCGTGGTGGTCAAGCTCGCCGCGCCGCTGACCACGCTCGCGTCGTCGCCGCTGACGAAGCCGCTGAACGCATCGGTGAAGATCGGGTTCGGAGAGCTGAAAACCCGGCTGGCGTCGTTAGCCTTGACGGTCAAAGTGGCCGGCGTGACGGTCAGCGAGCCGGCCACATAGCTGATCGTGTAGTCGGCGTCGACAGCGCCGCTGGCGGTGATGACGTAAGGGTTTCCCGAAACGTGGCTAATGGCGGTGGCCGCGGTCGAGAGACTCGGCTGCGTCGTCAAGCTGGCCGCGCTATCGCCGTTGACGAAGCCGGCATAGCTGGCGGTCAGCGCCGGCAAAGCCGCGCCGTAGACCTTGTTCTGGTCGTCGGCCGTGATCGTCAGCGGGGCCGGCGTGACGTTGATCTGCACCTGCGCCGTGGCGGTCGCGTAATCGGTCGTATCCGTCGGCGTGAACAAGACATTGAGCAGTTGGCTCTCTGCGGCGTGCAACACGGCGCCATTGGCCGTCGTCTTGTCGTCGGCCAGCATGTAGCTGAACGAGCCCGCCACGTTGGCCGCGGCGTCGAGCTGCGTGGCGCCGAGCGCCGTGCCGTAGGTGATGTTGGCCGGATTGCTCCAGGTGATGACGGGCGTGGCCTGCGTCACCAGCAGCGTAGCGTTCTGGAACGCGAAGGTGTAGTTGGGCGCAATCAAGGTTCCCAGGGCCGCCGCGATTGGGTAGCTGCCGACGGCGCTGGTCGTGGTGGCCGTGGTACTCAAGCTGGCAACGCCGCTGACCACGCCGTCGCCGTCGCCGTTGACGAAGCCCGTGATCGTGTCCGTGAAGGTCGGGTTGGCCGTGCCGTAGACCTTGCTGGCGTTGTTGGCCTTGACCGTCAACGTGGCGGGCATGACCACCATGTCGCCCGGGGCGAAGCTGATGGCGTAGTTATTCGACGTCAGACCGCCAGGCGTGACGGCGTTCGGGTACGTCCCTACATCGCTGCTGCTGGAAGTCGTGGTGACAAAGGCCAGCGTCCCGCCCAACACGCTGCTGTTCTGACTGAGTACGAAGCCGCTATAGTCTACGGCGAAGCTCGGGCTGCCGCCGTACACCTGCGTGCCGCTGCCCGTGACCGTCAGGGCGGCCGGATCCACATTGATGTCCACCTGGGCCGTGGCCATCGTGTAATCCGTCGAGTCGGTCGGCGTGAAGGTGACGTTCAGCGTCTGGTTTTGCTCGGCGTTCAGGACCGCGCCGCTGGCCGGGGTCGTGTCGTCGGCCAGCATATAGCTGAAGCTGCCGGGGGTGTTCGCCGTGGCGTCGAGCTGCGTCGCGCCCAGCAACGTGCCGTAGGTGATGTCAGCCGGATCGCTCCAGGTGATCACCGGCGCTGCCTGCGTCACCGTCAGCGTGCCGTTCTGGAACGCGAACATGTAATTGGCCGCGCTCAGCGTCCCCGCCGCGACCGTGATCGGGTACTTGCCCGCCGGGCTGCTCGTCACGGCCGTGGTGCTCAGGCTGGGCACCCCGCTCAGCGCGCTGGCGTCGTCGCCGTTGACGAAGCCGATATAGCTGGCCGTCAACATCGGGTTGGCCTCGCCGTAGAGCTTGCTCTTGTCGTCGGCCGTGACGGTCAGCGTGGCCGGCGCGATGTTGATCTGCACTAGCGCCGTGGCGGTCGAGTAGTCCGTCGTATCGGTTGGCGTGAAGGTGACGTTCAACACCTGGTGCTGCCCGGCATTGAGCACGGCGCCATCGGCCGCCGTCGTACCATCGACCAGCGTGTAGCTGAACGCGCCCGCCACGTTGGCCGTGGCGTCGAGCTGCGTGACGCCTAGCGCCGTACCGTAAGTAATGTCGGCCGGGTTGCTCCAGGCAATCGCCGGCGCGGCCCGCGTGACCGTCAACGTAAAGCTCTGCGTAGCGTCGGCGCCCACGCCGTTATGCGCAGTGACCGTGAGCGGGAAGGTAGCAACGGCGCCGAGTGCGGGCGTGCCGGTCAGCGTGCCCGTGGCGCTATCGAATGTCACACCCGTCGGCAGCGGCCCAGATACGCTCACCGTCGGCGGCGGAAAGCCGGATGCGGAGAATTGAAAGCTGCCGGGCGAATTGACCACGAACGAATCCGCGTTCGCCGAGGTAATCGCGGCCGGCGCATCGACCGTTATGGTAAACGTCTGCGTTGCCGACGTATCGATGCCGCCGTTGGCCGTACCCCCGCTGTCCTGCACTTGAACGTCAAACGTAGACGTGCCAGATTGGTGTGGAGCCAGGGTATAGGTCAGCGTCCCGTCCGCCGCAATCGACGGAGAGACGCTGAACAAACTGGCATTGCTCACGTTGCTCACGGAGTAGGTCGCCGTCTGGTCGGCCTCGTTCGATCCGGGGCCGGGATCGAATGCCGCCCAGCCGCTAACGGCTTGCGCGCCAGAGTCCTCGTTTACGGCCGGCGGATTGCTGGCCGTGAAGCTCGGGGCGTGATTGTTCAAGGTTGCGACCTGACTGAACTCCGATGTGTTTCCGTTAGGGTCGGTGGCGACGGCGGTGACAACATCGCCGTAGCTTAGGCTCGTCGTGAGAGCCGTGCTGAACGCCGCGTTTCCCGAGGCGTCGGTCGTCACGGAAATGCGCGTCAGGAACTGCTGACCCTGACCGTAGCCGCTCGGATCGGCCTGTGGGCTGGCGTAAAAGTCGAGAAGGAAGGAGGTGTTCGGCGTGCTATTGAACGTGCCTGCCAACGACAACGTCGAGCCGTCGTAAGCTGCCGTCTGGATTGTTGGATAGTTCTGCCAGTCGTTTGGGCCCGACGTCGAGTCCCCAGCGTGGTTGGGCGTTACGCCGTCGCCGCCAAGATCGATGCCGAGCCTGCCGTTGCCGTAAATGAGATTGCCGGTTAGCCGATTATTGCTGCCTGAAATGACATCGATGCCCGCATGCATATTAAACGCGATCTCGTTCCCGCCCGAGGCGGTTAGGCCACCAATAAGGTTGCCGCTGGCATCACCGTAGATTTCGACACCGTCACCGGTATTGCCCAAGGCATCGAATCCGTTTGCCGCCAGACCAATGAGGTTTTTAGCCACCAGGTTGCCGGTGGTGCCTGTTCCGCTAATGACAATTCCCGCCCCGTAATTACCGGAAATGAGGTTGGCCTCGGCGGGGTCGCCAACACCGTCAAGATCGCTGCCAATGACGTTATCCGCTGCGCCACCACTGACAACCACTGCAAGTCCCCGATTGGGCGCTAGGTATTCGGCATTGGGCAGAGCTACGTCGCCCGTTTTGTCGGTGCCGATCAGGTTGCCGGCGATCCAGTTGCCATTCGCGCCGGCGCCCCAAATCTCCACGCCGCCATAGCCGTTTCCCGAAATCAAATTGCCCTCGGCCGCCGCAGCGGCGTCGGCGCCGTCGGCGCCGATGCGGTTATTCGTAGCGCCGTATCCAATAGTGACGCCGTATTCGGCATTTGCGAGCGCGGCGGTCCCCGTCTCGTCGGTACCTATATATACGTCTCGCGGCGCGAAATGATGCCTTTTCACGACAGCGGCTGTTTGGTTTAATACGCCCATTCTCGATGACTCCGTAGACGGAAGGGTGGTCAAGGATGACCCGCATAGCTTTTTCGGAAGTAGATCAGCAGGCC
>DATKRK010000077.1:0-3508 GCA_035532215.1 Pirellulales bacterium | reverse complement strand
GCGCTGGCCGATTCGCTTTCGGGATGGAACTGCGTGCCGAGAGCGAACCAATCGGGCTGCGTGCTTTCGATGGCTTCGACGATGCCGTCCGGGCAGCGAGCCGTGACCATGAAGCCCGGCGCCACTTCGTCGACCGCCATGTGATGCGTGCTGTTGACGCGGATTTCTCCTTCGCCGTAGACGCGTTCCATCAGCGTGCCCGGCACGACTTCCAACGCGTGCCGATGCGCCGGGTCGAGCGAATCGCGGTGCGGCAGGGCCTTGGGATTGTCTTCAGGGACGTGCAGGAACAAATTGCCGCCTTCCGAAACGTTCAACAATTGCATGCCCACGCCGATGCCGAACAGCGGCAAGCGGCGCTCGGAAGCCAGCCGCACCAACCGGCGGTCGAACGACTCGCGCCGCGAATCGAGCAGCCGCACCGACGGGTGCAGCATGAAACCGTCGCGCCGCGGGTCGAGATCGGAGCCGCCGATCATCACCAGCCCGTCGAGCAGGTCGAGAATCCGCTCCATGTCGGCCTGATCGGCCAATGGCGGAATCACGATCGGCACGCCGCCGGTCTTGGCGATGGCGTCGAAATAGCCCGCACACACGTAGCTGAACGCCGGGGCGTCCTTCTTGGCCGCGCGGTAGTCAGCGTTCAACCCGATCAATGGTTTCGTTTGCATGGCACTCTCCTTGCTGGACAAATCCTTTGTCCGTGTCACAGTGAAACGGCTCGACAAGTGGTTGCGAGGCGCCTCTAGCGCTGGTCGTGGCGGGAAGAGCGTGGAAGCGAACCGCAGGCCGACGAATATGAAATCGGCCGACAGAAACGGCTCGCCTGGCAAGCGAGTTGAACGAAGGCAATGCTTCGAGCGTCATCCTTGACCTGCCACTTTCCTTACTTGAAACGACCCGCAGGCCGTCTCAGTTCCCATCCTGGGCACAGTACCGGAGCGATTGGGCGTCGGGCTCACACGCCCGCAGCCAATCCTACGGCCTCGAAATCCAAATCCTAAAAACGCATCGACTTCCCGTCGTCACCCTGAGAGGAAGCAAGCGACAGGGGCGAGTTATAAATGGGCCTTACGGAATTGCAAGCATTTCAGCCCATCTTGCGTTGGCGGGCGGGGGCGACACAAGATCGTGTGCTAGCACGCCTTAGCTGGCAGGCATTTTATTCTATGCCTGATGGCGATAAATTAGCTCGAATACCAAAAGCAGGGCTGATCCAGCGAGTGCTATGCCTTTCAGAATCACTATCACAGAAGACGCCGAGAGGCAATTGCGGTCGCTGCCAGCCCGCGAGCAGCGAATCCTGGAAGCGGCAATTCAAGCCCGACTGGAGCACCAACCGGCAACGACGACGAAAGCGATCAAACGGTTGCGGCCCAATCCGCTCGCCGAGTTCGAGTTGCGTGCCGGGCAGGTGCGCGCCCTGTACAATGTTGAAGAGAGCGAGGTCGTCGTTCTACTCGTCGGTCGAAAGGTCGGCAACAAACTGATTGTAGAAGGAGAAGAGTTTCATGGCCATCAAGACGATCTCTCTGAGCCGGCTGGAGACGGACCTCAAGAAGACGCTGAATGAATGTGCCGACTCGGGTGAAACCGTTGTCGTGGAGATGCCCGATCAACGGCTCCTGGCAATCCAGGCATTGGATCCGCAGGAAGACGACACCCTGATCGATGAGTTGCTGGCGTCCGATACAAAGTTCCAGGCCTTGGTAGCGAGATCCAAAGCCAGTCCGCGCAAGCCCTTCATGGCCGGAGGTCCAGGGCCCGCCAACGGACCCGCGACGTAACGCGGCGTCAGGCGAGCTTCACGTTTGGCGGCGCGGGCAGTGGTTCTCGCAGATGCCCGCCACCATCCACGAATCGCTCGCTTCAATTAGCGGCAAGACGAGCGTCGTCCCCTCGGCGAACGGCGGCGGGGCGGTTCGCTGGCTGGGAAGACGCCCTCTGCCCAAGCCTTTACGCGCGGCAAGCGAGGCTCTATGTTGGGGACTTCGACCTAAACAGTTGCCTCTGAACGCTTTTCCGCCCTCCTCCGCCGCGCGATGCGATATCAACACGTATGTCTGGAAGCCTTCGGTTACGTACTGCCCGAAGAGACGGTCAGCTCCTCGCAAATCGAGACTTGGCTGGCACCGCTCTACCGGCGGCTGCGCTTGCCCGAAGGCCGGCTCGAATTGATGACCGGCATTCGCGAGCGGCGATTCTGGCCCGCCGGGATGCTGCCCAGCGAGAAGAGCGTCGAAAGCGCCGAGAGGGCGATCGCCGCGGCCAATATCGACAAAGCTGAAATCGGCGCGCTCGTCCATGCTTCGGTCTGCCGCGATCATCTCGAGCCGGCTACCGCTTGCAAAGTCCATCATCGGCTCGGTCTGGGCCCGCACTGCCAAATCTACGACGTCTCGAACGCCTGCCTGGGCGTGCTCAACGGCATGGTGCAAGTGGCGAACATGATCGAGCTGGGCCAGATTCGCGCCGGCGTCGTCGTCGCCACCGAGAGCAGCCGGCAGCTTGTCGAAACCACGATCGCCGAATTGAATCGCAACCAATCCCTCACGCGCGAACAAATGAAGCTCGCCATCGCCTCGCTGACGATCGGCTCGGGCAGCGTGGCGGTGGTGCTGGCCGATCGGCAGTTGAGCCGCACGCAAAACCGCCTGCTCGCCGGCATGGCCGGAACGAACACGTCATTTCACGACTTGTGCCACAGCGGCCGCGACGAAGCCGTCGCCGACGAGATGCAGCCGCTGATGCAAACCGATTCCGAGCGCTTGCTGCACGCCGGAATCGACACGGCGTCGCAAGTCTTTGGCTCCTTCCTCGACGAACTCGGCTGGCGCAGCGAGCAAATCGACAAGACCTTTTGCCACCAGGTCGGCGTCGCACATCGCAAGCTGTTGTTCAAGGAGTTGGGCCTTTCGCCCGAGGCCGATTTCTCGACCGTCGAGTTCCTGGGCAACACCGGCTCGGTCGCCGTGCCGATCACCGCGGCGATCGGCATCGAGCGCGGGCATTTGAAAGCCGGCGATCAAGTGGCGTTGCTCGGCATCGGCTCGGGCATCAACGTCTTGATGCTGGCCGTCGATTGGCAACGGGCCGCTGCGGCCGCTTCCTCAGTCAAGCTTCGCCCACACCATCACGAAGCAACGCGTCAGCCGATCGCCGCGCGTTGAGGCGGTAATGCGTAGGTTATGCTTTAGCATAACCTTCCTCATGCCTTCCTCGTCTGCCACCAGCTTTAGCTGGTGGTATGCGACCCAAATTGACCTCCTTGATAGCCGGCTTCAGCCGGGCTTCTCGGCTAGTCGCAGATCGAAGACCGGCTAAAGCCGGCTGGAACAAACTATGGAATAGAGGCGCCTTCCACCAGCTAGTGCCTGTCGGGAAACCCGTTATTCGTCGGAAAGCCAAGGCTGGAGAGGCGGGGACCTGGGACGAAGATGTTCGCGGAAGGCGATTCTGCGCATCGGAGCTGCTGCTTTGGGCGCGTTGGATCGCGAATTCCACGCCC
>DATKRK010000076.1:0-21494 GCA_035532215.1 Pirellulales bacterium | reverse complement strand
AGCCTCGTACAGCGTCTTCATTTGCGTTTCGACTTCGCACGGATATGGTGTAACAGGCATGACTCCCTCCCGCGACTTGCACCCCTATAAAATTCTAGGGACGGCAGTCAGTCGGGGGAAGTTATTAAATCCTCGCCCCTTGCGTGCGGATTCGGGGGGCGCTATTCGAGAGCGGGGACGATCGCTCGAGCTTCGGCCGGCGAATGGCGATAGACCTTGTCCCCGGTCAGTTTCTCATACAGCATGCAGGCGAAGTGGATGATGGTGGCAAAACCGGGCAGACAACTGCTGGCGCCGACGTAATAAAGGTTCGGGAAGGGGCTGCGGTAATTCAGCCGCCGCAAGTTCACGTGCTTGGGGTCCATCGGCGTGCTGTAACAGTTGCCTTTCGGCGCCCGCACGTAAAACTCGTTCGTCAGCGGGCTGCCGACCACCTTTTCGACGATATGATCCGACAGGCCAGGGATGAATTCCGTTTCCAGCACTCGGATGATGTTTTCCGCGTACTGCCGCTTTGCAAGCTGATACTCTGCTTCGCTACGATTGCGAAGCTGGCGAAAGAACTCGTACTTGCACGGAGCGACCATCACCAATTGGTCGCAACCCGGAGGCGCGAGCGCGGCGTCGTGCGGGCGCAGCGTGGGGGCGTTGCAGAAGAAGTACGGCCGGTCGGGAATGCGGTTAGACAACTGGTCGTCGTAGACCTCGTTCAAATCGGCCTTGGGATGCCAGAACAGGTTGGCTTCGCCAAAGCCGTAGCGCCGCAAATCGAGATTCTTCAACCCCAGATAAACGCTCAGCGCGCTTGGCCCGTATTCGTATTGCAGCTTCTTCTGGAACGCCTGGGGAAAGTGCTCCGCCCCAATCAGCTTCAGGCTCAGTCGTGCGTCGCCGTCGAACAGAAATCGGTCGGCCGTAAAGCGCTGTCCTCGTGCGGTCGTTACCGAGCGGGCTTGGCCGTCGGCGACTTCAATCCGAGTGATCTCGGTCGACAGCATCGAACGACAACCGGGGCGCTCCTTGATCTTGCGGAGCAAGGACTTCATCACGTGCATGAAGCTCTGCAGGGGATAGTAGGCGCCCTGATTGTAACTTCCCACCCCGCCTGCCTGCACGACCAGCGAAAGGTCTCGCGGCGGCGACCAGAAAATGGCGCTTTGCCCGGCCAGGATCAGACGCAATTCGACGGGAAAGCGGAGTTCGTCGAACAGATCTTCAAGCGTCCACTTCAAATAGCGAATGATGTGCGAATACCGATTGGGGTGCGCGTAGACCGTGCGCCAGGTGAACCCGATCGGCAAGTCGTAAAGCTCCTTGTGAAGCGAAGCAATGATCTCGAAGTAGCGTTGCAAATCGCTGCCGTGCGCGGGAAACATGGCCGAGAGCCGTTGTCGCTCGCGCTCGAATCCGCTGCCGATGGCGTAATCGACGCCGGGCGCGACGATGCGATCGAAACCGTCGGGATCGAGCCGACGAAAAGTGACTTTCTGCTCAAGCCCGAGTTTCTCGAGCATCTGGTAGACGCGCTCGCCGGGACCGCAATCCCACACGTAGTGCAGTTCGGCGCAGAACGAAAACCGGCCTTGGCGGAACGTATGGCCGTAGCCGCCCGGCACGTAGTGCTGCTCGAAGATAATCACTTTGTAGCCGGCATGCGCCAGCAGCGCGCCGAGCGTCAACCCGCCGATGCCCATCCCGACGATCGCGTAATCGTAGTGGTCGATCGTCGAGGTGGTTGGCACGGCGATTCACCGCGAAAGCGACCTTAAGTTTCAAGCTTCGGGCAGGGCCCGTCATCCTAGCTCCTGCCGCGATCGCAATCTATTCGTTCCCGTTTCCGTCCAGCACTCCAGGCGCTGCCGCCGGCGCTAGGCGCCGCTTGCGCCTGGTCCCTTAGCTCCCGAAGGCTGCTGGCCTTGCTTCTCGGCAAAGCGATCGGGGGAGATGACTCCCGAGCGGCCGCTCTCTTCGTAACCTTCGCCGGGCGGGAATTCGCCTTCGGGCGGGGTCCAGTCGGACTTGCCCGTGATATCGACGCGCCCTTGGCCGCCGCCCGGGAGACCTGGATCATCCTGACGACCAATCCTTGCGGCGTCTTGCTTCTTGTCTTGCTTGTTTGCCATGTGCGTGTTCCTTTCGTTCTGCCCGGTTCGAAATAACAAGACCCTGATTGGGCATTCAAGCAAACTTCAGGCCATTTCTTGAAGAAACAGCGCCGCTATGGAACCCGGCGCCTTGCGAGCTGCCGGAATGGCTTCGCCCGCAACGTTCGTCGTTGGAGGATCGTGCAGATCCGCACGCGGGGCCGTGCCGGCAAGCGCGCCTGCTCGCTGCTTGTGCCGAATCAACCGCCGTGGTCGCAAAATCACCGTCTCGGCCACCGAGTTTCTACGCCGCACTCGCTGGCGCCGGCCGAGGTCGCGCGGGTAAAAAGGGCCTTTATACTATGCCCGGCTAAGAATGAGACGTGCGTTGGTCGTGGGGCGGCCTTCCTCACCCGCCGGCCATTGACGGCCTGGAAGGCCGCCCCACATGCCGTCCAAGCATCTCGTTGGCGCCCGCGTGCGGTATATCTTAACGGAATCGTACTGTGGGACTGCTTTAAATCGCAGCTTGGTAATTGGCTCAGGCGGATCATGCTGACTTTGGTGACGGGCGCTACGGGGCTGGTCGGTAACAACGTGGTGCGGCTGCTGCTCGAGCGCGGGCGACGGGTGCGCGTGCTGCAGCGAGCGACGGCCGACCCCCGCCCGCTCGCCGGGCTCGACGTGGAGTTCGCTCAAGGAGACGTGCGAGACCCGGACGCCGTTCGCCGCGCTTGCCAAGGCGCCTCGTGCGTGGTCCACGCCGCCGCCCGCGTTCGCATCGGTTGGACGGGGCTCGAAGAGCAACGCGCGGTGAACGTCGAGGGGACGCAGCACGTGGCGGCCGCCTGCCGCCTGGCGGGCGCCCGGCTGGTCCACGTCTCGACGGTCGACGCGATGGCTTGCGGTTCGAGAGCGGCCCCGGCCGACGAAGACACGCCGCTGGGCGACCACGTTCTTTGTCCTTATGTGGTTACCAAGCGCGAGGCCGAGCAAGTCGTGCTGGAACAAGTTCGCCAAGGCTTGAACGCCGTAATCGTCAATCCGGCGTTCATGCTCGGGCCGTGGGATTGGAAGCCTTCGAGCGGCCGAATGCTGCTGGCCGTTGCCAGGGGGCAAGGACGATTCGCTCCGCCCGGCGGAAACGACTTTTGCGACGTCCGCGAAGTGGCGGCGGGCATTCTGGCTGCGGCCGAGCGAGGCGCCGCGGGCCGGCGGTACATCTTAGGGGGCGAGCCCATGTCTTATCTCGAGGCCTGGCGGATGTTCGCCGAAGTGACGGGCGGCCCGCCGCCAATTAAAAGCGTGCGGAGCTGGCTGACCTTGACGGTTGGGGGCCTGGGGAGTTTCTGGGGGAAGGTTACGGGCCGCGAAGGAGACCTCAATCTGGCGGCCGCCCGCATGTCGAACCTCGAGCATCATTTCTGCTCGCAACGAGCGATTCGCGAGCTTGGTTATCGTCTCGCGCCTGCGCGTCAGGCAGCCGAGGCGGCTTGGGCTTGGTTTAAGGAGTATGGCTACCAGTAGGGCAGTAAGAATTGCTCCAGACGATCCGCCGCGCGCGGCGATGAGAGTAAAGTATCGCGTTACCGCTGCGCCGTTGTTGGGGAGCGAGAATGCCCAATTGGCCTCGTGCGATTTTGCTCGGCCTGCTTTCGACTGCTGCGGCATCGGGCTGCGCGCGATGCGCAACCCACTATCGCGCCGCCGGCTCTGCGAGCGCCTCAGGGAGCGCATCGGTCGCCGTGCTCGAAGACTCGCTGCCGGAGATCGAGCCCGCCGGCTTTCAATTCGACGTCAGCGACGTGGGTTCGCCCGAGGAAGTGGATCTCGCCCTGGGCCGTCCGTTTCCGACGCCGGCCGACTATCATTCGTTGACTGCCGAAACTTGCCAGTGCATGGCCGCGGCGGCGTCCACGCAAGGCAATTCGATGGCCGCCGAACGCCGCAGCCTGCAAGCCAGCGCTTCGCGCCATCATGGCCTGTCGGAAGAAGATCGACTGCGCATACGGGCCTTGCGCGCCAGCGAACTGGAAGCCCGCAATAAAGCGGCCGGCGCCGCGTTGGAGACTTACTATAAGATCGCCGAGGCCGAAGCCAATCTGTCGATCCTGGAGGCCAGCCTGGCGGAAGACGACGACGCGCTGGGCAAGATCAAACGTTTGCGCGGGCAAGGCGTGCAAATCCCCTTCGACGACGGCGAGTTCGCCCGGCAGCGCCTCGATCTGATCGATAAACAAACCGATCTCGAGCTGCCGCTCGGACAACTCAATGCCCAACTCGTTCGTCTGCTGGGTCTGGAGACGACCGACGCCTATGTGCGGCTTTGGCCGACGACCGATTGGAAAGTCGCCGTCGAGCCGATCGATAGGGATGCCGCCGTGCAGGAAGGGCTCGCGCAGCGGCCGGAAATGCAGTTTTTGGCGTCGCTGCCGCGCTGGGTCGATACGAAGACGCTGTCGGTCGTGCGACAAGTCGTCGCAGGCGCCGACGGCTTGCTCGGCTCGCAGAGCAAATTTACCGGGTTGATCCAATTGATCGGCGCGCGGCTCTTCGGCCAGCGAAAATCGAACGAACGCGAACTGGCCGTGCGCCGCCGACAACTGGCCGACTACACCAGGCAGCGACGGCTGGAAATAACCAGCGAAATTCAGCAGGCCGCGCGGCAAGTCGAAACCCGGCTGCGAGAGATCGCCATCGCCAAGCAGCAGACGGCGGCTTGGGACAGGCGGATCGCCGAACTGACCCGCCAGCAACAGATCGACGAGGCCTCGTTCGCCGAGATCGCGACGGCGCGGCTCAAGGCCTTTCAGGCCCAAAGCGACGAGACCCACCGCATCGTCGGTTGGAAGATCGCCCTTGCGAAACTGAAGGAAGCTCAGGGCAAACTGGTGCTGGAGTGTCAGACCGAAAATTCCGCTCAGGACGCGGCGGCGTACGGCGTTTGTCGGCAAGAAGACGCGCCCATTTCCGAAGCCCCTCTGGTCGCCGAGCGGCCCGCGGCATGGACGCCGGGCGAAAATCACCGGCGCTGAACGAAGCCGAGGGAACGGCTCAGTGTGCGGTCTGTGCCACAAGTGTTTCGCAAGTTGCGCTCGCGGCTGCGACGTGTTGTCTGCGGCGTTCGATTTCCGCCTGCTTGTGATTCGGAAAAGAAATCAGGTTGGCAATGGAATATTTGTGTTTTTTTACGAATAGATTGCAATTAAAAGCATGGGGGGGCTAATCTACAAAGCGCCTGGGCTAGGAAAAGCGGCTCGCAAAAACCTTCGCGTTTTTCCTGGTCGAGGCGAGGCGGCCATTCTCAGGCCTTTCATGGGCACGCATTTTCAAGGCGTTTGGCTGGCTCTGCAAACGTTCATGGCCAGTCGTGCGGCTCGCAACAACCAGTCGTGCGGCACGCAACAACGCGAGTTGATGCTTGTTTAAAAAGTTAAAAAAAGTTCGTTGCACACTTTGGCGGCAGGCGGTAAACTGTTTTTGCGTTCGGACTCAGAGAACAGGCATGTCGTGGCGGTTCGTGCGTTTCGCGCACGTCCCGCCCATCGCGCGCCGTCCTTATCCATTCTAATCGTTGTTCCTGTTGTCGCATTGCTGTGGTTACTTCGCCGCAGCAACCTTCTCATCCTTCAGCTTTGGGGGAAACAGTCATGTTTTGCCGTTCCATCGTTCTCGCCTCCCAGCGCCGGCGGAAGGCCGCTATGCGGGCCTTCACGCTGGTCGAATTACTGGTCGTGATCGCCATTATCGGGATTCTGATCGCGCTGTTGTTGCCGGCGGTGCAGGCCGCGCGCGAAGCCGGCCGCCGCGCCCAATGCGTCAATAACCTGAAGCAATTGGGGCTCGCACTGCAGAATTTCCACGACATCAACAAGCAGTTGCCGACCGATGGGTGGCAGCCCATGTTGGCTGTATACTCAGCTAATTCGAATGGCCAACAGGTGCCTACCTGGCCCAACGCCAGTTGGCGTTGGGGCTTCCATACGGTGTTGCTGCCTTACAAGGAACAGCAGCAGATGTACAACACTTTCCTGGAGCAAGGGGTTTACAACAGAGTGCCTTGGGACAGCGGCTATGCCTTTAACACGACGCCCGTGCCCGGCTTGAAATGTCCTTCGGATGAACAATACAGCTACCAGGAAGGCATTGGTGGCAGCGGGAGTGCAGGGGCGCGAGGCCTAGAGCCGACCAACTATCACGGGAACCGGGGCGACTACCTGGTCGCCAACGGGTGGTGGGAAAGCCGAGGGGTGTTCGGGACGGGAGGATATACGGTTATCAACTACGGCATGGTTACCGACGGCTTGAGCAACACGGCCGCCGTCGCCGAGTGCAAGATCGGCCGACAGGGCGACCGCCGCGTGGGTGTGGGGTTTGCAACGGGCGCTCCTTTGAATAACGGATCGCCGCCCAGCGTTTGTTGGGCGAGAGTTGGGCCCGGCAATCTGTATACCGGAAGCATCGATACAGCCGGCGGCAACCAGGAAATCGGCTGGGATTGGTCCGACGACCGGATTGCCTATACCCAATACTTCCACATGGTCCCGCCCAACGGGCCAAGCTGCGGCGATTGGATCGAGGGTTGGGCTATGATTGCCGCCAGCAGCTATCATCCAGCGGGCGTCAACGTCGCCATGCTGGATGGATCGGTCCGCTTCGTCAATGACAATATCGACGCCGGAAACCAGGCCGCGACCGTAGCTGGTCTGTCCACATTTGGCGGCGATAACCCGCAGCAGTACATGGGGCCCTCGCCCTACGGCGTTTGGGGGTCGATGGGAACGACTCGCAGCGGTGATGCCGTTGCTACAGCCGGTCTAGTAGAAAGTAAATAGCGCAGCACACCGGCCGTGCGCAATGAGACGTCTGGCGCGTGACTAGCGTGCCATACGGTCCCGATCGAAGGGCGGCCCGGTTGTCGATTGGCACGGGCCGCCTGGGCGGAAGAGCAAGTCTCCGTTCGCGGGAAGCCAGGCTCGACGAGTCCCAATTCCAGAGCGCCGTTTCTTTTTTCGGCATTAGCTTTCATTTCATTGTCTTAGCGATGAGCATTGTTCCATGTCATTAACGAAACCACGATTAATCGCCTGGATGGCCGCGGGAATCATGTGCGCGTCGGTTGGCTGCAATTCAGCGCCGCCGGGCTTGAAAACGGAAGAGGTCGAGGGACTGATCACTCTTGACGGGGAGCCGGTCGCGGACGCTACCGTCACGTTCACCCCGGTCATGGAAGGAGTGGGCGCCATGGCTACGGGAATGACCGATGCGGCGGGGAAATACCGGCTCACGGCGCTGAAGGCGGGGTATAGCCCCCAAGCCGGCTCCGGAACCTTGCCGGGAGAATACAACGTCGGAGTCCTGAAAGTCAAACTGCCTGACATTCCCACCTCGACTGAGGCGGCCAAGCCCCAAGATGGGCAGCGTCCCAAGGACTCGGCAATGAAATACGTGGTTCCTCAAAAGTATGAGAATCCGACCAGCTCGGGAATCAAAGTCACGGTGAAAGAGGGCAAGAACGACATTCCGATCGTGTTGACGTCGAAATAGCCGCTCGTCCCCAAGCCACTCGGTCGTCTCGTGAATCGCCGAACACGGGTTGCAGCGTGCGAAGACGCAAAAGCCGCCAACAAGGCGCCGCGAGAGTTGGAAACCGCGACGAAGGCGGCGGGACGTAAACGACGCGCGATCGTGGCGGCAATCGCCGCGGCGGCGCTGCTGGCCGCCGGCTATCGCTGGTATCGTTTCTGCGCGGCGGACGTGCCCGCCAAGGTGCGGCTCGAGCAGGCGCGCCGGGCCCTGGCCGCCAAAGATTACGCCGCCGCCGAGGACCTCGGCCTGCGGCTCATCGCGCGATACGGCCCCTCGGCCGCCGCGCTGTTGGTGGCGGGCGAGGCCGCCACCAAGCAGGGCCGGCTGACCGACGCGCTGGGCTATTACGCGCAGCTTCCCGAGGACGCGAGCCATGAGACCGCGCTCGGCCATGCCGCGGCGGGCGATATTCTGCTGCAAACGCATCTTGCGTCGGCGGCCGAAGCCCAGTATCGCAGCGCCTTGGCCATCGATCCCGAATTGCACTTCCCCCGCGACCACCTCGCCTATTTGCTCGGCATCGAGGGGCGCCGCTTCGAGTCGCTCCCGCACCTGCTCTCGCTGGTTCGCGGCAAGCGGTTTTCCCTGGAACATTTGATGCTCTTGGGCCATCACGTGTTGGCCATCGAAGCGTCGGAAGAGCTGCAGCGATGTCACCAGACGGCGCCCGAAGACCCGCTGCCGCTGCTGGGCCAGGCACGGTCTGCGATTCACCATTCCGAACTGCGGAAAGCGAAAGGATTGTTGAAACAGGTTTTGGCCAAAGCGCCGGAGTTGATCGAGGCCCGGGCCGAACTGGGCCAAGTGCTGTTGAACGAAGAGGATCCCGAATTCGGCCAGTGGCTCCTGCGGTCGGCGCCCGCCGCCGAGGCGCATCCGGACGTATGGGTGACCCGTGGACAATGGGCCCGACGGCGCGGCGATGTGCGCGGCGCGGCGCGCTGTTTTTGGGAGGCGCTCAAGCGCGATCCTGCGCACCACGCGGCCACCTACCTGTTGGCCCAGGCGCTGCAATCCTTGGGCGATTCGGCCGGCGCCAGAAGTTTGAGCGACCGCGCGTTGCGTATCGGCAAGTTGGCCGCCCTGATTGAAATTCTGTTCGCGAACCGCAACAACCCGAACGCCATTCGGGCCGCGGCCGAACTGACCGAGTCGCTCGGCTGCGTCTGGGAGGCATGGGCCTGGCATCGCGTGATTCTCAGCGCCAACCCGCATGAAAAGGCCAGCCAAGCAGCCTTGCGGCGACTCGAGCCCCTGTTGCAAGACAGGCCGCCGCTGGTGCTGGATTCGGCGAATCCTGCCAAGCAGCTCGACCTTTCCAATTTCGCCCTGCCGCGTTGGGACGCCGAATCTCTGCCAGAGAAATCCTCGCCGGCGCCGGAACTGGCGGACTATCGAACGAGCTTCGAGGACGCGGCCGCGCGGGCGGGCATCGACTTCCGCTACTACGCTGGCAGCGATAGCTACGAAGGCGGCCGGCGAATGTTTCAGTTCACCGGCGGCGGCGTCGCCGTGGTCGACTTCGATGCCGACGGCTGGCCCGATCTCTACTTGACGCAGGGTTGCCGCTGGCCGCCCGTGACGGGGCAGACCGAGCATTTGGACCGCCTGTACCGCAACCGGGGCGACGGAACCTTCGAAGACGTCACCGCGCTATGTTTTGTCATGGAAGACCGCTTCAGCCAGGGGGTCGCCGCGGGCGATTTCAACAACGACGGCTTCGCCGATCTCTACGTGGCCAACGTCGGGGTCAATCGGCTCTATATGAACCAAGGGGACGGCACGTTTCGCGACCTCAGCGATGCGGCGGGCATCGACGGCGAAACCTGGACGACCAGTTGCCTGCTGGCCGATCTCAACGGCGACGGTCTGGCGGACATTTACGACGTCAATTACGTTCAGGCCCCCGACGTCTACGAAAGAGTTTGCGGCGAAAACGGAAGACCCCGAGCTTGCCAGCCGACGGTGTTCGAACCGCAGCCCGATCGTTTTTACTTGAACCTGGGAGACGGCCGCTTCGAGGAGCGCACCGACGAGGCGGGGCTGAATGTCGCGGGCGGCAACGGCTTGGGCGTCGTCGCGGGCGATCTCGACGGCACGGGCCGGCTGAGCCTGTTCGTGGCCAACGACGAGGACGCCAATTTCTGTTTTTTCAACGAGACGGCCGAACCGGGGTCGGCGCCGCGGTTCGCCGAGCGCGGCGTGCTGGCCGGATTGGCTTACGACGGCGACGGCCACGTGCTGGCCTGCATGGGCGTGGCCGCCGGCGACGCCGATGGCGACGGCAAGCTCGACCTGTTCGTCACGAATTTCTACGGCGAGCCGAATACGCTCTACCTGCAGGGCGACGGCGGAATGTTCGTCGACGCCACGTCGACCGCCGGCTTGCGAGCGCCCAGCTACAACATGTTGGGCTTCGGCGCGCAGTTCCTCGACGGCGATCTCGACGGCGTATTGGACCTGGTCGTGACCAACGGCCACATCGAGGATTTGTCGTATCAGCAGATGCCTTTCGAAATGCCGCCGCAATACTTTCGCGGGCTGGGCGGTGGGAAATTCGCGGAACTGCCCGCCGCCGAACTGGGCGAATTCTTCCAAGGCAAGTATTTAGGCCGGGGGCTGGCGCGGATTGATTTCAACCGCGACGGCCGGGAGGACTTTGTCGTCTCGCATTTGGATGCGCCGGCCGCGTTGGTGGCCAACGTCTCGAAGGAAACGGGGCATTTTCTTGCCGTGCAGCTTCGCGGCGTGAAGTCCGCACGTGATGCCGTCGGCGCCGAGGTGACGATCGCCGCCGCCGGGCGCCGCCGCACGCTATGGGTTACGGCGGGCGACGGCTACCTGGCGAGCAACCAGCGGCAACTGGTGTTCGGTTTAGGCGCCACAGACCGCGTAGAAACATTGCACGTGCGCTGGCCCTCGGGGTTGCGCCAAGAATTCGCCGACCTGGCGGCGGATCAAAGCTTGATTCTTGTCGAAGGTTCGCCTCGCGCCACGCGAACGCCCTACTGACGCCCGAAGAGCACTTTGCGCAGTTCTTCCTTGAACGTCGCGCTGGCTTCGATCACGGCGTCGAAATCTTGTTTGCCGAGCACGTAGAGTTCCAGGTCTTCGACGGCGCGCACGGTGGCGTTGCGCGGCGCGCCGGTGAGCAGCGCGGCCTCGCCGAAAAAGTCGCCGACGCCCAGCGTGGCGACCGTGCGGGCGCCTTTGCCGTCGGCGATCGACACTTCGGCCTGGCCCTCGCGAATCAGATAGAACTTGTCGCCTCGATCGCCCTGGCGGATGATCGTCGAGCCGGCGCGATGTTTTTCCAGCGACATCTTGTCCGCCACTTCGGTCAGCGTGCTTGCCGACAAATCGCTAAAGACGTGGCACTGCCGCAGGAACTCGCTGATCGCCGCGCTTTCCACGATCACCACGTCCGAAATCACGTGGCCGTCGACCATGTTCACGATCCGGTCGGCGACGTCGAGGATGCGGTTGTCGTGCGTCACGATCAGGATCGTGGCGTTCTCTTCGGTGGCGTATTTGCGGAGCAGTTCGACCGCGGTCCGGCCCGACTCCTTGTCCAGCGCCGCGGTCGGCTCGTCGGCCAGGATCAGCGACGGCCGGCTGGCCAAGGCGCGGGCGATGGCCACGCGCTGCTTCTGCCCGCCCGAGAGCGAGTCGGGCTTGTAATGAATGCGGCGCCCCAGGCCCAGCGCGGCGAGCAGTTCTTCGGCGCGCTGGCGGATCGTCGCGCGGTCGTAGCCTTTCAGCTCCATCGACATGCTCACGTTCTGATAGGCCGTCAGCGACTCGAACAGGTTATGCGCCTGGAAGATGAAGCCCGCGTTGCGCCGCACTTCGATCAGTTCGCGGCTGCCGAGGCCGCGCAATTCGCGGCCCATGACCTTCAGGCTGCCGTCTTGCACGGTCCGCAGGGCGCCGATCAGCGTCAGCAGGGTCGTCTTGCCGGAGCCCGAGGGGCCGGTCATGATGACGATTTCGCCGCGCGTGAGATCGAGATTGTTGTCGAACAACACCTGCTTGCGCAGCTCGCCGTGTCCGAAGGAGTGGTTCAAGCCGCGAACCTGCACGCCGATGCGGCTCTCGTCGTAGCCTTTTCTCAACGAGGGGTGTTCGCGCGTGGCCGAACGCAGGCTGCTGAACGCGGCGGTCATCGTGCTGGCGTCGTTCATCGGAATAGCTCCGCGGGATCGGCCGACATCAACTTGCGCATGGCCAGGCAGCCCGACGCAATGCACATGCCCAGGCTCAGCGCCAGCACCGAGGCCAACGTGGGCGGACTGACGCGCACCAGCAAGCCGGTGGCTCGAGCTACGAACTGGCAGAGCAGCCCGCTGACCGCCACGCCGGGCAAAAACCCTAGAAACGAGAGAATCACCGCCTCCTGCAAGACGACGCCGATGAAATACCGGCTGCCGTAGCCCATCGCCTTGAGCGTGGCGAATTCGGCCATGTGATCGGCAATGTCGGCGTAGAGAATCTGGTAGCAGATCACGATGCCCACGACGAAGCCCATCATCGTGCCCAGCCAGAAAATATAGCCGATCGGCGTGGCCGTCTGCCAGAAATGCTTCTCCTGGTCTTCGAACTCTTGTTTGGCGAACACCGTCACGTCGTCGGGCAGCAACCGCCGCAGACGGTCGCGCGTGGCCAACGGGTCGGCTCCCTGCTCGACCTTGACCACGCCGACTTCCACTTCGGCCATGCCGTCGGGACCCGCATTGCGCTGGGGAAAAATCTTATGATAGTTGACGTCGCTCATGATCAGATTGCCGTCGTTGGCGAAATCAGTGCCCAGCTCGAACTCGCCGACGATCGTGATCTTTCGCTTCGCCAGCTCCAGCGGCTCGTCGTAGGGCGGCAGAACGCCGTAGCTCGATTTCGATTTGCGGTCGTACAACACGGTGTCGGGCATCCGCAATTGTTCCAAGTGGCGCGGGACGTCGGGAATCTTCAACACGCGATCGTCGGGATCGAAGGCCAGCACGCGGATCGGCTGGTCTTCGCCGGTGGTCAGGTTCTTCAACAAGGATAGTTGCGTTTCGATGTCGAGCCCGGCGGCCGCGGCGACCCCTTGGCAGCCCAGGGCTTGGTACAGCCGGCGCCGGGCGAACGGTTCGCGGACGAGCAGCGTGTACTTGGCCGAACTGGTGATGATCAAGTCGCCGTCGAGCTTGCGGATCAGCGCCAGCGTGCTGTCGAACAGCGCCTCGCGGAAGCTGAGCTCCATGCACATCAACAGCACGGCGAAGCCGACCCCGCCTACCGCCAGGGCCAGACGGCGCAAATCGTAGGTCAGGTTTTTCCAGGCCAGCGGAGTCCGCACGCGCCTTCACGCCCCCTTTAAAACAGGTCCGCCGGATCGGCCGTCGTCACCTTGCGGAGCGAGGCCAAGCCGGAGATCGAACACATCACGATGCTCATCGCCAGCACGCCCAGCGACAACTTCAGGCCCAACTCCATCGGAATCTTCGCGCTTTCGCTGGTGATCGAGTACAGCAATCGCGAGATCGCCCAGCCCGGCAGGAACCCGAGCACGGACAGAATCAGCGCTTGCGTCAGCACCACCCCGGCCAGATACCTCGGGCCGTAGCCGATGGCCTTCAAAGTGGCGTATTCGGCGATGTGATTGGTGATGTCGCTGGACAGCACCTGGTAGACGATCGCCGTGCCGACGATGAATCCGACCACGACGCCGAGCGAGAAAATGACGCCCACGGAAGTCCGGTTCACCCAGTGTTCGCGCTCCAGGTCTTCGATCTGCCCTCGCGTATAGACCTGCACGTCGGGAGGCAGCCGGCGCCGCAGTCGAGCTGCGACCTCGGCCGGATCGGCGCCGGGCGCGACGCGAATCAGGCCCAGGCTGACTTCGTCGAGAGAGCGGTTGGGGAATAGCCGCTTGAACGTCTGATCGCTGACGATGATGTCGCCGTCGGCGCCGAAGCCGGTGCCCATGCTGAACTCGCCCGCCACCTGAATTCGCCGCATGCCGACTTCCAGGTTGTTGTTATTTCGCCAGCGGCCGAACTGCTTGCGCGAGAAGGTGTCCATATAGACGTGTCCCGGCTGCTTGAGCGGCGACAAATCGCCCGCCAGCGGCGGCAGGCGAAAGACGGGCTTTTCCAGGTTGAAACCGATCACGAAGATGCCGCGACGCGAGGGATTCGCCTCCGAAGGGTCGTGATTCAACCAGAAATTGAAGCCCAGATACAGCGGCCGGACGTCGGCCACACCGGGCGTACTCTCGGCCTGAAACAACCGCGTGCGCGGGAACTCGCCCGCCTTCGAGATATACAGGTAGCGGGGCGAGACCAGCACGACGTCGAAGATCAACTGCTCGTAGATCTCGGTCGCCGTGAGCCGGACCGAATTCAGGAAGCCGAGTTGCATCAGCACCAGCACCACGGCGAAGGCCACGCCGGCGATCGCCACCAGCGTTCGCGTTTTGTCGTGCAGCAGGTTGAGCAGGGCCAGCGGAGTCTTCATGAATGCGTGCTGCGATTTTCGTGCGTTCACGATCCCCCGGACCGCCCGCGTTTTATGGTTTCGCCGCCTGGGCGGACGGTTCGACCGAGATGGAAACCGTCACCTGCAAATTGATCAACCGCCGCGCCTCGGGACTCGGCTCCAGGCGAATCCGGGCTTCGACCACGCGCAAATCGGCGCTGGCGGTCGGCGTCAGGCTCATCACCGTGTTTTTAGCCACCATCGAGCCGACATACGTCACCGTGCCGGCGATCGGCTTTTCCAGCGCTTCGCTGTCGACCGAGGCCGCGGCCCCCTGGTTGACGTGCAAGGCGTCGTCTTCGTAGATCTCGGCCACGGCGACCATCTGGCTGGTGTCGGCCATCTGCAGAATGGGCTGCTGGGCGATGGTTTCGCCCGCGCTGAGAAAAACCTTCAGGATCTCGCCGTCGCTCGGCGCGCGGATCGTCGACAACTCCAGCCGGCGCCGGGCCAGTTCGACGCTCTTGCGCAGCGAATCGAGGGCCAGCGTGCTGGGGATGCGGGACTGATTGGCCAGGGCCGTCTGCACTTTCGCTTCGGCCTGCTGTTCGCTGAGTTGGATCGTGTCGCGGAGCTTGGCGAGTTGCGATTCGGCCGCGGCCAGCTCTTTCTGTGTCTTCTCCTTGAGGGTGCGCTGGTGTTCAAGCTGCTGGTCGGAAACGATGGAAGCATCGGTCGAGGAGCTGGAGCGACGCAGTTTTTCCAGCCGCTCGAGATCGTCTTCGACCGAAGCCAGGCCGATTTTCAGCCCTTCGATCTGGTCCTTTTGGGCGGCGATTTCCAACCGTTCGAGCTGGGCCTGCCGCTTGGCGAGCTCGGCCTCTTGCCGCAAGGCGGCGGCGTATTTTTCCTCGGCCGCGCCTCGTTTTTCGGCGTCTTCGAGCTGCGACTGAGCCAGTTCCAACTCGGCCTGGCGCAGCGTGCGACTTTCTAAAACCGCCAGCGTGTCGCCCGCCTTGACCCGATCGCCGATGCGAACCTTCAATTCCTGCAAGCGGTCGCCGGGCGTGCCGCTGATATCGACGACGCCGTCCTCCGGCTCGAGCCGGGCCAGCGCCGTCACCTTGTCGGGCGCCGCGCGCTCGAACACGTCGCCGGCGCCCTTGCCAGTCGCGTTTGGGCCGGCGGCCGGGGGCGGAGAGAGCACGGCAGACGGAAAATACCGTGTAACCGCCAGGGTCGCCAGCGCACTGACGACTCCGACCAGGAGCGGAACGGCGACGGTTTTTACCATAAACCACCTTTCTCATCCTCTTCAGGATAGAATAGTCTAGGTTGACGAGCGAAACGTCGCAACGATGGCCCCGGAGAGTATCGTCCTGATGCACCCCGCGAATTGGCGCCGCGTCGCCGGTTGCGCCGCTGAGAGAACCTCGTCTGCCCGATGAAAATCACCTCGATTCCGCAGATTTACCGGAACGTCAACCGCTGGGGCGAAATCCTCTCGGTGCTCAGCAAGTACGGCCTGGCCAATTGGGTCAGCCGGCTCGATCTGGATTTCTTCAAAGGATTCTTCAAGGACGCCGAGGGCGAGGTGCTGGCCAAGCATCGGCCGGAGGTCCGCATTCGGCTGGCGCTCAACGAGTTGGGCCCTACGTTCATCAAACTGGGGCAGATTCTCAGCACGCGTCCCGACCTGATCGGCGTCGATTTGGCCACCGAATTGCAACACCTGCAAGACGAGGTCCGCGCCGACCCGGCCCCCGCGGTCCGCAAGACGATCGAAGAGGAACTCGGCGCGCCGGTCGAGTCCTTGTTCGCCGAATTCGACGACGCGCCTTTGGCCTCGGCTTCGATCGGGCAGGTTCACTGCGCGCGGCTGCACTCGGGCGAGCAAGTCGTCGTCAAGGTGCAACACGCCGGCATCGAAGACAAAGTTCGCGTCGATCTCGACATCCTCGGCGGCCTGGCGCAGATGGCCGAGATGATCCCCGAATTCCAGAACTATCGGCCTCGCGCCACGGTCGAGGAGTTCCAACGCATTTTGCTGCGCGAACTGGATTTCAACCGCGAAGCGCGGCACATGCAGCAATTCGCCCAGGACTTCGCGGGCAATCCGCGAATTCACATTCCGCGATGCTATCCCGAACTTTCGACCGGCCGCGTCCTGACGATGGAGCGGCTGCAAGGGATCAAGCTCTGCGAGACGGCTCGGCTGGCGGCCGAAGGCCACGACCTGGAAGAACTCGCGCGGCGCGGCGCCGAGATTTACTTGACGATGATCTTCACCAACGGCTTTTACCACGCCGATCCGCACCCCGGCAACATCTTGGTGCTGCCGGGCGGGGTGATCGGACTGTTGGACTTCGGCATGGTCGGGCGGATCGACGAGCCGCTGCGCGAATTGATCGAAGAGATGCTCTCGGCGGTGGTGAACCTCGACGCCGAGCACTTGACCTTGATCATCACCCGCATCGGCTCGGCCCCGCCGCAATTGGACCAGGCGTCGCTGAGCATCGACGTCACCGATTTTTTGGCTCACTACGCGCATCAGCACATCGACGAACTCGAACTCGGCGGCGCGCTCAACGAGCTGGTGGAAATCATTCGCCGCTACCACATCATGCTGCCGGCGCGGATTGCGCTGCTAATCAAAGTGCTGGTGATGCTCGAAGGCGCCAGCCGGCTGTTGAACCCGCGGTTCAGCCTGGTCGAGGTGATGCGCCCTTACCAGCGGCAAATGATGTTCCGCCGGCTGTCGCCCTTTAGGCAATTGCGTCGGCTGCGAAGGCTGTTTACCGAATTGGAGTACTTGGCCGAGGTGCTGCCGCGGGGGCTCATCGACATTCTCCAGCAGGTGCAAAGCGGCAGTTTCGACGTACACCTCGACCATCGGGGCCTGGAGCCTTCGGTGAACCGCCTGGTGCTCGGCATGCTGGCCAGCGCCTTGTTTCTCGGCTCGTCCTGGCTGTTGGCCAACAACACGGGGCCAATGATTCCCTTCGTCGATCTCTCGCTGTTGGGCGTACTCGGCAGCGCGACCAGCATCTTGATTGGCTTGCGGCTATTGCGGGCGATCAACAAGTCGGGCCATCTCGACCGAAGGAAATAGATTTTTGCAGGCGCGGTGCGAGTTGTTACAATGGCGGCTGCGGCGAATCTGGACAATTTCGGGCTCGCTTCGCAATAAAAATGTTGGTTTAATGAGATTGCCTGGATCGCGGAAGGCCTGACCGAGTCGAGCCTTTCCGAAACCAAGCCCCCGCCTGCCAGCCTCGCCCGTAACATCCTGCCCCAGCCCCGAACGCGGCCTCAAGCGGAAACGCCATGACCTGCCTTGACCACGATCCCCGGCTGCGATTTCTGCCGCGACGATTGCTCGCCGCATCCATCTCCGCTCTCTGCCTGGCGCTGACGCCGCAACTGGCCGGCGCCGGCGAACGGCCGATCAGCTTCGTCAACGACATTATTCCGGTCTTGACCAAGGCGGGCTGCAACGTCGGCGTTTGTCATGCGAAGGCCGGCAACGGCCAAAATGGCTTTCGGCTGTCGCTATTGGGTTTCGAACCGCTTGAGGATTACGAGCACCTGGTCAAAGAGGCGCGCGGCCGGCGGCTGTCGTTCGCGGCGCCTGACCACAGCCTGATCCTCCTCAAGGTTTCGGGCCAGGTTCCGCACGGCGGCGGCCTGCGTCTGCCTGTCTCGTCCGAGGGCTACGCCTTGCTTCGCAACTGGATCGCCCAAGGCGCGCCGGCCGATCGCGACGATGCTCCTAAGTTCCAGTCCTTCGAAGTGCAGCCGGCGCAGGGCTCCATCGCCCGCGGCGGCCAGCAGCAGCTCAAGGCGCTGGCCCGCTACAGCGACGGCAGCGTTCGCGACGTCACGAGCATGGCGCTCTACGAATCGAACGACGCGGCGATGGCCGAGGTCAACGATCGCGGGCTGGTGAAGATCCTCGATATCTCCGGCAACGTCGCGGTGATGGTTCGCTACCAGGGCCGCGTCGCCGTGTACAGCGCGTCGGTGCCGCTGGGCGCGCCGGTCGAGAATCTGCCGCCGGCGAAGAACTTCGTCGACGAGCAGGTGTTTGCGAACCTGAAGCAAATCGGCGTGCCGCCCTCGCCCATTTGCGACGACGCCACGTTTTTGCGGCGCGTCACGCTCGATATCGCGGGTCGCTTGCCGACCGAGGACGAGGCGCGGGCCTTTTTGGCCAGCACCGACGCCGACAAGCGCGACAAGGCGATCGACGCGCTGTTGGCAAGCCCCGACTACGCCGACTACTTCGCCGCCAAATGGACGGCGCTGTTGAAGAATCGGCGGGACGACGCCAGCGACATGCTGTCGAACTTCGCGTTTCACGCCTGGGTCCGCGACAGCCTGCTGGCGAACAAGCCTTACGATCAGTTCGTCCGCGAACTGCTGGCGGCCACGGGCACGGTGCTGGGAAATCCGCCGGTCGCCTGGTACAAGCGGGTCAAAGAGCCCAAGCAGCAGGTCGAAGACGTGGCGCAGCTCTTTCTGGGCGTGCGCATGCAATGCGCCCAGTGCCATCACCACCCGTTCGAGCGCTGGAGCCAGGACGACTATTACAGCCTGGCGGCGTTCTTCACGCAGGTCGGCCGCAAGCCCTCGGGGACGCGCGGCGAAGACCTGATCTTCCACAAGCGCGGCGTGGCCGTGGCGACGAACATCAAGAGCGGCGAAGCGCTGAGGCCGGCCGCTCTGGGCGATAAGGTCGGCGCGGTCGCCCCGGACGAAGACCCGCGGCTGCGATTGGCCAACTGGATGAGTTCCAAGAACAACCCGTTCTTCGCCAAGGCGCTGGTGAATCGCTACTGGAAACATTTCTTCCAGCGCGGGCTGATCGAGCCCGAGGACGATATCCGCGACACGAACCCGCCGACCAACCCCGCTTTGTTGGCGGCGCTGGAGCAGCACTTCATCGCCAGCGGCTTCGATCTGAAGAACCTGGTTCGCGTCATCACCCGCTCGAACGCTTACCAGTTGAGCCAAACGCCCAACGAGCACAACCTTGCCGACCGCCAGAACTACTCGCGTTTTTACCCGCGGCGGCTGCAAGCCGAGGCGTTGCTCGACGCCATCGACCGCCTGGCCGGCACGCAAACCGATTTTGCCAACCTGCCGCCCGGCACGCGAGCCGTCGCCTTGCCCGACAACAGCTACAACCGCTCGACGCCGTTCCTCAAGGTCTTCGGCCGGCCGGAAGGCGAAAGTGTTTGCGAGTGCGAACGGGTGCAATCGTCCAGCCTGGCGCAGAGCCTGCACCTGATCAATGCCGGCGACATCAAGGCCAAGCTCGCCCATAGCAACGGCCGCGCCGAACGGCTGGCAAAATCGGACCAGCCCCTCGAAGCAAGAATTCGCGAACTGTACCTGGCTGCGTTCGCCCGCGAACCGCGCCCGGAGGAGTTGCAGGTCGCACTCGACTATTTCGCCGAACCGCGCGTCGGCGCCGACGGCAAGCCGATCGACGCGTTGCGGGCCAGCCGCGAGAACTTTCAAGATCTGATCTGGGCGTTGATCAATACCAAAGAATTCCTGTTCAATCACTAACACCGTCTCGGTTGTGAAACGATGATTGCGAAAGCTAAATGCTTAGGGTGGCTGGCGGCAGAGCGGAGCGATGCCCCAGCGAATTGGAGCTTCGCCCAGACGCGGCCTGAGGCTTCCCGGATTCGCACTTGCAGTTCGCTTGGCGCCCTGTTCTTCGCCGCGGTGCTGGGTTCGGCAACGTTGGGTTCCACGACCGCCTGGGCGCAGTCGGTAGGGCTTCCTGCTCCGCGATTGCTGACCACGATGCCGATGGGCGGAAAGGCGGGCGCCGAGATCGAGGTCGTGATCGGCGGAGAGAACCTCGACCAGGCCGATGAATTGGCGTTTTCCGATCCTCGCATCAAGGCCAGCCGCAAGCTCGACGCCGCCGGCAAGCCCGAGCCGAACAAATACCTGGTCGCCATTGCCGCCGATTGCCCGCTCGGGCTGTACGAAGCCCGCATGATGTCTCGGCTGGGCATTTCTTCGTCGCGCATTTTCTCGGTTGGCTCGCTGCCCGAAGTCGTCCGGACGACGGCGAACACGTCGCTGGCCGCCGCGCTGGAATTGCCGCTGAACTCCGTCTGCAATGCCGTGGCCTCTCCGCGCGCGGTCGATCACTTCGTGTTCGCGGCTCGTAAAGACCAACGCGTCGCGATCGAATGCGCCGCTCGCGGCATCGATTCCAAGTTGAATGCGGTGCTCGTCGTCGCCGACGCCGCGGGACAAGATTTGCAAGTCGAACGGCAAGGGGGCGTGCTCGATTTCACCGCGCCGGCCGACGGCAAGTACGTGATCAAGGTCTACGATTTGACTTATAACGGCGGGCCAGCTTATTTCTACCGCCTGGTGTTGCAAGAGCTGTCGCCCGGCGCCCCCATCGTGCCGCATCCTGCGACGCGCACGGTCAGTTCGGTCTCGTGGCCTCCGGCTGCGCTGCCCGAGCAAGCCGCGATGGCCGAGAACGAACCCAACAACGACGGCGCCCATGCGCAGAAGATTGCGCTGCCGTGCGACATCGCGGGCAGCTTCTTCCCGGCGGCCGACGTCGACGTATTCGAGTTCGAGGCCAAGAAAGGCGACGTGTGGTGGGTCGAAGTCGCCTCGGAGCGCCTCGGCCGGCCGACCGATGCGGCGGCCATCGTGCAGCACGTCAGCGGCTCGGGCGATGCGGAGAAACTGACCGACGTCGCGGAGTTGAGCGACATTCCCAGCCCGGTGCGAGTCTCCAGCAACGGCTACGCCTACGACGGCCCGCCGTACAACGCGGGCTCGTCGGACATCCTCGGGAAACTGACCATTCAACAAGACGGCGTGCATCGCTTGCAGTTGAGCGACCTGTTCGGCGGCACGCGCAGCGACCCGCGCAATATTTATCGGTTAGTCATTCGCAAGGCGGCGCCCGATTTTGCCGTCGTGGCCTGGGCGTTGCACATGGAATTGCGCAACGGCGACCGCGCGGCCCTCTCGAAACCGCTGGCCTTGCGCGGCGGAGCGACGATGGCGCTGGAGGTCGTCGTGGTGCGGCGCGACGGGTTCGACGGGGATATTGAACTGTCGATGGACGGCCTGCCGCAAGGCGTCACCGCGCGAGGCTTGAAAATCCCCGCCGGCCAGTCGCGAGGCATCCTACTTGTGACGGCGCATCAAGACGCGCCGCGCGCTCTGGTCTCGGCCAATTTCACCGCCCGCGCCCAGATCGGCGGCGCCGCCGTGACGCGGCCCGTGCGGCTGGCTTCGTTTTCCTGGCCGATTCCCGATTCTTGGGGCGAGATTCCGCACCCGCGGCTAATGGGCGACGTGCCG
>DATKRK010000075.1:0-22684 GCA_035532215.1 Pirellulales bacterium | reverse complement strand
TTTGCTCTGCTTCATCAACCGGTATCGACAAGTGTATGACACCGTCAGGCCCCGCTTGTTTTATGACTTGAAGCGTTTGCACGGCGACTTCCTCCCAATCCCTCGACATCAATCCTATTCTACCGGAGTCGTGCGTTCCGCCCAGGCCACCTCGGCAGAGACACCGGGGCGAGCCCGGCGGATACGACGAACCAAGACGCCCAGCCTCTGCAGCGACCGCCAACATAACAGGTGATCCCAGCAGAAAAGGCAAATTCGGGGCGAGCCGCAATGCCGTCGCTGGTGCATTCGTCAGCCGAACGCGAGTTCGCGGAAGCGAAGGCCCTGAAAGCGAAAATCGGCGCGAACAAATCGGCGGCGGCCGGTGATCGCGTGCTTCTATCATGGCGTTGCGTCGGATCGCGGGCATGATAATCCGGATTCGGCAGGAATGGGGCGGCTCTGGCGGCGTCGTCCGGCGCCAAGGGCGGCTCGGCGGTTTCGTGGTAGATATAGTAGTCGCACGCGGGCAGTGTTCTAGAAGCACGCGGGACGACCGGAAAATCGGAACACGAATCAACGCTGATCCACGCTCATCGGAGCACTGGTTTCCTTCCCCCTTTCTTCCCCGGCGCGATTGTGCCCACGCCGATCGCGGTTCTATAAGGGGAGTCGTAAACACGCTTGGTCGTTTCGGCCTGCCGACCCTGTCCAGCCCGACAGGCCGTCAGGCTGGAAAAGTCTGACCGATCATAGCGGGGCGTTTTCGCGCCACGCTACTTTTCCGCTGGCAGAAAATGGCGGACGAAGTCGCGAAAGTGGTCGATCAGGCGTCGAAGGCAGTCGCGCATGCGGTCAGTATGCGGATTGCCGCCGCCGCAAGCGGCGGTCATGGCGTCCACGCGCCGCAGGAGATTATCGAGATCGCGCGCGAAGCCTTTTGGCTTCACTTTGAATTCGTCGCCGCGCTGACGGTACGCCGTCCTTGTCGCCCGCTTCCGCCGCCTCTCGATTTCCGCCGCCTTGCAGTTCGGCGGCCTCGCGCAAGGTGCGGGCACGTCCCTCGCCGTCGGCTGCGAACCGCAAACCGTGCTCCTCGATGCGCAGAGCGGCCAGCCGCGCGGTTTGCTTAAACAGGCCAGCGCGCCGACTCAACTGGCCGTCAGCCCCGACGGCCAGGCACTGGCGATCGGCTACCACCGGGGTTGGCCCGGCGACGGGCCGGGCTTCCGGCTCTGGGACCTCACCAGGGCTTTGCCCATCGGCCCGTTCCAGCCGTTCAACTGCGCGGGAGTTCGCTTCATGGACCAGGGGCAAACCGTGCTGACGCTAAATCACAGCGACGTCACTCGGCCGCAGCTCTTCGATCGGCAAACCGGCCGGCCGTCGCCTGCCGCCTTGCCCCCCGGTGACATCGTTTCGGACGATTGGTCAAATAACGCCATTGCCGTGCGCTCACGGGACGCTGTGTTCGCCTTCCGATCGAGCGCCGGGACCGTCGAGCAATGGGACGCCGCCGCCGGACATGCGGTGGGCGAGCCGATGGTGCATCCTTCGCCGGTGTCGCGGATGCAGTACAGTCCGGATGGCCGGATGCTGGCCACGGTTTTCGCCGACAACAGCGTCCGTTTGTGGGACAGCGCGACGGGCCTGCCGCTTGGACCGCCGCTGCTGCACGTCGCCCCGGTGCTGTCGCTGTGCTTCGCGCCCGTCGCCGACGCCCCCGGAGCAAGAGTGAGGCGTACCACCTGATCACCGCCAGCGCCGCGGGTGACATTCACGACTGGCACTTGCCGGAGACTTTTCCGGACGATCCCGAGCGGCTGACGTTGTGGATGGAGGCCGCCGCGGGATGCAAGCCCAGCGGCAGCGACACGGCGCTGCTGGATCCGGCCACGTGGCGCGAGCGCTGCCGCCAGTTGGAGGAGCGCTGGCCGGAGGCGGCCGCGGCACTTGCCGAGCAGCGCGGCGCCGACCCGGGCGCCGAGCTGGCCGCCTCGCACGACGACCGCGCCCGCGAAGCCGAGGCGACCGGCAACGCCTACGGCCTGCTCTGGCACCTCGACCGCCTGGCCGAACAGCGGCCCGACGACTGGCGTCTCCAGGCCCGCCGCGGGACCGCGCTGGCCGACAACGAGGACTTTGCCGACGCCGAGGCCGCTTTTGCCCGGGCCGCCCGGAACGGGGCCGGCGAGGCCCTGGCGGATTGGTACAGCCACGCCGCCGCGGGGGCTTCGGTTGCCAGGCGCTCGCAGGTTGCCCGGTGGTATCTCGACCGGCTCATTGCCGCAGAGGATTAAAGGGGGCGGGAGTCTTTGGTGATGGGATCATGCGGTTTCGGTACGATGCGCCGAGTCGCCTTGAGTCTTTCTCAACTCAGTCGCTTCGGTCCGACACACCGCCGCACGAATCCGCAGGTTTCGACCGCCTCGAAACTGGCCGGTCTGCGGGCGAAAGGCTGCTGCTCCAGCATGTGGACGAGGGCTACCTGGCAGCGCGATGCGTCGGCAATTCGTAACGGTTCCGACCGGGCCGCGGCGGGAACCGGGTTGTTAACCCGGCGCGGCTGTTAAGCGAGAGAGCGCGAGAGTACGGTGGCGATTTTTCGGGCGCCCGCAAGGAACCCTACCGATTTCGGGCGGCAGCACGAAAGGCAGAGAGGCGGCGGATCATGCCCGTCGCCGTAAACCCTTGCCAGCAAACGCGTGACGCGTGAAACGCCGAGATGCGTGTCTCTCGGAGTCTGGGCGTTAACCGGATGGTCGGCCGAGTTCGTGGCCGAGAAAGGAGCTCCCCGACAAGGACTCGAACCTTGGACTTAGCGGTTAACAGCCGCTCGCTCTACCAACTGAGCTATCGGGGAAAAAGGCGAGCTATAATCCTACTTCATCACAAGAGTTGCGGCAAGTCGGGCTCGCCACCTCGGCTCTCATGAATGGCGAGGATTGACGCGATTTCGCCGTGGCTCGATCTGTTCCTGTTGCAACTCCCATTGCAGCCCCGCATACCACGCCTGGAAGGTTTCCGGTGTGCGGCTGTCACACTCGGGCAGGCGGTCGAGTGGAGCGGGTCAATCGCACGTTGCAAGACCGTCTGGTGAAAGAGCTAACTCGAGCCGGCATCTCGGATTTGGAGTCGGCCGATCGCTACCTGGATCGGTCAGAAACAGGGGGACATTTCTATGTGCGCGTTACAAGGCGCAGGCGGCGCTGGCTTGACCAGACTTTCCCATGCCGCTACGATGCGGGCGGACTCGACGGTTTTGCCGGGTCTTGTTTCTGGGCCCGACTTCGTGAAAGCTTTCACAAAGTCGTCGGCTCTAACGTTGGAACTCATTACGGCGGGAGGTGTTATGCAAATCGAAGTCGTGCCGATTTTGCTCTTCGCCGTGTGTACGACCGCACTTTGCGTCGGCCTGCTCATGGTGGGCCGAATGATCGGGCCGCACCGCGAGATTCCGGTCAAGCTGATGCCCTACGAAAGCGGCATGGACCCAATCCACGACACCCGCCGTCGCTTTGACGTGCGGTTCTACTTGGTCGCCATCGCATTCTTGGTGTTCGATGTCGAATTGCTGTTTCTTTATCCATGGGCGGTGGCCAGCCGCAATCCTGTCGGCATCGACGCCGCCGTCTCCCAGGATCTGGTTTCCAGCCGGGGATTGGTATTCGGCGAAGTGATGCTGTTTTTAGTATTGCTAGTGCTGGGCTACGTTTATACCTGGCGGAAAGGGGTTTTTCAATGGCGATAGATCTGCCCGAAAACGTGGTGGTCAGCAAGCTCGACGAGTTGGCGAGCTGGTGCCGCAAGAACAGCCTGTGGCCCATGCCATTTGCCACCGCCTGCTGCGGCATCGAGCTGATGGCCACCGGGGCCAGCCGCCACGATCTGGCCCGCTTTGGGGCCGAAGTGTTTCGCTTCAGCCCGCGGCAATGCGATTTGATGATCGTCGCCGGCCGCGTGGTGATGAAGATGATGCCCGTCTTGCAGCGGATCTGGCAGCAGATGCTGGAGCCGAAGTGGTGCATTTCGATGGGCGCTTGTGCCTCGACGGGCGGCGTGTTCGACACCTATTGCGTGGTGCAAGGCATCGACCGGTTCCTTCCGGTCGATATGTACGTGCCGGGCTGCCCGCCGCGGCCCGAACAGTTGATTCAGAGCATCATCGACTTGCAGGACAAGATTCAGGCCGAAGGCACGATCACCGGCAAGGAATTCGATCTGCCGTCGCGGCAGGGAAAGAAGCGGGCCTTGATCGAGTTGCCAGTGCTCAAGTTGCCGGGCACGGCCTCGTCGGCCGAGGGGGTCTTGCGCGTTGGGCATGGGTAGGGTGGGCCGGCGCTCGCAAGCTCGCTGGTCCCACCCTACGTTGCATCGTCGCAATCCAAAATCCAAAATCCCAATGATTCACCCCGAAACGCTCAGCAAGTTTCAAGCCGCCGTCGAGAGCGTGCATACGAGCGAATTTCGGGGAGAGACGCGCGCCGTGGTGCCCAAGGCGACACTGTTCGACGCCCTCAAGATGCTTCGCGACGAGTGCGGCTTTGATCTACTAGTCGACATTACTTGCGTCGATTACTTGCACTATCGCGACGCGGTCGATCGTTTCGGGCTGGTGTATTTGCTGGCCTCGACGGTCACGAACGAGCGGCTGACCTTGCGGGTGTTTTTGAACGAGCCCGATTTGAACGTGCCTTCGGCCGTGCCGTTGTGGGAAGGCGCGAACTGGATGGAGCGCGAGGTATGGGACATGTTCGGCATTCGCTTTGACGGACATCCCGACCTGCGCCGCATTTTGTTGCCCGAAGAGTTCACGGCGTTTCCGCTGCGCAAAGACTACCCGCTGCAAGGCCGGGGCGAGCGTCACAATCTGCCGGTGTTAACCAGGAATCGGAGCTGACATGCCGTTGACGCCGTCGGTGTTGAATCAGGAAGAAGCGGAAGCAGCCGACCAGGACTATCTCTGGACGCTGAACTTCGGCCCCCAGCATCCGGCCACGCACACGACGTTGCGGATCGTGCTCAAGCTCGACGGCGAGCGGGTGGTGGAGGCCGTGCCCGACATCGGCTATCTGCACTCGGGCTTCGAAAAACTGGCCGAGCACCTCGACTACAATCAGTATGTGACCATCACCGACCGCATGAACTACATCTCGCCGATGGCCAACAACGTGGCCTGGCACGGCGCGGTCGAGAAACTGCTGGGCATCGAGCTTACGCCCCGCTGCAAGTACCTGCGTGTGATCGTGTCCGAATTGGCCCGCATCAGCGACCACTTGCTCTGCAACGGCGCGGCCGGACTCGATACGGGTGCCTTCACCTACTTTCTCTATGCCTTCAATCGCCGCGAAGACATTTACGACATCTTCGAGACGATTTGCGGCGCCCGATTCACCAACAGCTACACGCGCGTCGGCGGGCTGATGTATGACACCACGCCGGTGTTCATCGAGAAGGTCCGGGCATTTGTCCGCACTTTCCCCAAGACGCTCGACGACATGGAGAAGCTGCTCAACCGCAACCGCATCTTTGTCGACCGGACGAAGGGCGTGGGCGTCTTGCCGAAGGAAGAGGCGATCAACCGCGGCGCGAGCGGGCCGATCGCGCGGGCCAGCGGCGTGACGCGCGATCTGCGCAAGGACGAGCCATACTTGTCGTACGCGGATTTCGATTTCAAGGTTTGTTGTTCGACGGGCGGCGATTGCTATGCCCGGTATCTCGTGCGGATGGCCGAGATGCGCGAGAGCCTGAGGATTGTCGATCAAGCGATCGAGAACTTGCCGCCGGGACCGGTGAACGTGGGCATCGACCAGCGGACGGTGTTGCCCGGCAAGCGGCAGGTGTACTCGACGATCGAGGGGCTGATCTCGCACTTCGAGCTGTCGATGAGCAACCGCGGTTTCGAGACGCCCCACGAAGAGAGCTACGCGGCCATCGAAAGCCCCAACGGCGAACTGGGATTTTATGTGGTGGGCGATGGCAGCGACGTGGCGTATCGTGCCCGTTGCCGGCCGCCGTCGTACATTCACTTTGCCATGTTTCCGTACTTGATTCGCGGCCACATGCTCTCCGACATTGTGGCCGTGCTGGGAAGTTTGAACATCATTGCCGCGGAGCTCGACCGCTAATGTCAGTGGCAAAACTAAGGCCAGACGCAGGCGTAGCACCGAAGGTGCGTCATTCGATAGCCCAGGGTGCAACCCTGGGTTACGGAGAGACCCAACACACCGTAGTCCTGAAAGGGCGTCACTCTCTGGTGCGCGTGCTGCGTCGTTTGCGCTTCCAACTTCAAAAGCACGCATTAGGGGAGTCCCGCCCCGTTGGGGCGGCCGATTCCAATGCGGCCGCTCACCCAGGGTTCCGCTGGGCTGTCGAATCCGACCCCTTCGGGGTCGGAAACTACGGCGAGGGCGCCCTGAAAAACACAGAACGGTCGCGAACCGAGACACGGCGCCAGGCGCCACACTGGAGGCGCCTGCCATGAGTGTCGCAACCGAACGCATCCTTACCGACGAGATGACTGAGGCCATCAAGGCTTACTTTCCTCGTTATCCGAACAAGCAGGCGGTCACGCTGCCGGCGCTGCACATTGTCAACGAACGGTTGCGCTATGTGCCCCTGCAAGCCGTGATCGAGATTGCCGAACTGCTCGAGTTGGCTCCCGCCGTGGTGCAGGACACGCTGAGCTTTTATGGCTTTTTCAAGCAAGACAAGCCGCACGGCGAACAGCGAGCGTGGGTTTGCCGCTCGATCGCGTGCGCGTTGCGGGGCGGCGAAGAAGTGCTCGAGCACCTTTGCCATCGGGCCGGAATCCATCCTGGAGAGACCACGCCCGACGGGAAACTGACCGTCGAGTTTGCCGAATGCCTGGGCGGGTGCGATTTTGCCCCCTGCATGCTGGTGGGCGAGACGCTGCATAAGGATTTGACGAACGAAAAGGCGGATGCGTTTCTGCGGTCGATCTAGTGATAAATGAGACGATGAACATCCCGAGCGAAGTGTTTGCCGTGGCGACGGTTGAAAAAGTGGTGCTGCGAGGCGAACGCCGTATCCTGCTTTCGGGCATTTCCTGGGATCTGTATGAGCAGTTGCGCGAGAGCGAGGACAACTGGTATATCCACATGGCCTACGACCGAGGGAGGCTTGAGTTGATGAGCCCCTCGCCCGATCACGAAAGAGTGACGAAGCTGATTGCCCAGTTGATTGAAGCGTTCACCGAAGAAATGGGTATTCCTCGGCGCAGCCTCAGATCGACGACCTGGAAGCGCCGCGAACTCGATAAGGGACTGGAAGCGGACGAGTGCTATTACATCCTGAACCATCACCGTGTTCGCCGGCTGCGGCAGTTCGATTTGGCAATCAATCCACCGCCCGATCTGGCCATCGAGACCGAAGTCAGTCGGAGCGTGGTGTCGCGGTTGCGCATTTATTCCGCCCTCGGCGTCCCGGAGATCTGGCGGTGGCGCAAAACCGGATTGACCGCCTATTCGCTCGGCGAGGATGGAAAATACGTCGAGCGAGAATTCAGTCTGAACCTGCCGATGCTGCGCGTGAAAGATCTCGGACCCTTTCTCGACTTTGATTTGGCGGAAGACGAAACCGCCTGGCTGCGCCAGTTTCGGGCCTGGGTCCGGGAAGAGTTCCTGAAGACGAAAGATGCCGCAACTTAACCAGCGGGAGCACCGCCTTGCCTGACTTCGAACCCGTACTGCTGGCCAACATCAACAAGCCCGACAGCCACACGCTGCGCGTGTATGAACAAGGCGGCGGATATTCGGCGCTCAAAAAAGTGCTGCGGGAGATGGACCCGCCCAAGTTCGTCGAGTTGGTCAAGTCGAGCAACCTGCGCGGCCGCGGCGGCGCGGGATTTCCCACCGGGCTGAAGTGGACCTTCCTGCCCAAGGACCACCCCGGCCCGATCTACATGTGCATCAACGCCGACGAAAGCGAGCCCGCCACCTTCAATAACCGCATCCTGATGGAACTCGACCCGCACCAAGTGCTGGAAGGGACGATCCTGAGCTGCTTTGCCACGCGGGCCACCACGGCCTACATCTATATCCGCTATGAGTACCCGCTCAGCCTGCGGCGATTGCAGCAGGCGATCGACGAGTGCTACGCCGCCGGCTACCTGGGCAAGAACATCCAAGGCACCGAGTTCTCGCTCGATATTTATCTGCATCGCGGGGCCGCGGCCTACATCTGCGGCGAAGAAACCGGACTGATCGAAAGCCTGGAAGGCAAACGGGCCTGGCCGCGGATCAAGCCGCCCTTTCCCGCGGTCGAAGGCGTGTTTCGCAAGCCGACCGTCGTCAACAACATCGAGACGGTGGCTTGCGTCACGCACATCGCCGCCCGTGGGGCCGAATGGTTCAAGTCGATCGGCGTGCCGTCCGATCCCAAGAACCCGCGCGATCCGGGCAGTTATGGTCCCAAGCTCTATTGCCTCAGCGGCCATGTAAACAAGCCCGGCTGCTACGAAGCCCCGCTCGGCCTGACGTGCCGCGAGCTGATCGACCGCTTTGGCGGCGGCGTCTGGAAGGGGCGTCGTGCCAAGGCCGCCGTTCCCGGCGGCATCAGCATGGGACTGCTCACCGAGCCGGAGTTCGACACGCCGCTCGATTTCAACGCCCTGGCCAAGGTCGGCTGCCTGGGCCTGGGCACCGCGGCCGTAACCGTCATGGATGAAACGGTCAGCATGGTCGATTTTCTGCACAACACCTGCCGCTTTTTCTCGCACGAGAGTTGCGGGCAATGCACGCCTTGCCGCGAAGGAACTCGCTGGAGCCTGGAAATGCTCGAACGCATCAAGGCCGGCAAGGGACGGCTTCGCGATCTCGACCTGCTGCTGGAGATTGGCGATACGATCGGCATTATTCCCGGCACCACGATCTGCGGCCTGGCCGACGGCGCGGCGTGGCCCATCAAGAACGCGATTCGCAAGTTTCGGCAGGAGTTCGAAGACTACATCCGCCGCACGAACCCCAGTGGCTACAACCAGACCGACGCGGTGCTGTCGCTCGACCCGCGGCGCAGCGAACACAGCGACGTCGTCGAAATCGCGCCTTGGTGGCCGGAGGCGCAACATGGTTAGCGCGATGATGGGGGAGCAGACCCCAAAACTCCGCAAGTTATGCGAGGTGCCAATGCATGGCAAATTCTACGGTGACATTATGGCAGTTCGGCTAAAGGCATTTGTAGGCAACTCCACCGGGCGCGCAAGGCACGCCATCGGGACAATCGTTGACGGAAAGCCCGTTGCGGTAACCGAGATCCCGAACCCTGAATGGTTGGAAATAGCGGAGGAAGGCGACGCGTTTTATTTGTATCATTTTAGCTCAGAGGGAGTGTGCATTGCAGACACGTGGCACAGCAGTTTGACGGAAGCAAAACAGCAGGCGCAGCACGAATTCGGCATCTCACCGGAGGATTGGGTGCAAGCCTTTGAGAACCTCCGAGCGCCGTGACTATGGCTAAAGGCCACATCGACGGCAACGTGGTTGAGATCGGCGACATGGAGCGCCTCGACGGCATCCAGGCGGCCGAACGAGCCGCCCCCTGGTGGCCGGAGGCAAATCATCATGGATATTCAACGAGCGCCGCGTTTTTATCAGCGACGGGACGGCGGTGGCCGGCTATTGAAGGTACTGCTCAGGAAGTAAAATGCGGATGGGGCCACAAGTGCGACCAATCGACTTCGATCTTTATGGCCACAATTGAACGCTTGCTTACCGCCGAGGAATACGCTCAGCTTCCTGACAACGGCGCACCCACCGAGTTGGTGCGAGGAAGAATTGTCGATCTGGATATTCCAGCCTTTCGCCACGGTTGGCTCTGTGTCCGGGTAGCGAAGCTCCTGGCAAACTATGTCGATGACCATGAGCTGGGACGTGTTTTAGGCAACGACGCGGGCATGATCACCGAGCGCAATCCGGATACGGTGCGCGGTCCTGATATTTCCTTCTTCAGCTATTCGCGCATTCCCAAAGGAGCGAGCCTTGAGGGCTATGCCCAGGTGGCGCCGGAAGTCGTTTTTGAAGTGCGTTCGCCCGGCGACCGATGGCCAAGGATTCTCGAGCGCGTGAGCGAGTTTCTGAACGCGGGGGTGCTGGCCATCTACGTGGTTGATGCCAAGAAAGAACTGGCCACCGTCTTCGACGCCGCAAGCGACGAGCCAAGCCGCATCTTGAAGGGCGGCGACGAATTGACCTTTCCGGCCCCTTTGTCCGGCTTGCGGATCGCGGTGCAGCAACTGTTTGCATAACCTGGTAGAGTCGATCGTTCCTCAAAATCGTCTCGGCGGGTCATCGTCTTAGCTCAGTAATCGCGCCATGCAATCGTATCCCATTATTCACGTTACCCGAGTCGTTTCGGGGGTGACGAGCATGTCGGCGAACCGCGTAGGCAGAGGCGACAAATGTAAGCCGCGATGCCGCGCGGCCAGGTAAAACAAACTTTCTGGAAGAGCAATAAAAGAAAAAAGGTCGTTCCATTTCTTGTGCGGCAGCCGCTGGGCAGGCACAATTTTGTCGCCGCGTAGTTCCATAAAGTGCGCGAGCGAAGATTGAAGCGATCGCTCGACTTCGGCCGATTGGCCGGCGGCGATCGCCCGCCATAGGTCGAGAAGCAAACGCGGCGGCTTGGCCAGACGCTTCGCCACTTCCTGCTCCAGGGTGGCTGCATTCTTCAGCGCGCGATCGCGATAGCTCGACACGAGCAGCAGCAATACCGCAGCGAATTCGAGGTCTTCCTCACCGGCCGTTTTCGCCGAAGCCAGCTTCGGCTGAACGAGGTTGCAAACCTGCTTGAAGGTTTCCCAGCGGCCGGCAAGGGCGCACAGGAGCAATCCTCGCAGCAGCGCCCGGAACTGAAACCACGGCGCGGCTTCAACGCAGTCCTTGCCCGCTTCAGCGATCGCCTGAAAGTGAGCCAGCGCCGCGTCGCTCGCGGCCGCTAAGAACTCGCTAGCTTCCGGCGCCGAGGCGAACTGGAAATGACTCATCGCCACCAGTTTCATCGCGGCGTCGAGAGCGTAGTCGGTGCTGTCCGGCGGATCGGTGTTCGCTTTGGCAAATTCGTCCCGCCAGTCTCGCACCCAGTTTTGGCTCGAGAAGCCAGGGTCTTTCCAGCCCGCGCCCACGAAGTCGAAATAACACCCGAGGCGCTCGAACCGGGCGGGCATCCCATCGATGAAAATGGTTGGCGTCTTGAGCACTTCGAGCGCCCGCTCGCCGGTTTCGTGCGCGACACGGTTCAATGCCTCCGTGTAACGCGACGCGAATGATGAGGCATCGACGCGCATCATCTCTTTTCCGCGCACTAGCTCCTTCAAGTGATCGACTAACTCCGCGGGCGACGCTCCCTTGAACTCCTTCATGTCGCGCGATGGCGGGGCGAACTCCCCGCCAACCGCGTCCGCGAAGCTCGCGACGGTCGTCGTCGTATAATCGCGATGGTAGGCAATGATCTCACAGCGGCCCTTTGCATCCCCCGAAAGCAGTGCGTCGAAGCCCAGGTGGGAGTTGGTAAAGGCGCTCTTGTCGGAAAGTCCGAGGTCAAAATGCTGCGCGAACTCGAAGCCCGTGTCGAGAAGTTGCTGCCGCCAATCGCGATACCAACGCCGCTTCTCGAACGGCGCCGACTTTTTGCGGCGAATGCTGAGGTTCGCGTCCAGCAGCGGAAGCAGGCGGCGGGCGGTAACGCACCTGCGGAACCGTTCGTTTTCCGCCGCCAGCGCGGGGCTTAACGTCGCCGCTTTCGGCTTCTCCACCGCTTCGCCCGTCAGCAAGCCCAAAAGGTCGGCATATTGGGCGCGTTGGCGCAGCTCCGTCTTATCCTTATCTTCGTATCTTTTGCACACCCAGGCGACGGACGACATGCCGAGCCTTTCGTGCTTGATGTTCGGATCGGCGCCGTGCGCCAATAGGAACCGGACAAGTTCGACTCGGTTGTCGACAACGCAACGGAAAAGGGCCGTGTTTCCGTAGCTATCGGCGGCGTTGACATCTGCGCCGTGCGCCAGCAGCAGTTCCACCATCTCCAGCGCGTCCGGTTCGTCGAAGTCTTCGTCAACACAATGGACGATCGGCGGATCGTTGTTCACTCCATCGACAGGGCAACCCAGCTCGATCAGCAGTTCGGCGCACTCTTTCCACTCTGCGTCCTCAACTTTTGAGAGCGCCGCCATCAACGGCGACATCGAGGTTTCGGGCACGTACGTCAGCGACGCACCCTCGGCGACGGCCTGGCGGATGCCGTCGGGATCGCACCGGTCGACGGCCCTGGCCAGGGCGGCGGCGGCCTTGTTTTTGCCCGCGGTTGCTTTCTTGCGTGCAGCCATGATACATCTCGCTCGTGGTGCTTTTACCTCCGGCCGCATTTGATAAACTGGCCTCGGCAAACCCACTTAGTCTATTCTCGCTCCTCGAAAACGTCAATTTGGGAGGACCGCTCATGGCTGGTTACAGAATCTATTCGCTCGGCTGGGACAAGTTCCAGAACTTCGTCAGCAACCCCACGAAGAAGCAACTCACGGCGTTCGCCAAGCGCGTGTCGGAGCAACTCGCGGGCGGTGAGGATGACGACGACGATGACTATGGTGACGATGACGAAGAAGGAGCTGATCCGGTGCGCGAGTGGCCCACTGAGCCGGATGCGTTGCGGAAGTTCGTGAAGGAGCGCTTGGCGCGGCCCGACTGGTATGGCGATCTATCCGACGGGGGGAAGGATGCCTGGAGCTGCGCGGTCTGCTACTTTTGCGAAGAAGAGGGCCCCGGCGGCGTCGGCTTTCGCGTCGATCATGACGGCATTTATTGGGATTTGCTTGAGCTTGCCTGGAAAATGCTCAAAATTCCGGGGGAAGAAATCCATCCCGACGTCGCGTTATCGGCGTTCGGCCGCCGTCCGTACCGCTATACGCCCGCCGCAACGGATGGCTCGGAGGAGGATGAAGACGATTACGACGCCTGGCAACCGATGCACAGCATGCACACGCCCGACGAGGTGCGGAAAATGCTAGCCGAGCTGGAATCGATCGCCCCCGCTGTCGAGGGCGCAAAGAATAAACAGGCGATCAACGACTACGATGCCTTGGTTCCGGTGCTGGAGCGGCTCGCCGAAGAAGGGCGCATGCTGTTCATTCAGGTCGATACCTGATCTCCGCGGATCGCGCCGATGTGCAAAAGCGATTGAAAAGCAATCCTTCAAAACGACCGCCAGGCCCTTCCCGGCGGCGTACCGCCAGGGCCCCGGCAACCGGCTTAGCCTACTCTCTCTCGTCGAAAGATTTAATTTGGAAGGACGCTCGTGGCTGGTTACGCGATCTACTCGCTCGACTGGGACAAGTTCCAAAGCTTTGTCAACGATCCCACCGACAAACAACTCCTACTTCTCGCCAAGCGCGTATCGGAGGAGCTGTTGTATGGCTATGACGGTGACTTTGAAAAAGGTGATCCCGTTCAAGACTGGCCCACGGAACCGGAACAACTTCACGGCCTAGTGAAGCGGCGGGTCGCGCGGCGCGACTGGTACGGCGACTTGTCCGAGGCGGGCAAGGAGGTTTGGTCACAGGCTGTATGGGGCTTTTGTTGCATGGAGAATCGCGCGGGCGTCGGCTTTCGCGCCGAGCATCAGATTTATTTCGACTTGCTTGAGATTGCGTGGAAGCTTCTTAAAGTTCCTGACGATAAGATACATCCTGATGTCGCATTATCGGCGTTCGGCCGCCGTCCATACCGTTATAGGCTGGCGCGAAGGACGTCGCAGCAAAGGACCAAGACGGCTTTTGACGCGTGGCTGCCGATGCACAGCATGCACGCACCCGAGGAGGTACGGAAAATGCTCAAAGAGCTCCGTTCGATTGCGCCGGCAATTGAGAGCGCGAACAAAAAAGACGTCATCAACGATTACGATGCCTTGCTGTCGGTGTTGGAGAAGCTCGACAAAAAAGGGCGGATGCTGTTCATTCAGATCACATGATTTCCGCGGATGACGCCGATGCGCCGAAGGGCTTGAAAGATCCTTTGCAGATCATGGCAACACCAGCAGGGCAAGCGCCGGGTCGGTAATAAACGCTGTCACGTCGGCCGACCGATCGCGAAGCAGATCGACGATGTCGGCTGTCGGGCTATTGCCGACCCGGAGCCAGATCGCTTTCGGCGGCGGACATGCACGACCGCCATGCGCCGGAAATCGGAATCCTTCGAGACGACCACCAGACCCTTGCCGGCGGCGTACCGCCAGACGGCTATGTCGTCGGCGCCGAGCAGGCCGGCGCCGCTGACGTGCTCGGATCCAGGATATTCCGCCGCCAATAACGCGACCAATCGTCGCGACAAATTCTGATCGAACAGAAGGTTCATGCGCGCACGCGCCGCTCGCGGTCGGCTGCGAAGGCGAGGCAGGCCTGAACATCTTCCGCGGTCAGCTCAGGAAAGTCGGCGAGGACTTCCGCGGCCGTCATGCCTCCCGCCAGGTATTCCAGCACGTCCTGCACGGTCATGCGCATGCCGCGGATGCACGGTTGGCCGCTCCTCTTGCCCGGATCGACGGTGATGCGTGATTGCCATTGGCCATTCATATGAAAGAAGCATCACGATCGGGAACACGACGAGCATGATCGCGCCCAGAACGACCCAGGCAGGCCTCTTCGGCCCAACTGCAGAGCTTTTGCAATCCCAAGGAGTCGTCGTGGTCAATCTCGATCAGCAGATCGTAAAGCGACCGTCGGGCCGAAGTGAGGAAGAAGACCGCGCCCGCGGCCATCAGCCCGAATAATCCGTCGGAAAGGCCGGCCTGTTGAATCGCCCGCACCAACTCGGCGTCATGAACGCTGGCGATGCCGAACGATGTGAGCAAGGTCATGAGCGACTTCACCGGCGCGTCGAGCTGGTCGAGGAACTGGCGCACGTCGGCGTTTTTTGCCGCCCAGCATTCCAGGCAGGAAAGGAGCGCGAGGATCGCGAGCGACGTATTGCAGACGAACCACGACGGCGCATCGACCTTGCCCAACATCCCCGAATGCGCGACCAGCGGCATCGAATCGCCAAATCGCAAGAGCAGGGCCGCGACAAACGCGGGCAGGAATGCCCGCGACGGAAAGAGTCCGAGCGAGCCGAGCGAGTGGATCAATGAGTAAACCGACATGGCGCACTCGCTTGTCTAGCTCTAGGGCGTGAAGTTTTCGATGCGCTCGACCGGCATCCTGAATCGTGTTTCGCCGTCACCACCTGATAGAACCTGTCTGCCATGGGGGACCGCTCCGATGACGGGAAGACGAACATAGAATAGTGGCGGCCAGCGGACCGATCAAGAACCGGCAACGAGAATCGCGTGGCAAGCAGGCCCGCGAACCGCGGCTTGTGATCGGATCGCTGCGCGTCGTATAATTGGAAGGTAACCATGCTGCAAGCACAACGATTGTTCCGTGGCGGATCCGATCTCGCCCCTCGGCTTGGAACGGACGTGCTGGCGGATCGAACGACCGGTTGGCTCCGAACCGACCGAGGAATATCGTTATTCGACGATCCGGCAAGAGTGACGCGCTTCGGCGGAGCCTATGAAGTGGAGTCGGTCCCCGACGGCCTCAAGGTCCAGCAGCGCGGCAGAGACCCAGGGCATTATGAATTGATGCCCGCGGAACCAATGACCTTTGAGAGATATGTGGAGCTACTCGAGCAAGTCGTGCTTCGCGCCGTGGAGGCAAGCAGTTAAAGAGGAGATTCGATGATGAAGGCCCAAACTTGTGCGCGGGTTATTTTTCCCGAGGGCTTTGACGAGCGGGGCGCGTTCGAGATGTCCCTGAAGGGCTGGTTGAGCGCCCGAGTCGAGCTGACTGACGGCAGGCATTATTCCGTCTACTTCATTGATCCAGTCCGCCTGCGGCAGGATTTGGACGAGAACGCGCAGCGCGGCAGGCCGTACCTCGCCGATCCGGGCCTGATTGTCTTGCCCGAAGTCACCGTCGAAGCCGTACAAGAGGCCGTTCACGCTCTCTGTGAGGAGGGGTTCTTTGCCCGACTGCGAGCAGAGCAGGAGAATGAACGGGCTGCGATCTAGGCGGAGAAACTCGGAAACCATCGACATCGTCGTCGACGGTAGCATCCTGACCCGTGCAGAATCGCTCGCTCCACGTGGTCGGCGTCGTGCTGATGTGTTCCGCCACAATGGGGCTGACTGGTTGGCTAGATGGTCGTTGCCCGGTGCGATAAAAATAGCGGCGAAGCAGTGTGTCGCGGAGTCTTCCAGCTTGCTGCTAGGCTGCCGCCGGGCAACCTGTTAAACTACCTCCACCCGGTCCGGGAGAACGCCGCTGCAACCTGACGGGCCAGGAAGCCCATCCTGCCGGATGGTTGGGCGATTGCCAGAAATGGAAGGAATGATGGGTAAGGTTTACATCGACGGCAACGAAGTCGAAATTGGCGACAAAGAACGCCTCAATGGCATCCAGGCCGCCGAGCGGTTGGGCATCGACATTCCTCGCTATTGCTGGCATCCCGGCTTGACGGTGGTGGCAAGCTGCCGCATGTGCCTGGTCGAGACCGGCACACGCAACGCCGAAACGGGCGAAATCCAGATGATGCCCAAGCTCGTGCCCGCCTGCCAGACGCCGGCCAAAGACGGCACCGTATTCGTCACCAACAGCCAGAAGGTTCACGAGGCGCGTGCCCGCGTGGAAGAAGACCTGCTGCTGCGGCACCCGGTCGATTGCCCGATCTGCGACAAGGCGGGCGAGTGCTATCTGCAGGACTATCACTTCGAGCACGGCCAGAAAGAACGCCGGGCAGACATCCGGCCCTTCACCAGCCGCCGCCGCGACGTGGGACCGACGGTCACGCTGTTCGTCGATCGTTGCGTGATGTGCAGCCGGTGCGTGCGGTTCACACGCGAGATTGCCGGCAGCAGCGAGCTGATGGTCATCAACCGCGGCAGCCACGAAGAGATCGACACCGTGCCGGGCTATCCGCTGGCCAACAAGCTGTCGGGCAACGTGGTCGATCTCTGCCCCGTCGGCGCGTTGGGCGACAAGGACTTTTTGTATCAGCAGCGCGTCTGGTTCATGAAGAAGCACCCCGGCGTCTGCACCGGCTGTTCGACGGGCTGCTCGATCTGGGTGGAAGAAAACCAGGACCACGTCTACCGCTTGAAGCCGCGTGAAAACCCGTTCGTCAACCACTGGTGGATGTGCGACGAAGGCCGCTATCAGTTTCACTACGTTCACAGCGACGCCCGGCTGATCGGCTTGCGTCGCCGCACGGATGCCGGCTATGTCGAAATGGATTGGTCGGCGTTGCCCGGCGAGCTACAGACCAAATTGTCTTCGGCGGGCCGCCTGGCGGGAGTTCTTTCGCCGCACCTGACCGTGGAAGAAGCGTACTTGCTGGCCAAGTATCTCCGCGGCTACGATCGCGACGCCGTGCTGGCATTGGGGCCGGTGCCGTTCGTGGGTGACGATGAGCGGTTCAAGAACGGCTTCACCATTCGCGCCGAGAAATGCCCGAACCGCCGTGGCGTGGAGGCGGTGATTCGGCATTTCACGGGAAGCTGCCCGACGTTCGAGGAAATGTTGCCGCGCATCGAGCAGGGCGAGTTCGGCGGCGTGTGGGTGACCGGCGGATACAAAGAGCCGGAATTCAGCAAAGCGATTGCCGATCGGTTCAGCCCGGTGAACCTGCTGATCGTGCAGGACATTTTCGAGTCGCCGCTGTGGACGATGGCCCATTATCAGCTTTCCGGCGGGACGTTTGCCGAGCGCGACGGCTCGTACGTACACCATGCCGACCGGTTGCAGAGCGTGAAATGGGCGGTGCGTCCGCCGGCCGGCGCCTGGGTCGAAGGGCAACTTTATTGGAGGCTGTTGGGCATGCCGGGGCTGTTCAACTCGCGGAAGGTGCTCAGCGACGTGGCGGCCGAGATCATTTACTTCTCCGCGGCGGCCGACGAGATACCGGCGACGGGCATCGACTTGAAGATCAACCAATTGGCGAGCGTTTGAAGAGGCATTAATCGGAGCAAGGAGTGCGAAAGTTAGCTGTTGTACGCATCTGTGAGGCAGGCTTCTTTTTCTGGAGGACCGCTCGTGGCTAGCGCGGAGTTGTCTAGACCAGATGATTATTGACCAAAGGCCAGTCAAAAAGAGTTCCATCGTCGTTTCGCGGCGATTCGCCGGGCCGGCCTTGTTGCCGGCGCTGCTTGGCCTGTGGCTCGCTCCAGGGGTACCAACGGCTGGCGCCGTCGAGCCTCTCGAACGGCTGCTTCTACGCGAAGATCCCGCGAAATTAGCCGCCGCGGCTCGCAAATACGGCGACGCGCAGCGGGGCGCCGTGCTGTTTCATCAACGCAGCGTCGGCTGCGCTTTATGCCATTTGCCCGACGATGGTCGGCCCGCAGTGGGCCCCGATTTGACACGGCCGCCGGCGGATGTCGATGACGCGTATTTGGTTGATTCGGTTCTGATGCCGTCGAAAAGCATCCGTAAGGGCTTCGAGACGATTCGCGTGGTCACCGACGACGGCCACACGATTGTCGGTTTGTTGGTGGAGGATCTCCCCAAAGCGCTTGTTCTGCGCAGCGCCGACGGGAACTCGGAACTTCAGCGCATCGACAAGCAGGCGATTGACGAGCACGAGAAAAGCCCCCTTTCGGCTATGCCGGCCGGTCTGGCCAATCAACTCGCGGGCCGACAAGACTTCCTCGACTTGTTACGGTATCTCTTCGAAATCAGCGAGTTCGGACGGCAACGCGTGGCCCAGTTGCGTCCTCCGCCGGGACTATTCTCATCGCCGCCTTTACCGGAGTATGAGCAACACCTCGACCATGCCGGCCTGCTGTCCGAAGCGGGCGACGCCGTGTTCGAGCGGGGCGAGGCCATCTACCAGCGGGTCTGCGCCAACTGTCATGGTACAGTTGACCGGCCCGGTTCGCTGCCCGCGGCGCTTGCGTTCGCGTCCGGCCGTTTCAAAAACGGCGCGGACCCCTACGGCATCTACCGCACACTGACGTTCGGCTTTGGCCTCATGGCGCCACAAAGCTCGATGGTTCCCCAGGACAAATACGCTGTGATCCATTACGTGCGTGAAGCTTACTTGAAGCCGCACAATCCGACGCAATTTGTGGCCGTCGACAACGCGTATCTGGCCGGCCTGCCGAAGGGCGACACCCGCGGCCCTGCACCGAATACGCACGAGCCCTGGGTCGCCATGGATTACGGCCGCAGCCTCATCAATACCTATGAGATTGGCAGCGACGGTTCGAACTTCGCCTATAAGGGGATCGCGGTGAGGCTTGACCCCGGTTCGGGCGGAGTTTCACAGGGACGAGACTGGATGATCTTCGACCACGACACGCTACGTGTCGCCGCGGTCTGGAGCAAAACCGATGACGAGCATCCCGCCTTTATCGACTACAACGGAATTCATTTTAACGGCCGCCACGAGGTGCATCCACGTATCGCCGGCGAGCTGCGGGTGGTTAACCATGGCCTGGGGTGGGCAAACCCGGAGACGGGCGGCTTCGACGACGTACGGCTGCGCGGGCGCGACGACAAACCTTACGGGCCGTTGCCGCGTGCCTGGGGGCACTTTAACGGCCTCTACGACAATAACGGCCGCATCGTTCTCTCGTATTCGGTCGGCCAGACGCCGATTCTCGAAATACCGCATATCGCCAACGTCGGCAGCAACGCGTCCTTCGTCTTCACGCGATCGTTCCGCATTGGTCCGCGGCCGAACGATATGGTAGTCGCAGTGGCGGAACATCCTGGCGAGCATGCCCGCCTCCGTGAAGCACCCGACGGCCCACTTGGCAAATGTCGCGCGGTTGTGGAACCGGATCCGTCGCAGCCGAGCGGCGAATCGAAGCTCAAGTTCGAGGCTGGTTTGGCGCCTGACATCGCCAACGCGCATTGGACGTTGGAAGACGGCCAGCTTCGGCTGCGGATTCCCGCCGGCGACGAGCCCCTTCAATTCACCCTCTGGACGAGCGTCGGCGGCAAGCAGGTAGTGCTGAAGGACGTGGATTTACCGCAAACTGCCCTCAACGAAGCGATCGAAGGCGGCCCTCCGCGCTGGCCAGAGTCGCTCGCCGCCGCACCCGTTCTGGGCGCCGACGACGGCCCGTTCGCGATCGATGTCCTGACTCACCCGGCCGGTAATCCCTGGTCATGCCAGATGCGGTTCACGGGCTTCGACTTTCTCGACGATGGAAAGGCGGCGGCCGTCTGCACGTGGGACGGCGACGTGTGGTTGGTGCGGGGCGTCGATCGGCCGGAGCAGGGACTTACCTGGCGGCGCATCGCTTCAGGCCTGTTTCAGCCTCTGGGGCTAAAGGTCTGGAACGGGGAAATCTACGTGGGCTGCCGCGACCAGATCGTCATTTTGCACGACCTGAACGGCGACGGCGAAACCGATTACTACGAGAACTTCAACAGCGATCATCAGGTCACCGAGCATTTTCATGAATTTGCGATGGGCTTGCAGACCGACGCGGAGGGGAATTTCTACTACGCCAAGTCGGCCCGGCACGGGCTGTCCGCGGTGGTGCCGCATCATGGCACTTTGCTCCGCGTCAGCCACGACGGCCTCCGCACCGACATCCTGGCGACCGGATTTCGCGCCGCAAATGGGGTGTGCCTGAACGCGGACGGCACGTTTTTCGTCTCCGACCAGGAGGGCCATTGGACGCCCAAGAACCGCATCAATTGGGTACAAACCGGAGGTTTCTATGGAAATATGTTCGGTTACCACGACGTGACCGACACCGCCGACGGGCGGATGCGGCAGCCGCTGTGCTGGATCACCAATGCGTTCGATCGTTCGCCCGGCGAGCTGCTGTGGGTCACCAGCGAGGCCTGGGGGCCACTGAAAGGCTCACTGCTCGAATTGTCGTATGGGGCCGGCAAGGTCTTTATCGTGCCCCATGAAAAGCTAGACGGCCAAATGCAAGGCGGAATTTGCCCGTTGCCGATGCCGATCTTTCCCACCGGCGTGATGCGCGGGCGGTTTCATCCGACGAACGGCCAGCTCTACGCCTGCGGGATGTTCGCCTGGGCCGGCAATCAGACGGCACCCGGCGGCTTCTACCGCGTTCGCTACACGAACAAGCCTGTGTGTATTCCGCTTTCGCTCCGAGCGCGCCCGAAGGGTATCGAGATCACTTTCTGCGCTCCGCTCGATGGCAACCTGGCCCGCGACACCAAGCGTTACCGCGTTCGCGCGTGGTCCTTAAAGCGAACTGCAAACTATGGCTCCGACCATTATGGCGAGCACGAGCTGGCTGTGGCATCCGCGTCGCTCACGCCCGACAACCGCGGCGTCTTCCTCGAGCTTCGCGACATCGCCCCCACCTGGTGCATGGCCATAGACTACCGCCTGAAGGCGTCGGACGGAACGCCGGCCGTCGGCCAGGTACACAACACCATCCATCGGCTACCTTCGGGCAATAAATAGGGTTCATCCGGAAGCTGCGTACCTGAAGCCGCCGGTGGGCCAACGATGGATCATGCGGGGCGACGCCGCCCCCGTCTCAAGATGATCGATCGCCCCAGCTTGACGCTTCGAAGCCGAAGCCGGATCTTCGTCGATCGTATAGGCAAAGTATTCGTGCCAACGAAAGCATCCGCGTTCATACCGATGCCGTGGGAATGACAACCCTTCCTTTTTCAATCATCATCGCCTATCTTTCAGCACATGACGACCGAATTCATCATCGAAGCGCTGGTCAAGATCGCCATCCTGATAGGCGGGTTGATGACGGCGGCGGCCTATCTCGTGCTGCTGGAGCGGTGGATGGCCGCCTGGGTGCAAGACCGCCTGGGGCCAAACCGCGTCGGCATTCCGCTCACCAAGATCCGCCTGTTCGGCCTGGGGCAGCCGCTGGCCGACGGCCTGAAGTTCATCTTCAAAGAAGAAATCACGCCGCACCATGTCGACAAGGTGCTCTATACCGTGGCCCCGATCGTGATTCTGGCCACGGCCCTGGCGATCTTCGCCGCAGTGCCGTTCGGCAGCGTTCTGCCGGCCGACGCGGGGATTCCCGGCGTCGATCATCAGATCGATCTGGTCGTCGCCCCGCAACTCGACGTGGCGCTGATCTACATCTTCGCGTTGAGCAGCATCGCCGTGTACGGCGTGATCCTGGGCGGATGGGCCAGCAACAGCAAATACAGTTTTTTGGGCGGGCTGCGGTCGAGCGCCCAGTTGATCGCCTACGAGCTGCCGCTGGGGCTGGGCATTCTGGGCGTCGTGCTGTTCTCCGGCTCGTTGCGGCTGGAGACGATCATCGGCGAACAAGCCAAAAGCGGCGTCTGGAATATTCTCTGGCAGCCGATCGGCTTTGTGGTCTTTCTGGTGGCATCGTTCGCGGAGAGCGCCCGGCTGCCGTTCGACTTGCCCGAAGCCGAGCAGGAATTGGTGGGCGGCTATCACACCGAATATGCGGGCATGCGGCTGTTGATGTTCCTGATTGCCGAGTTTCTGCACATGGTCACGGCATCGTTCTTGATCGTGATGCTTTATTTCGGTGGCTGGCATCTGTGGGGGCTGACCGGCAGCGACAACAACGTGACCTGGGTCACGGCCATCTTGCGGATTCTGGTTCTGATGACGAAGATTCTGCTGGTGATCTTGTTTTTCATGCTGGCCCGCTGGAGCTGGCCCCGTTTCCGCTTCGACCAATTGATGAACCTGTCGTGGAAAGTCATGCTGCCGCT
>DATKRK010000074.1:0-11504 GCA_035532215.1 Pirellulales bacterium | reverse complement strand
TTTCATTGGACCAGTCCTCTCGTTGCGGCACTGCCTGAGAAAAAGGATTACCCCCTGATTTCAAAGGTAATCCGCGCCAGACGCGGGCGACTGGTCCAACCATTTTGTCTACAGAGAATCTCCTTTACATTCGGTCAAATGGTATCACTACGCCGCGGTCGCGCGGCTGGCGGCCTGGGCGAGAATCGACCAAAATCAAGGATGTCGCACTTCAAACTTCCTTCGCGCCACGACGACTTCGCATCGATGTTCTTTACTTCCAAGCAGCGCCGCCGGCAGCAATTGCTGGCCGAGCCGTTTCCCGACGCCTGGCTCGAAATCTTGAATCGCAACGTGCGCCAATACCGGCTGCTGTCGCGGGCCGAGCAGGCCAGGCTGCGCGACCGGCTGCGAGTGTTCGTGGCTGAAAAGAACTGGATCGGCTGCGCAGGGCTGCAGGTCGACGACGAAATGAAAGTCACCGTCGCCGCGCAGGCCTGCCTGCTGGTGCTGGCGATCGAACACGAATACCACTACGAGCGGATCCGTACGATCCTGGTCTATCCCGATACGTATCTGCACCCGCCCGGCGCCCGCGACGGCTGGGTACACGACGAGACGGCGATCGCCGGCGAGTATTGGCATCGCGGGCCGGTGATCGTGTCATGGTCGAACACGCGCGAGGCGTCGGACGGCGGCAATCTCGTGTTTCACGAATTCGCCCACCACCTCGACGACATCGACGGCGAGATGGACGGCATGCCGCCGCTGGAGAGCGGCCGGCAAGAGCGGCATTGGGACGACGTCGTAACGCGCGAGTATAACCGGCTGGTCCGCAGCTCGTCGCGGGGCGAGGCCACGCTGCTCGATCACTACGGCGCCACGAACCGCGCCGAGTTCTTCGCCGTCGCGACCGAATGTTTCTTCGAACGTCCGATCGCACTCCATCAGCGGCATCGCGAACTGTACGACGTGCTGCGCGGCTTTTACCGCCAGGATCCGGCCCGCTGGCCGTGGGGCGAGCGCGAACAGCCGCAGCACGAGGCGCCCGACAAGTCTCGCAAAAGCGCCCGCGACGAGGCGGCGGGGGTCGAAGCGACGCTGCGCGCCATGCGGCTCGAGCCGGCCAGCGCCGACGCCTTTTTCGCCCGCGGCATCATGCACGCCAACCGCGGCGACTACGCCCAGGCCCTGGCCGCCTACGACGAGGCCGTGCGGCTGACGCCCGAAGACGGCGAAATCCTGCAGCATCGCGGCTCATCTGGAACTCGGCCAGCTCGAAGCGGCCATCGCCGACTCGAACGCGGCCCTCGCTCTCGATCCCGACGACGCCGAGGCTTACCGTACGCGCGCCGCGGCCTACGTGGCGCTGCGGCAATTTGGCGCGGCGCTCGACGATTGCGAACTCGCAGTGTCGCTCGGCAAGAAAGACGCCGAGGCATTGCGGCTGCGAGGGCTGGCCAAGGAGGGCTTGCGCGATCTCAAGGGGGCCATCGCCGACCTGAGCCGGGCGGTGCGGCTGGCCGACGATCCGGCCCGAGCCTTTCTCGATCGCAGCCGGGTTTACGAACATCTCGGCATGCCGCACGAGGCCCGCGCCGACCGCGAAAAGGCCCTGCGGCTCGATCCCAGCCTGGGCGAGCGTTGACAGCAGCTTTCAGAGCGGCGAACTGTTATCTGCGCCTGGGGCATGGTTGGCTCAATCGTTTGCGACTTGCGGCGCAAGCAGGAGATCGCGAAAACACGAAAGGACGAAAACGCGAAAGGGAGGAAGCAGGACATCGTCTGCCAGCACACCCGAGAGTTCCGGGGATAGAAGAAAAGGAAGCGTACTGGCGAGACTCGGCTGTCTCGGCATTAGTCGAATTGGTCGCAACTCGCCTGCCGCTCGTCGTAAGTCGCGGAATCACCAGGTATTGGGCAGGGGGTGCTAGCACGGAATAGACCGGTGTGCTTGGCAGGGCGGGGATGATCGGCGATCGACGAAGCTCGTTTGGCGCCAGCTTTAGAGATCGTCCTGCCTTTTACGCGGCGTTTCGCTCCTTTTGCTGCGGAAAATCGTCGCCGGGATCTCCCTCTCCTTGCCGCTGCATCGGATTACGGGTTCCTCTTCTCTGTTCCGGATGGTTCCGAGTTGCGGTTTTCGTTCGCATGTGATCGTTCTCGATGCAACTTGACTTGCCGGCAACAGCGTCTGCCGCAGCCGGAACAGAGAAGAGGAACCCGTAATGGCGCCGGCTTGACGTCTTGCCTCGTCCTCCAAAAAGCAGGACGATCTCTGAAGCTGGTGGCAGACAGGATAGGAAAACTGCGTAACGGCGGAGCGCGAGTTGCAAACATGCGAATTCGTCCGCCGCAAAACCGATTCGCACGTCAAGTACGTTTCCGCTCCTCTGTTCCGTGCCTTTCGGCGCCCGCGTCGCCGTCCGTTTCCCGTTTCCCGTTTTCGCGATTATTTTCGTGCGATGGCGCGGCAGCAAAAGCAATGTGCGAGCGGTCACGGGCCGAGCACCACATCGCCTTCGCCGGCCGGGACGTCGGTTGGCTGGCCGCCGTCGTCCTTGCGATCGGGGCCGATGCTGTAGAGCAGGAATGCTTCGCCGCCGGGGCGGTAGACTGGCGGGCGGCCGCTGAAAGGGTCTGTAGGCAATTCTCGCAGATACGTGGGCACGAGTCGCTCCAAACGCTCCGGCAGTTTGCCGTGGTCGGCCCGATAGAGCCGGATGGCCAAGTCGCAGCTCAAAAGACGCGTGCGGGCGCCGTTCCAGTCGAAAGAATTCCTTCCTGCTTCGGGCGACGCGTTTTCCGGATCGAACATGAGGCGCCCTGCCCAGCCATAGGCGTGCTGCTGCCATACGGCTTCGCGGTGTGCGGCTGCGGCAGGCGATTCTCGCTGGGCGTCCAAGCTCAGCAGGGCTGCGATCAGTTGCCGCGCCGTCTCGGGCGAGATCGATTGGCGGACTTCCGAGAGCCCGCCCAGTCCGATACCCCCGATAGCATTGCCAACCAAGGCGTCAACGAGCACCCCGCCGCGCGCCGTGATTTGCCCCAGCCGCAGCACATCGAGATAGATCGCTGCCGCGGCGTCGGGCCGGCCGTCGAGCGACTCTGCCTTGCCTTCGTTGACCAACCCGCGGGCCAGTTGCCGCAGGCCTTGGAGCGAGTGAAACCAGCGTAATTCCGCATCCTCATAGTCGACGGGCACGACGTGCGGCAACTCTAGCGCCGCACGGGCCGCCTTCAATCGCTGGCGATTTGCGGCGACGAAGTCCCGAATTTGCGTTTCGCTCGGCGGATCGAGTACGAGGACGTCGGCCTGTTCGAGCTCGCCGCCAAGCTTCGCCAGCACGAGATAGCCGTTGGGATCGGGCGCCTCGAAGTGTGGAATCGGCAAGGGAAAGAGCATCTTGAAATAGGCAATCCCAACGACGATCGAGGCCGCCAGCGGCAAAAGTATTGCCCCAGCTCTCGCCGCGAGGCGCGTGCATGCGCGCCATCGCGATGCGTCTGTGAGTGCTATCGGTGAATAGCTACGTCCGAAAAACGGCATCCAACCGCCCGCGACCCATAACGCGAGGCAGGCGGTGATAACCAGGCCCGTCAGACTCGCGATCGCTAAGGCAAACCATTCGGGCGGCCCGACATTGAATAGATCGGCGCCTGAAAAAAGAGAGTCGCGCAACTCCGTTGGCAGTTCGACGAGCCGCAATGCGAGACCAATGCCCGGCGCCATGACCGCGAGGACCGCCCACCGCAGCCACGTCCAGCGCCGCCCTAGCGCGGCACACGCCGCCGCCAGGCTCACGGCGCCCGCGCCGGCGCCGATCAACACGTAACTCGGCCAAAACGCGCGGTGTTTCGCCGGCAGGTAGGCGCCCAGGCTGGCGATGCCGGCCGCAACGAGCGTGAATAGAAACAGATCGGTCAGCGAAAACCGATGGCCGGCGGCGCTCGCTTCATCACCGCCCCCTTCAACTGCCGTTCGCCGCCTAACAGAACGCACGGCTGCGAGCAGCCCGATCGGCGCGATGATCGCCAGCGACTGGCTCAAAAAGACGACCGCCAGATCGTAGGCCGGCACGGGGATCAGCATGCCGATCGCCGCCGCCACGACCGCGGCGCGCACGAACCACGGCCCGCGACCCAGGGCGGCCCAGAGGGCCAACAGGCCGTAAAGCGTGGCGGCGGAAGCGGCAATCAAGGCCAGCAGAATCGCGGTTGCCATTGCCTTGCGTTCTACCGCCGGACCTTTTTATCCGCAACTCATGGCCGGCTCATCGTGCGCTCATACGGCCCAGGTAGATTGCCGGGAGTTCGAGACTGCTAGTGCCTCTTCAAGTCTGAGTTGATAGGCGAGGGGTGGCTGGCGGCAGAGCGAAGCGATGCCCCAGCGTACTGGGGCTTCGCCAAGGCTCAGCCGCCAGCCACCCGATTGTCAAAATGGCTTTGAAGAGGCACTAGGCTCTGCCGCGTTCCTGGCCCGATGAGGATGCCCAACCATGCTCGTGCTGTCGCGAAAACGAGGCGAGGCGATTCGGATCCACGACGATATCGTGGTCACCGTCGTGCAACTCGGCCGCGGCCGGGTGCAGTTGGGCATCGAGGCCCCGGCCCACGTGCCGGTCAACCGCGAGGAAATTTACCTCCGCTCGCAGCCCGTTCCTTTCGATAAGCGAAAAACCGAAAAACTCAATGCCTTCTGAGGAGGACCGAATCGTTTCATGGTAATGTCTGATTTTCTGGGGCGGACCGACTGGGCCGAGCAACTCGAAGGGCGAATTCGGCTGCGCACCGACCGCCGGCTGCGCGGATTGACCATCTCGCGCGACTGCGGGCAAGTCTTCGTCAGCGGCCGCGCCCCTTCTTTCTACGTGCGGCAACTGGCCGAACACGCCGCGATGGAGCTGCTGCCCGCCGAGCAATTGCGATTGAAGATCGAAGTCGCTCCGAGCGCAGTTAAATAAAGGCGCGCCGCCTCGAATTGCCCGGATCGAATTGATTTTCGCCGCCGCAGTCGCTATCACTTCAAGCGGCGAGCGGTTCAGTTCGAGGTCTTTCGACGGGTGCATTTCCGCAAGGGACAGGGAGGTTCGGCATGCCGGATTCGGACGTTTCGCGGCGGGCGTTTTTGGGGGCGGCGGCCTTGGCCGCCGGCGCATTAGCCGGCGCTGCCGGGGCCGAAGATCGCAAGCCGCCTTACGGTCCTCCGGCCGTCCCCGAGGGCGAACTACCGACGTTCCGCTTCGCCCTCGAAGATTCGCCCGCCAAGGTGATCGGCGGCAATTCGGCCCGCGAGGCGACGGTCGAGCAACTGCCGATTTCGCAGGGCATCGCCGGCGTTTCGATGCGGCTTGAACCGGGCGGTCTGCGCGAGCTGCACTGGCATGCCACGGCCGCCGAATGGGCCTATGTGATCGAGGGGCGCTGCCGCACCACGGTCATCGATCCCGAAGGACGCAGCGAAACGAACGACTTCGGGCCCGGCGACGTCTGGTATTTTCCCCGCGGCCACGGGCATTCGATTCAATGCCTCGGGCCGGGTACGTGCCATTTCGTGCTGGTCTTCGACAACGGCTATTTTTCCGAATTCGGCACGTTCAGCATCAGCGATTGGATCGGCCATTCGCCGAGCGATCTGCTGGCCAAGAATCTGGGCTTGGATAGGGCGGCCTTCGACAAGTTTCCTAAGGAAGAGGTTTACTTCGCCCGCGGCGCGGTCCCGCCGAAAGAGCCGGCGGCGCCGCTGGCCGGCGGGTTGCACGCGCCGCCGGATACGCACAAGTACCGCCTGCTGGCCCAAGAGCCGCATTCGATTCACCGCGGCGGGCGCGAGTGGCGCGTCGGCGCCGAGCAGTTTCCGATTTCGCGAACGATCACCGGCGTGCTGTTGGAACTCGATCCGGGCGGCCTCCGCGAACTGCACTGGCACCCGACGGCCGACGAGTGGCAATACGTGATCGAAGGGCGCGTCAGCGCGACGATGTTCGGCTCGCACGGCCGCTACCGCATCGAGAAGCTCAATCGAGGCGACGTCGGCTACATTCCGCAAGGCTATGGCCATTCGATCGAGAACACGGGCGACAAGAAAGCCGTACTGCTGATCGCTTTCAATACGGGACATTACCAGGCCATCGACCTTTCGACCTGGCTCGCGTCGAACCCGGCCTATCTGCTAGCCGCGAACTTCGGCGCCAAGGAATCCGAGGTTCGAAAGCTGCCCAAAGAACGGGTCTTCATCGCGCCGAAAGCCGGGCCGTAAACGTAGACGCGGCATCCTGCCGCGTACGGAAAGCGGCAGGGATGCCGCTTCTACGCCCTTCGCCGCAGAGCGACCTTGGCCCAAATGCGGCGATCTGGTAAGGTTTCGCCGATTCCGCCGCCCTCACGCCGGGCGGCTTTCTCGTGCTCGCGCGCCAAGAATGGATCACGGATGAACAACTTCGGCAGGGCGCTGCGCCTGGCGCTTAAGCATCGCTTGCTGTTCGCCTCGTCGGTCGTCTGCGCGGTCGTCGTGGCGGCCTTCTGGGGCGGAAATATCAGCGCCGTCTACCCGCTGGTCGAACTGACCATCAACCGCCGCTCGCTGCAGGACTGGGCCCAAGAGGGTCGCGAGCAAGCTCAGGCCAAGGCCGCCGAACTACGGGCCCAGATCGAGGCCCTGCACCGCCCCGCTGACGCCGATCAAGACAGCGAGTCGGCGGCCGCGCTCAGCCGGCTGGCTTCCGACCTGGCCATCCAGCAAAAGAACGTTCGCGATTTCGACTGGCTGAGCAAATACGTCATCGACCCATTTTTGCCCGACGATCCGTTCAAGACCCTGGTGCTGGTCGTCGGGTTGTTCCTGGCCGGGACGATCGTCAAAAGCCTGTTCTTCGTGGCCCACCAGATTCTGGTCGCCAGCCTGTCGCAGCTCGTCGTGTTCCGCCTGCGCAAGGAGTTCTACCGCCGCACGTTGCGAATGGACGTGGGCACGTTCGGCGCCGACGGCACGAGCGAGCTGATGAGCCGCTTCACCTACGACATGGAAAGCCTCTCGGCCGGCGTGACCGACTTCTTTGGCAAGCTGGTCCGCGAACCCTTGAAGATGTTGACCTGCCTCGCCGGCGCCGCCTGGGTCTGTTGGCAGCTGTTGGTGCTGTCGCTGCTGTTGGCGCCGATCGCCGTCTACTTGATCCGCTCGCTGGCCCGCAGCCTGAAACGGGCCAATCGCCGGGCGATGGAGGAAATGTCGCAGATTTACAACATCCTGGAAGAGACCTTTCAGGGCATCAAGGCGGTCAAGGCCTTCACCATGGAGCGCAGCGAGCGCTGGCGGTTCCACACGATCAGCAAGAAGTATCTGCGCAAGGCGTTCCGCATCGCCCGCTACGATTCGCTGACCCGCCCGATGACCGAAGTGATGGGCGTGGCCACGGTTTGCGTGGCGCTGTTGGCCGGCGCCTATCTGGTGCTGAACGAAAAAACCGAACTGTTCGGCATTCCGATGTGCAAGCAGCCGCTGTCGTTCGAGGCGCTATTGTTGTTCTACGGCCTGCTGGCCGGCGTCAGCGATCCGGCCCGCAAGCTGTCGGAAGTCTTCAGCCGCATCCAGCGGGCCTCGGCGGCCGCCGACCGGGTTTATCAGTTGCTCGACCGTACGCCGCAAATCGTCGATTCGCCTCGACCGCAGCCGCTCAAGCGGCACCGCCGCGAATTGGCCTTGGAGGGGGTCCATTTCCATTACCATGCCACCCGCCCGGTGCTGATCGACGTCGATCTGCGGATCGAGTTCGGCGAAACGATCGCCATCGTCGGACCCAACGGCTGCGGCAAGAGTACGCTGGCCAACCTGATCCCCCGGTTTTACGACCCGGTGGCCGGCTGCGTGCGGCTTGACGGCGTCGACCTCCGCGAAGTGCGGCTGCGCGAGCTGCGCAGCCAGATCGGCCTGGTGACGCAAGAGACGCTGCTGTTCGACGATACGGTCTATAACAACATCCGCTACGGCTGCCCCAACGCAACCCGCGACGAGGTGATTCGCGCGGCACAGCAGGCGCATGCCCACCGCTTCATCGAGGAGCGGCTGGAGCACGGCTACGAAACGGTCGTCGGCTCGCGGGGCAACCTGCTTTCGGGCGGTCAGCGGCAGCGGATTTCGCTCGCCCGCGCCATTCTTCGCGACCCGCCCGTGCTGATCCTCGACGAAGCCACCAGTCAGGTCGATCTGGAAAGCGAACAACTGATCCATCAGGTGCTCGAGCAGTTCATGCGGAACCGGACGACATTGATCATTACCCACCGCATGGCCACCTTGGCGCTGGCCGATCGAGTCGTGGTGATGGAAGCGGGGCGGATCCTCGACGTCGGCACGCACGACGAGTTGGTGCGTCGCTGCGGTCTGTACGCCAGGCTGTACGATATTCAGTTCCGCGATATTGCCTAAGCTGGCACGTTGTTTGCTAAAGGTGGACTCGGCGACTTGAACAATCGCCAATCTTCGGATCGCGAAGAGGCTCGTAGGACAGAGAAGAGCGACTGTCGGGGCCGGCGAGAAGAAGAGGCACAATGCAACACTCCGGTGCGAAATGCTGGGAAATGCCCTCAAACGGCTGCGTGCGGAACACGAGAAGCCGGCTTCCCGGCGGGTCGGAATCCAATCTGACACTCCAGTACGCCCGGCGAGCTGGGGGGCTAGACAACTAGCCCCCCAGCTTGGCTGTTGCATTTTGATGTATCGTTTTTGAACACATGTATCAAAATAATACACTTAGCTGCATAATGCCTGGGCATTCTGCTTAATGCTTGAAGGCAGACCGGTCGTCGCCCAATCGATGCCGGTCAGCTCCGCGCCATTCTCGGCCACCCTCGTTAGCCCGCCGTTGCGTTGGCTACTCGCGACTTGGGCAGTACACTGCGGGCTCGAGGTTCCAGCCGGCGGAAGTTGCCATTCGCCGGGTCGCATGGTACGAATTGACCAAACTTCCACGGCTTTCCACGGGCAGGCGCCGCCATCCGCAGCCCAAAGAATCAAAGGAGACCCGAACGATGCCTCGAAGTCGCAACCTAAGTTTCTCCCGCATCGCCGCCGTTCTCGCCTGCTTAGGCCTGGCGGCCTGGGCCGTGGCGGAAGAATATCAGAGCGGAAAGGTCTGGCCGAAGCCGAACGTCGTCACGCCGGGCGAGTCGGGCGGCCCCCCTTCCGACGCCATCGTGCTGTTCGGCGGCAAAGATATGTCGGCCTGGGTCGGGGGCGAAAAGTGGCTGGTCAAGGACGGAGTGGCGACCGTCCATGGCGGCGGCGTGACCAGCAAACAGTCGTTCGGCGACTGCCAATTGCACGTCGAATGGGCTTCCCCCAAGGAGGTCAAAGGCGAAGGGCAAGGTCGCGGCAACAGCGGCATCTATCTGCAAAACCGCTATGAGGTGCAAATCCTCGATTCCTACGGCAACGAAACTTATTACGACGGCCAGGCCGGCGCCATCTACAAGCAGTGGCCGCCGCTGGTGAACGCCTGCCGCAAGCCGGGCGAATGGCAGACCTACGAGATCCTCTTCGAGGGGCCGCGGTTCGACAAAAACGGCAAGCTCGCGAAGCCCGCCTATGTGACCGTGCTGCACAACGGCGTGCTGATTCAGAACCACGCCGAACTCCAAGGCTCGACCGCCTGGGACAAGGCGCCTGAATACGAGGCCCATCCGCCGAAGCAGCCGATTTCCATCCAGCACCACGGCAACCCGGTGCGGTTCCGCAATCTTTGGATTCGAGAATTGTAGATCGTCGCTGGCCTTCGCCCGCCAAAGCCTTGCCGACCATGCCGCCGGGGCCTTAGAATCGCGGGCTGTCCTTTCCCCACCCCGCCCTTCAGCTCTTCCCGCCCGATGCGAACCAGCAAAGTCAAAGCCAAGCTCTCGCGCGGCGAGCCGGTGCTCGTCCCCGCCTTGCACTTCACCGATCCTTCCGTTTACGAAATGACGAGCCTGCTGGGCTTCGACTGCATCTGGTTGGACCTGGAGCACCACGGCACGAGCGTGGAAACGGCCGCCAACCTGATGCGAGCCGCGCGGGTCGGCGGCGCCGACGTGATGGCCCGGCCGGCCAAGGGCGAGCTCATGCGGATGGGCCGGCTCTTGGAAATGGGCGCCCAGGGCATCATGTATCCGCGCTGCGACGACGCCGACGAAGCGCGGCAAATCGTCCGCTGGTCGAAGTTCGCCCCGCTCGGCACGCGCGGCTTCGACGGCGGCAACGCCGACGCGCCCTATTGCTCGCTGCCGATGGAACCCTACATCCGCGAGGCCAACGCCCAGACGTTCCTGGTCGTGCAGATCGAAGATTTGCAAGCGGTCGAAAACGCCCGGGGCATCGCCGAGGTCGAAGGGGTCGACGTGCTGTTCGTCGGGCCGGCCGATCTCTCGATTCTCAGCGGCGTGCCGGGCCAGTTCGACCATCCCCGCGTGCAAGACGCCATCCGCCACGTCGCCGAAGCCGCCCGGCAAGCCGGCAAGCACTGGGGCACGACCAGCCCCAACGCCGCGCGCACCCGGCAACTCTTCGACCAGGGCGCCCGTTTCATCTGCCAAGGCTGCGACATCGTGCTCGTCAAGCAAGGCCTCGAGCAAATCCGCGCCGACGCCGCCGCGATGGGCTTTACGTTCGACGCCAGGCTATAAGCATTCTCGGCCAATATCGCTTAGTTCTTGCTCACCGCACTTTCGGTCGCGCGTCGTGCATTTCTTCGAGGAACGCGCTCAATTCTTCGACCTCCGGAATCGAACGAATTCGCTTGATGTCCTCGTCGTCAAGGGCGTTGATCGCCTGGTTTGTATCCCAGCGTCTTTGATTCTTTTCGGCGAGCGAGGCCAGGGCACGGCGAGGATTCGCCTTGCCCAAGGCCAGCCATTCCTCGGATATCTTCTCGCCGACGATTCGCTCGATCTTATCCGGGGCGGCCAGGAGCCAGGCCTCGATCTGCGGAACGGCGGAAATCACTTTGACGGGCACGGAGGCATCGGCCAAGCGAATGACATCCTCCGTGCTTTGTCTCCGCTCTTCGATCAAGTCAGGATCGACCGAGTCGGAATCCATCACGACCGCGACGGGGCGCCTGCGTCGAACGAGTAACGAGCGAGCCAGAGACGGGATTTCGGAACTCCCGCCCGCGTTGACCAACTCGACGTCCCTGAGCGCTTCCTCGGGCAGGATTCGGCGGAGGAAAGCCGCGTCGCTCGCGCCTTCGACTAGGAGATAAGCTCGTTTCATGGGATGTCCGCCTCGAGGGGATTATAGTCTGGAATGCCGTACTCACAGCATACGCGGTGCTTGAGTCGCAAGAATCTGCACATCCTTCCCTCCTCCAACGCCAGTTCCAGTTCCCATCCTGACCACAGCAATACCGCCTGGGGCATCGCGGTAACCGTTCACGCGCCGGGGAGGAGCGAGGCGACGGGTTGACCGCGGAAGTGGGCTTCGACAGCGGCTGTCAGGTAGCTGAAGATCGAGCGGCCTTGCAGGCGGCACGTCTCGCTGACGGTCAGCATCCGCTCGA
>DATKRK010000073.1:0-18280 GCA_035532215.1 Pirellulales bacterium | reverse complement strand
CGTCGCCGGCGCCGGCAACTGGGACACGTACCGCCAGAAATCGATCGGCCAGTTCGAGTTGCCCGCCGGCCAGCACGCCTTGGTCGTGCGGCCCGACGGCCCGCTGCGCGGACCGCTTGTCGATTTGAAAGCCGTGCGGCTCACGCCGGTGAAGAAGTGAATGGTAAAGAAGGGTGGGCGCAGACCTCACCCCAACCCGGATAATTCACCGGCCCACGCTATGAGTTGACACAGCGCGTTCACACTAACCCGAAGCGCAAGCGAGGTAAAAGCGTTCCTATTCCTCGCTTGCGCTTCGGGTTGGTGTAGGCCGGTGAATAATCCGGGCTAACCCTCTCCTTCTGGGAGAGGGGACATGCAGAACGCGGCTTCAAACCAGCAAGCGAAGACGACCGAAACAATGCCTTTTGTCCGCCTACCACCGTTTTGGCTTTCCGTCCTGCAAACGTTGCTCCTCTCGCTCGCTTGCTTGCTGGCGGCCGCCGCTTTCGCCGAAGAGGATGACGACGAAGACGAACTGCCCGATCTTCGCCCCGGGCTGGTGGCGAGGTACATCGGCGCCGACGGCGTGGCCCGCGTGCGGCGCGACGAGGCGCTGCAATTCGCCTGGGGCGAGCAGCCGCCCGATGCACGGCTAGCGCCGGGCCCATTCGCCGCCACATGGAGCGGCCGGTTGTTCACCATCGCACCGGGCGAGTATCGCCTGCACGTTTACGCCGCCGGCAAGGTGAAACTCAAGTTGGCCGGCAAAACGCTGCTCGATGCCGCGGCCGACGAGCCGCGTTGGCTGGCCGCCGAGCCGATCGCGCTGGAATACGGCTACCACGCGCTGGAAGTCGAATACCGCAAGACCGGCGCGGCGGCGCGGATCGGGCTCTACTGGTCGGGGCCGCAGTTTCAATTGGAGCCCGTGCCCAAGCGGCATCTGTTCCACGAGCCGCAAGCGGCGCCCGACGAGCGCTTCGCCGAGGGGCAACTGCTGGCCCGGGCTTTGCGCTGCGGCGCCTGCCACGAGGTCCCCGGCGAGCGGCCGCCGTTGTCGGCGCCCGCGCTTAAGCGACTGGCCGGCAACATTTCTCGCGACTGGCTGATCGAGCGGCTTCAGCATCCGCTTCACTCCTCTCGGCGAGCGGGGGGCGCCACCCCCCCGGTAGACCCCGCGGCGCCGAATAGCGCCCTCGCTCGCCGTATGCCTCGCTTCAAGGTTTCCGCCGATGAAGCCGCATCGATCGCCGACTATTTACTCGATCACTCTGAGAAGTCCCAACCAGACACACGCCTGCCGGCGCCCGCGAGCAAACCAACCAAAGACGCCAAAACCAAGCAACCCAAACTTCCCGATGCTCAGGCCGGCGAAATGTTGTTCGACACGCTCGGCTGCCTGGCCTGCCACACGCAAGGCTCGCTTGGCGCCGCGGGCTTGTTCGGCGGCGGCGACTTGTCGGCGATCGCCGGCAAGCGGCCGGCCGATTTTTTCGCCCGCTGGCTCGCCGATCCGGCGCGGATCAACCCGGCCCATCGCATGCCGGTGTTCAAGCTGGCCGACGAAGAACGGGCCGACTTGACAGCCTATTTGTCGACGCTCGGCGCGCCGGCCGGCGGCGCGAACGAACTGCACGGCCGTGGCGACGGCGGAGCGAAACGAAAAACCGGCCGGCGGTTGGTCGAAGCTTTTCGCTGCGGCCATTGCCACGCGTTGCCGGAAGCTTTGGACAAAGGGGCAAAACGTCTGCCGCCGATCGGCGCGCAGGCGAATTGGCGAAAGAGCTGTCTCGTTCGGTCCGACGGCGCCAAACATCGACCGACGTACACGCTGAGCCAGGCCCAGCGCGACGCCGTCGAACAATATTTTCGCGAACTGCCCGCCGCTCGCCGACCCGCGCCGCTCGAGGGCCGTTTCGTCCTGACCGAGCGCAACTGCCTGGCCTGCCACGCTCGGGGCCTTACGCCGGGCATCGCGGGGCATGCCGAGCGTGTCGCGGAAGCGCAGCCCGAGCTGGCGCCGATTCTGGCGTCGTTGGCGCCGCCGGCGCTCTCGGGCGTGGGCGACAAGCTGCACGAAGAGGCGCTGGCCGCGGCGATTTCGCTCAAGCAGCCGCCGCTGCGTCCCTGGCTGAGCGTGCGGATGCCGCGGTTCGATCTGGCCGACGATGAGTTGCGAGCGCTCACCGAACATCTCGTCGCCAGCGATCGCATCCCCGAATTGCCCGAATCGCTGACAACGAACGAACCCGAAAGCGCGGCGATGTCGGTCGTGGGCGCCCGTCTGGTCACTTCCGAAGGCTTTGGCTGCACAAGCTGCCACCAGATCGGCAAGTCGATCCCGGTCAAAGTCGCGCCGGCGGCGCACGGCACGGACCTGTCGCTCGTCGGCCGCCGCATTCGCCGCAGTTGGTACGATCGCTGGGTGCGCAACCCCGCGCGGATCGTGCCGCGGATGGAGATGCCGTCGATCCAGCTTCCGGTCCGCGGCGTGCTCGGCGAGCGGCTCGACGATCAACTGGCGGCCGTTTGGCAGGCGCTCAACACGCCGGGCTTCGATCCGCCGCAGCCCAACCCGGTGCGCGTGGTCCGCGCCCGCAACCTGCCGGGTCAGAGCGAACCGGCCGTCGCGCTGAGCGACGTGCTGGAGATCGAGGGTCGGCCGTTCGCCCGGCCGCTGGTCGCCGCCCTGCCCAACCGGCACAACGTGCTGGTCGATCTCGATTCGCATCGCCTGGCCGCGTGGTGGATCGGCGACGCCGCCCGCCAGCGGACTCGCGGCAAAAGCTGGTATTGGGAGTCGGGCGGCGCGGCGATCGTGCCGGCCAGCGCGACGCCAAGCGACAACGAACTTGTCGTGCTGCGCGGCGGCAAGCAGCTTGAGTCGAGCCGCCTCGGACAGTTCACCGCCGAACTCGACGCCTTCGAGCTCGTGCCCGGCGGAGTGAGGATCGAGTATCGGTTGCAGTATCTCCCTCTCCCTTTGGGAGAGGGCCGGGGTGAGGGCGGTGCAGCGAGGGACGCTTTTTCTAGATCCAAGGTAAAGTCGCAATCATTACCAGCGCACCCTCACCCTCTCCCAAAGGGAGAGGGGACCAAGACGCTGGCCGTGCGGCAGACGATTACCGAATTGCGAACCACGGACGATCGGCGCAGCGGCTTTCGACGCCGCCTGGAAATCGGCGGGGCGGCGCCGGGCGATGAGCTGCGGCTGAACGTCGCGCCGGGCAGCGCGACGATCGCCAAAGTCCGCGGCAAAACGGCGATTCTGGCCGGCGCCCAAGGCGACGCACGGATTACGCTCATCGCCCCAGCCTCCGGCAAGTTCGTTCAAGATCCAGCAGGGCTGTGGCTGGCGCTCTCGCCGAGCGGCGACAAGCCGCTGGTCTGCGAACTGGAATACTCGACCGATCTGCCAGTCGATCGCTACCCTCTGCCGGCGCCCAACGACGAACCGTTGGCCTCGGCGCCGCTCGACGTCGTGCCGGGCTACGAGGCCATCCGCCTGCCGCTGCCGATGAGCGAAATGCCGACCGGCCTGGCCTGGCGCGACGACGGCACGCTCGCCTTTTGCTCGCTCAAAGGGAGCGTCTGGCTGGCTCGCGATACCAACGGCGACGGCCTGGAAGACGAGCAAACCTTGTTCGCCGACGGCCTGCCGGCGCCCTATGGCATCGCCGCGGCGAGCCGTGCGATCGACGTTTCGGCGAAGTACGCCCTCGTGCGGCTGACGGATCGCGACGGCGACGGCCGGGCCGACCGCAGCGAAATCGCCGCGGCCGATTGGGGCTACACGAGCGACTATCACGATTGGGCCGTCGGCCTGCCGCGCGACCGCGAAGGCAACTATTATCTCGGCCTGCCTTGCCAGCAAGACGATCGCAGCTCGCGGGCGGCTTATCTGCGCGGCAATCTCGTGCAGTTGCGGCCTCGGCAGCCGACCGCCGACAACCCGCGGCGGTTCTCCATTCGGCCGATCGCGGCCGGGCTGCGGTTTCCGATGGGGCTGGCGCTCGATCGCTTCGGGGAACTGTTCTGCACCGACAACCAGGGCAACTACACGCCGTTCAACGAGCTGAACCACGTCGTCGCCGGCGCGCGCTACGGGTTCATCAACAAGCTGGAGCGAACGCCCGGCTTTCAGCCGCCGTTTCAGCCGGCGGCGATCGAAATTCCGCACCCGTGGACGCGGAGCATCAACGGCATCTGCTTTCTCGACACGCCAACCGCGGTGCGAGCGAAGCTGGGCCGCGATTTGTTCGGCGTCCACGAAGGGCATTTGATCGGCTGCGAGTTCGACACGCGGCGGTTGATTCGCATGAGCTTGGAGCGCATCGGCGATACGTACCAGGGCGCCGTCTATCCGCTCAGCATCGAACCGGCGCCGGGCGGCCAAACGTTCGAGGGGCCGATCGTCGCGGCCGTGGCGCCCGACGGCGACGTCTATATCGGCAACCTGCGCGACAGCGGCTGGGGCGGCGGACAGAACACCGGCTCGCTCGTGCGGTTGCGGCCGCGCGGCGAACTGCCGCCCGGCATCGCCGCCGTGCATGCGGTGCGAACTGGCTTCACGATCGACTTCGCCCAGCCGCTCGACGCCGCCGCGGCGGCCGACGTGCAGAACTACGCCGTCTCGAGCTACCGGCGGCTTCCCACCCCGGCCTACGGCGGCCCCGACGCCGACCGCGAGAACGAGCGCGTCGAGGAGGTTGTCGTCTCGCCTGACGCTCGCCGGGCGACGCTCAAGCTCGCGCGCCTGCGGCCCGGCTTCGTCTACGAATTTCGCCTCAAGCAATTCGCCCCAAAGGGCCTGACGTTCTTCCCGGCCGAAGCGTACTATACGTTGAGGCGGATTCCGAAATGAGGCTTTTTTGAAGGGGATGTGGAGATGAGGACGAGATTGTGGGGATCGAGAAGCGAATTCACCACGGAGGCACGGAGGACACCGAGAACGACGTCGATCGAGCCACGAATTTGCACGAATCGGATTATTTTTTCTTAATCCGTGAAAATCCGTGCGAATCCGTGGCCGCTCGAAAACTCCGTGCTCTCCGTGTCTCCGTGGTGAGCCCGTCGTTCGTCGCAACGCGATCCGCATCCCCTCATCTCCTCCTCATCCCCACATCCCCTTTCCAAAATCGTCCCAATCGCCAACGCCATGCCCGAAGCCAGTTCGTTTTTGATGATTACCTGCCAGGTCGGCGCCGAACGCGCGGTCAAGGGCGAACTGGCCCGCCGCTGGCCGCAGTTTCGCTTCGCCTATTCGCGGCCAGGCTTTTTGACGTTCAAGCTACCGGCCGACCACAAGCTGGCCGACGATTTCAATCTCGAAAGCGTGTTCGCTCGCAGTTATGCGTTCTCGCTGGGCAAGGCCGCTGGCGGCAGACTCGAAGAGCGAGCGCAACAAGTGCGGCAGTTGGCGGGCGATCGCGAATACCGGCGGCTGCACGTGTTCGAGCGCGATCGCCTGGCGCCCGGCGACCACGGCTACGAGCCGGGGCTGACCGAAGCGGCGGCCGAAGCCGACGCGGCGATTCGCGCGGCGTGGCCAGCCGAAGCGCCGCCGGCAGAGACGCCGCTCGACGCGCGGCCGCTGGCCAAGGCCGGCGAGCTCGTGCTCGATTGCGTGCTGGTTCAGCCCGACGAATGGTGGATCGGCTATCATCGCGCTCGCTCCTGGGCTTCGCGGCGGCCCGGCGGCCTGAGCCGCTTGAAGTTGCCGGAGAATGCCGTTTCGCGGGCCTACCTGAAAATGGAAGAGACGCTGCGCTGGTCGCACTTGCCGATCCGGCCGGGCGACCGGGCGGCGGAGATCGGCTGCGCACCGGGCGGCTCGTGCCAGGCGCTGTTGCGTCGCGGGCTACTGGTGGCAGGCATCGATCCGGCGGCCGTCGATCCGGCCGTGCTGGCCGATCCGCACTTTCTGCACATCCGCAAGCGCGGCGCCGACGTCCGCCGACGCGACTTCCGGAGCGTCCGTTGGCTGTTGGCCGACATGAACGTGGCGCCGGCTTACACGCTCGACACGCTGGAAGCGATCGTCACGCACAAGCAGGTCCGCATTCGCGGGCTGCTCGTCACGCTCAAGCTGCTGGATTGGAAACTGGCAGACGACGTGCCCGCGTATCTCCAGCGCATCAAGTCCTGGGGCTTTCCCTATCTTCGCGCACGGCAACTGCAACACAACCGCCAGGAAATCTGCGTCGCCGCGATGCGCTGCAAGCCGAAGCCGCCGCTGAATTGGACGCGGGATGCGGCGAGAGGTGCAGAACGCGGCGAGCCGGAGGCGTAAGCCTCCGTGTCGTCGAACGACGTCAGATCGAGCGGCATCACGACGCCGAGCAACCCGGAGGCTGACGCCTCCGGCTCGCCAAGCGGCGCAAGCTGGGAAATTCGCGTACAGCTAGCGTCGCATTGCCAAGTCGAATTACGCTAAAAGACAGAACCTGCCCGCTCGAATCGGCGTAAAGAGAAAGATCGGACACATCGGCTCGGGTAGAAAGGAAGGGTTCGTCGATGAAAGCTCTTACTTTCCCGCTGCACGCTTCGCAGCTTGCCGCAATGGCGCTAGCGCTGGCCGCCTGGGCTTCTCCGTTCAAGGCAGTTTGCGCCGCCGGCCCCAAGGTCGGGTTCGACCTGGGTTACGCCGTCGAGTGCCGCGACGTGACGCAGCAGGCCTTCGCCATGTTGCACCCCGACGAGAAGGTGATCGAAGCCAACCTGCGGCTCACCGTGCGGCTCGAGCGCGGCGAAGAGGCCGACGTCGAGCAGTTGCTGTTCGAGATTTCCAGCCCGTCCGAACGGCTGCGCGTGATCGATTTCCTGCCCAAGACGCAGCTTGAAGTCGACGCCCAAGACGGCGTCGAAGTCACCAAGACTACCGAGACGATCCATTCGCTCGGCGGCTCGCTGGGCACGAACCTGGCCGTCACGGCCCGCGATGGCAAGAACAACGGCCTGATGCTGACGCAGGCCATGCCGGCGGTGAACGCCAACACCACGCACCGCAACCAGACGCAAGAGACGTCGAAGAAAATCCCGCAAGGCAAGGTCGTGATCGCCAGCGGCACGCAGGACAACGAGCACGGCGTATTCTTCAAGTTGAAGCGGTCGGCCGTCACGCCGTTCGAGGGCGTGAGGACGCTCTCGTTCCGCTTCGTCGTGCCGAGCGATTGGCGCGGCGACTGGGTGGTGCTGTCGGCCGAAGCCAAAGGACGCGTGAAGCGATACTTCTTCAAGTCGGTCGAGACCTGCGGCCAGGCCAAGGCGTTCATCGGCTTGTATCGGGCCGGCGACGCCGAGGCCGAACGGGCCGCATTGCAACTGGCCGAACAGCAAGAGTCGTACTTCGCGAACAAGTCCGACAAACAGTGCCACGACCTGGCGATCGCCGAGTTGGCCCTGGCGTCCCGGCCCTGGCCGGCTTCGCCCTCGCGTACGACACGCGAGCCGGCGCCCTTCAAGATCAAGCGCGCCTGCTACAAGCCCTTCGATCCGTTCGGGCTCGGCGACGGGCAGTCCGATGAACGAGCTACCGCCAACGCGGCGCTGAAACAAACGTTGGACCGAGTGGCCAAATATTCGGACGCCGCGGAATTCCGGCAAACGCCCGAGGGCGTGAGGAGCGCGATGCGGTAAGCGGCGTTCATCGCTGTGCCGCGCGCCAGGCCTCGACTTTTTCCAGCAGGCGGTCGATGGCTTGCGAGGGACTGGCCGCCGTGGCTTCGAAGTGCCGGGCGCCGTAGCGATGATTCGGCAGCGCGACGTTCGCCGAACAGCGGAACAACTCGCCGCCGTCGCCCCAACTTTCCAAGCGGTAGTGCGTCGCGCCGTATTGCCGCAACCGCCGCTCGCCGCGAGCGAACGGGTCGTTCGCATCGACGGCCGATTCTTCATTGCCGGGAGCTGGCGCGGCGGCTTTCGCGCGCTGCGAGTACGCCGTGGCTTGCCAGCTCCCGTCCGAGGCGCTGCGATTGGGCGCGGACGACGGGTTTTCGCGCGGCGGGGCCAGGCGATGCCGAAGATCGGAGGCTTCGAAGTGCGCGGTTGTGTTGCCAACGCGCGGACTGGCGGCGGTGCGCGGGCCCGGCGCCCACAACGGCGCGGTGGGCGTTGGCGCCCGCAAGCCTTCGGTTTCGTGAAGCGTGCGAACCTGCGTAATGCGCGCCCGCGGCGATGCGGCAAGCGTGCGGACGCCCGTGATCGTCGCGCGGGGGGCTCGGTCTGAGAAGGGGGACGAGGCGTCGGCTTGCAATGCCCTGCCTGGCTCGTCGGCGGCCTGATGGCCTTCGGAAGATTCGCTGGCGGGTCGGACCGTCGCCGCGCGATCCGCCGGCGCCAGGCGGTGCTCGGTTGTCGAAGACGATTCGGCCAGGCTCGTCGCGCTGGGGACCGGGTCGGTTTGCCGTTCGACCGCCGGGGCAAAATGCGATTCGGCCGATCCGCCTTGCATGGCCGAGCGCAAGGAAGTGGGCAATCCCGTGCCGAACACGGCCATCAACGGAATCGCCACCAGAAAAGCGATCATCACGATCGTGCGCAGCGCCACCATCGACGACGACGGTTCCGCCGGTTCGACCGTGCTCGTGTCTCGCTGCGTCATGCTCAGCGCCTGGTTCCGTTCTTCGCGGCATCCTTGCCGGCCGCCCCTGTGCCAAGGTCGCAGATCATACTGGCGGGTTATGGCGGCGGGCAATGGCAAACTGAGCGGAAACGCCCGAGCGCGTGGAAATCAGGCTCTCGACCCATTGACTTCTATACTGCCCAGCAGTATATTTTTGAAAGTCGCCTTCGACCAATCGCCGATAAGGGATTTACTCATGGTCGCGGAGCGGAAGATGGGGATTCTGTCGCACCAGTTCAACCCCGAAGATCTTCTTCATTTTGTTGAATTGGACGAGTTCCGAGACGATTGGGAGGAACTTGGGTTTGACGTTGAAAATGACCTCTGGGCTCTCCAGATGTTCATAATGAGCGATCCAGCAGGTTCTCCCGTCATTCCAGGAACAGGTGGACTGAGAAAGCTTAGATTTGGATTGGCGGGGCAGAATATCGGCAAGAGGGGAGGGGCGAGGGTGTGCTATGCGTACTTCAAGAAGCATTGGACCGTGCTCTTGATGATGGCCTATGGAAAGTCGAAGAAGGAAAACCTGTCTAAAAACGAAAAGGACGGAATCGCTGAATATCTCGGGCGGATCGAGCGGTATTTAGACGAACGAAACTATTGAAATGGCAGTGACGCGACAGGTCACAAGGAGTTTGCCATGAGCTTGGGAAAAGAGCTTGTTCGTCGCCTCAAGGGGTTCACTGAAAAGCTCGAAAGTGCAGAGAATATTTCCGACAAGTTTACCTGCCGGACTATTCGTCTCAATTTGCAGCCGCAGAAGTACAGCCCCGAGCTAGTGAAGGAAACACGCGGGCTTCTGCGCGCCAGTCAGGTGATTTTTGCCCGATTTTTGGGCGTGTCGCCAAATGCCGTTAGAGATTGGGAGCAAGGCATAAAGCCTCCAAGCGGTGCAGCATGCCGAATTATGGATGAAATCCGCCAAAATCCAAAATACTGGATCGAACGATTAAAAGAGCTTAGCAGTCCAGTAACGTCCGGCTGATTATCGCCTATGCTCAAGAATCGTGCCTACGCAAGCGGGCCGCTCTGATAATCGATGGCCATGGACCTGATTTATCTCGACCACAACGCCACGACGCCTCTGCGGCCCGAAGCCGCCGCGGCCATGGCGCGCTCGCAGGCCGAGATCTTCGGCAACCCGGCCAGTCAGCACGCGGCTGGCCGCCGCGCACGGCGCGCACTGGAAGAGGCGCGCGAGTGGATCGGCCGGCGGCTGGGCGCCGAGCTGGATCAGTTCCACGCCGACCGCGTGATTTTCACCAGCGGCGGCGCCGAATCAAACCATTTGGCGCTGCTCGGCCTGGCCGGCGATCGGCCCGGTCATGCGGTGGTTTCCGCCATCGAGCATCCCTCGGTGGTCGGGCCGGCGCGATGGCTCGCGCGGCACGGCTGGCAGATCGATTGGCTGGGCGTCACGCCCGAGGGCCGCGTCGACGCCGACGCCTTGCCAGGCCTGTTGCGACCCGAGACGCGGTTCGTCTCGGTGATGCTCGGCAACAACGAGACGGGCGTGCTGCAGCCCGTCGAAAGGCTGGCCGCGCATTGCTCGGCCGCGGAGGTTTTTGTGCACACCGACGCCGTGCAAGTCGTCGGAAAACGGCCTGTCGATTTTCGCGCGATCGGCGTTGACTTGCTCTCGGTCGCAGCGCACAAGTTTCATGGCCCGGTCGGCATCGGGGCGCTCTTGATCCGACACGGCGTCGAACTCGCGCCGCTGATGTTCGGCGGCTTTCAGCAAGGGGGACTGCGGCCGGGCAGCGAGTCCGTAGCGCTGGCTGCCGGCATGCACGCGGCGCTCGAAGCTTGTGAGCGCGATCAGGCTGAGTTCTGCGAGCGCGCCGGACGCCTGCGCGACGAATTCGAGCGCGCGTTGCTCGGCGAATGTCCCGAGTTGATCGTGCATGGCGCCGCGGCCGAGCGCCTGCCGCACACTTCGAGCGTTGCCTTTCCCGGCGTCGAAGGACAGGCGTTTTTGCTCGCTTTGGACCTTGCCGGGGTGTGCTGTTCGCGCGGTTCGGCGTGCGCCAGCGGGTCGAGCGAGGCCTCGCCGACGCTGCTGGCGATGGGTGTGGAAAAGGCGGTCGCCGAGCGCAGTTTGCGGTTCAGCCTGGGGCGCGGCACGACGACCGCCGAGGCGACCCAGGCGGCTCGGCGCATCCTAGATGTATACAAGGATTTGCGAGCCAAGAATTCACGCAGGAAAACGGCCGTTTCGCCTCGCCACGGCGGCCCGAATTCGCTATAATCGCGGGATTATCCGAGGTTCTTTTGTTCGCCCATTGCGTTGGACAGTCGCCCCGGCTCGGCCAAGCCTTTCGCCGAGACCTTTGCGGCTCGTCCAAGACCGGAATTCCAGCCGGTCTCGGGCTGCGGATCACCGCATCCAACCGGCTAATCTGGACGGACCCGAGTTTAGTGAACGGCGTCTTGAGCACCCTCTCTTCAGGACCTGCTGTTGCGACCGATGTTGGTTTCCCGCGAGACCAAAATCGCGTCGTGACGTTGCGCCGATTCGTCTCCGGTCCCGAAAACTTGCTGGCCTTGACGGCCATCGAACGCCTGCTGGAACAAGGCTTGCGTCGCACTCGCGGCGCCGGCCGGGCAGCCGCCTCGAAAACCGACAATGCCGAGGCGACGCCGGACATGTCGTACAGCCCCTTGGCGCTCTACGGGCCGTCGGGCGTCGGCAAGTCGCACCTGGCGCGCGGTCTGGCCGCCGAATGGCTGCGGCGGCGGAAGCAGTCGCGAGCGGTTTGCTTGACCGCAGCCGAGTTCGCCGGCGGATATGCCGAAGCGGTCGAGCAGCGCTCGGTCGAAGCTTGGCGCGAAGAGCTTCGCTGCGCCGATTTATTGGTGCTGGAAGACCTCGGTCAGATCGCCGCCAAGCCGGTGGTGCAAAGCGAATTGCTGCACACGCTCGACGCCCTCGCCGATCGCCGGGCCACGGTCGTGGTCACTTCACGATTGGCGCCCAAGGACACCGCAGCGCTGGCGCCCGCGCTGCGCAGCCGCCTGACCGGCGGATTGTGCGTGCCGCTCGCCCCGCCCGGCGCTGCGGCGCGCCAAGCGATCTTGTCGGCGCTGGCCGCTACGAAACGGCTGCCGCTCGACGAATCGCTCGCCCGGACCTTGGCGCAGGCGCTGGAAGTCACGGCGCCCGAACTGGCCGGCGCGCTGGCGCAGTTGGAATTGCTGGCGCACTCGGAGCGATCGCCGCTCGACGCACAGCTCGTCGAGCAGTACCTGGCGACGCGCGAAAGGCCCAAGCCGCCGAGCTTGCCAGGCATCGCTTCGCAGACGGCGCGCTATTTCACGTTGCGAGTCGCCGAGTTGAAAAGTTCCTCGCGGCGTCGGGCGGTGGTGGCCGCCCGCGACGTGGCGATGTACCTGGCTCGCCAGATGACCGGGAAGAGCTTGAAACAGATCGGCGAATACTTCGGCGGCCGCGATCATACCACCGTGCTGCACGGCTGCCGCAAAACCGAAAACCTGATCCAGAGCGATCCGACGACCCGACTTGCCGTCGTCGAACTTCGCCGCGGGCTGGCCGCCGGATGAAATCGCCATGAACTTCGAAATTCAACGCCGCGTCGTAGAACGTTCCAAAGCGAATTTGCCGGCAGAATCGCGCCCCGTCTGTAGGGAACGCCCTCCGTGGCGTTCCGTGAACTGCCGATGGATCCACAACCCGCCGCTCCACGGAACGCCACGGAGGGCGTTCCCTACAGGGGCAAACTCCGGTGCAAAACTTGTCAGCCGCTTGTCAGCGTGGTTCGCGAAAAACTCGCCTGCCGACATCGCAGAACTGCCGACGAAAAAAGTCGATCTGCGCCGACAACCGTGCGACATCCAACCGACGACCAACCAACGCGTTTTCCACGCCAGCGCCGCGGCGGCAAGTGACGACGCGACTACGACTTCCACGGAACCGATAAGCGGAACGAACAATTCGCGGCAGGCGCATTACTGCTACTACTGAATAAAAAATTCTATTAACAGAACCCAGGCACAGACCGACAAACCGGTCTGAAGACAACCATGAAAGTCATCTGTGATCGTGAAAAGTTGTTGGCCGCGTTTCAAATCGCCAGCGTCGTCGCCCCCGCTCGCAGTCCGAAGCCGATCTTGCGGAACGTGAAGTTCGAGGTCGCCGAAGGCCGCGGCACGTTGCTGGCCACCGACCTGGAAGTCGGCGTCCGCGTGTCGCTGGCCGACGTCGAGGTCGAAGCGCCGGGCAGCGCGGTGCTGCCGATCGACCGCTTTGGCTCGATCTTGCGGGAATCGTCCGACGCCAAACTGCGGATCGAAAGCGACGGACAAGGGACGCTCGTCCGCGGCGATCGCAGCGAATTCAAGCTGCCCGCCGGCAACCCCGATGAGTTTCCCTCGATCACCGAATTCACCGAAAGCAAGTATCACGCTTTGCCGGCCCGGCTGCTCAAAGAGCTGATCCGCCGCACGGTGTTCGCCACCGACACGGAAAGCAGCCGTTACGCCTTGGGCGGGGTGCTGTTGGAAATGAGCGGCGACAAGATCATCGCCGTTGGCACCGACGGGCGGCGGTTGGCGATGATGGAGGCGCCGGGCAAAGCGGTCGAAGGGCACGAGACGGGCGACACGATGACCATCGTGCCGACGCGGGCCATGCACTTCATCGAGCGGGCCTTGGCCGACGGCGACGAAGAGGTGCAAATTGGCGCCCGCTCGAATGACGTGCTCGTCCGCAGCCCCCGCGTGACGGTTTACTCGCGGCTGGTCGAAGGGCGGTTTCCCAAGTGGCGCGACGTGTTCCCTCGCCGTAGCGACGCGGTGAAGATCGAAATGGTCGTCGGCCCCATGCACTCGGCCGTGCGGCAGGCGGCGATCGTCACCAACGAGGACAGCCGCGGCGTCGATTTCACGTTCGGCGACGGCAAGGCGGTGCTCTCGGGCCGGGCGGCCGAGATGGGCCAGTCGCGCGTCGAGCTGCCGATCGCCTACGACGGCGCCTCGATCTCGATCACGCTCGATCCGCGTTACGTCAGCGACTTTTTGAAGGTGCTCGATCCGGAAAAGAACTTCACGCTGGAGATCAAGGACTCGGAGAGCGCCGCGGTCTGTTCGACCGACGACGGCTATGGATACGTGATCATGCCGCTGGCCCGCGACCGGCGCTAGCCATGGCCCGGAGTTAGCAAAACCGCCGGGTGGCTGGCGGCAGAGCGCAGCGATGCTCCAGCGAACCGGGGCTTCGCCAAGGCTCAGCCCCAGGCGCCCTCCGACTTGAAACCGAAGAAGAACTCGAGCGAAGGCATTATGTCCAGACCGCAAGCGAAAAAAACCGCCCGGCCGAAAGCGATGGCCGACGTGCTGGCCGAACTGATGGCTCGCCGCGGCTACGCCCGCGAGCGCGCCGCGGCCGATTACTCGGCCGCCTGGCGCGAAGCCGCCGGCGATTTGATCGCCAAGCACACGCGCGTCGGCGTCGTGCGCCGCGGGGCGCTCGAAGTGATCGTCGCCAATTCGGTGTTGCTGCAAGAGCTCACGTTTCAGAAACCATCGATCCTCAGTCAGCTCGGCCGCCTGTTGCCCCAGGAGCGGATCGGCAATTTGAAGTTCCGAGTCGGGCCGATCGAATAAACCGCGCGGCGAGGCGAACTTTCCGCCGCGAAACGAATCAAACGTAGGACCCTTTCCGAGAGCGATCATGTCCGAAGAATCTGCACCGAATCCGAATTCCCTGCCGCCCGAAAAGGCCGACAAGCTGGCCCATCCGCCGAAGTCCCCGCTATCGCAAACGCCCCCGGGCGCCTCGCCCGACATGCCCGAATATCGCAAGGTCGAAGGCGATTACGGCGCCGAACAGCTCGAACACTTGAGCGACCTGGAACACGTCCGCGAACGGCCGAGCATGTACATCGGCGATACGACGTTGCGCGGCTTGCACCACCTGGTTTACGAGGTGGTCGACAACTCGATCGACGAGGCGATGGCGGGCCACGCCAAGCACGTCCGCGTCACGATCAACGCCGACGGCTCGGTGACGGTCGAAGACGACGGCCGCGGCATCCCGGTGGAGGTGCATCCCGATCTCGGCTTCTCGACGCTGCAAGGCGTGATGACCGTGCTCAAGTTCGGCGGCAAGTTCTCCAAGGGCGCCTATCAAACCTCGGGCGGCTTGCACGGCGTGGGCGTGACGGTGGTGAATTTCCTGTCCGAATGGTGCGAGGTGGAGGTCCGCCGCGACGGGCACGTCTATCAGCAAGACTACGAGCGCGGCGTGCCGACGACCGAAGTCCGCCGCCTCGGCGCCACCGACAAGCGCGGCACCAAAACCACCTTCAAGGCGGACCCGCAGATCTTTCCTTCCACCAAGTTCAACTACAACACGCTCTACAAGCGGTTGCAGGAACTGGCCTTCCTCAACCGCGGCGTGAAGATCGCGTTCCAGGACGAGCGCACGAACGAAGGCGACGTGTTCCAATACGAACGCGGCATCATCGCTTTCGTCGAGTACCTGAACCGCGCCACCGAGCCGGCCCATCCCGACGTGATCTACGTCGCCGGCGAGTACGACGGCGTCGGGCTCGAAGTGGCCATGCAGTACTCGAGCGAGTACACCGAAAACGTCTGCAGCTTCGTCAACAACATCAACACCATCGAAGGCGGCACGCACGTCTCGGGCTTCCGCGCGGCGCTCACGCGCAGCCTGAACAACTACGGCAAGAAGGAAAGCATCTTCAAGGATCTGATCCCCTCGGGCGACGACTTCCGCGAAGGGCTGACGGCCGTGATCTCGATCCGCGTGCCCGAGCCGCAGTTCGAAGGCCAGACCAAGACCAAACTGGGCAACAGCGAGGTCGAAGGCATCATCAACTCGGCCGTGGGCGATTTTTTGGGCAAGTATCTGGAAGAAAACCCCAAGACCGCCCGGACCATGGTGCAGCGCGGCGTACTGGCGGCCGAAGCCCGCGAGGCCGCCAAAAAGGCCCGGCAGATGGTCCGCGAGCGCAAGGGCGCCCTCTCGGGCGGCGGGCTGCCCGGCAAGCTGCGCGACTGTACGAGCCGCGACGTCGAACGCTGCGAGCTGTACCTGGTGGAAGGCGATTCGGCCGGCGGCACCGCCGAAAACGGCCGCCTGCGCGAGTACCAGGCCATCCTGCCCTTGCGCGGCAAGATCATCAACGCCTTCAAAAGCCGCGAAGACAAAGTGCTGGCCAACGAAGAAGTCCGCAGCATGATCTCGGCCATCGGCGTGGGTATCGGCGAAGAGATCGATCTGGAAAAGCGGCGCTACAACAAGATCGTGATCATGACCGACGCCGATGTCGACGGTTCGCACATCCGCACGTTGTTGCTCACGTTCTTCTACCGGCAGATGTATCCGCTGATCGCGGGCGGTTACGTCTACGTGGCCCAGCCGCCGCTGTTCCGCGTGAAGAACAAGAAGCGCTCGTACTACGTGCAGACCGAAGAGGAAATGAAGGCCCAGCTTTTGGACTTGGGCTTGTCTGAAGGCGTCTTCGACCCCGGCGACGGCCGCTCGATCGAAGGCGACGAGATGAAGCGGCTGTGCAGCACGCTGGCCGCGATGGAAGAATCGATCATCGCGCTGGAGCGCCGCGGCATCAGTCTCCGCGAGCATGCCCAGCGGCAAGACCCAGCCAGCGGCAAGCTGCCGATCTATCACGTCTTTCTCGGCGCCCACGAACGTTGGTTCGCGACGCGCGAAGAACTGGATGCCTTCGTGGCCCAGCAGCAGGAAGAAGCGGGCGGCGAGTTCGCCGTCAGCGACAAGCCCGCGGCCGACGGCACGAACGGCCACGCGGCTTCGCGGTTGCACATCGTCGAATTGCACGAGGTCCGCTCGCTCAACAACCAGTTATCCGAGCTGGCCAAGATGAACTTCGACATCCAGTCGCTCATTCGTCAGCAGCGCACCGGCCTGCAAACCGCGCGCTACACGCTCCGCCGCGGCGAGAACGAGATCGGCCTGGAAGATCTCCGCGGGCTGTTGGCCGCCGTCCGTTCGGCCGGCGAGAAGGGCCTGCAGATCACCCGTTTCAAGGGCCTGGGCGAAATGGACGCCGAAGAGCTTCGCGACACCACCCTGCACCCCGCCCACCGCACCATGTCTCAAGTCCGCATGGAAGACGCCAGCGCCGCCGACGACCTATTCCGCATCCTGATGGGCGACAAGGTCGAACCGCGGCGCGAGTTCATCGAGAAGCACGCGCTGGAAGTGCGGAATTTGGATGTGTGACGCCTTATGAGTTCGCCCGCGGAAAATCCACGAACGAACGGCTCGGGCGAGGCGGCGGCAGGCCTGGCGCTCGTCGAAGCGCCGTTTCTCAGGCGCGTTCAAATACGCAATTACAAGAGCATTGACAAGTGCGTTGTTGCGCTCGGGCCGCTGACGATCCTGGTCGGCCGCAACGGGTCGGGCAAAAGCAACTTTCTCGATGCCCTTCGATTCGTCGTAGATGGACTGCAAACCTCGCTCGATCACGCCATGAAAATGCGGGGCGGGGTCGATGCGGTTCGGCGCCGCAGCACGGGCCATCCGAGAAACTTCTCGGTGGAACTGGAAATCAACCTCCGCGAAGGCAAAACCGCCGTTTACGGCTTTGAAATCGGATCGCAGCCTGAAGGCGGCTTCTTCGTCAAGCAAGAACGCTTGAGAATCCTCAACGCACGAAATCAGATTACCGCTGAATACCGCGTGGTTGAGGCGAAGCTGGAAAAGGCGTCGGCCGAGAAGATGCCGCCCGCGTCGCGCGATCGGCTGTACCTCGTCAATGCTGCGGGCCTTCCGGAGTTTCGCGGCGTTTACGACGAACTTTCGGCGATGGGCTTCTATAACCTGAACCCCGAGGCGATCAAGGAACTGCAAAGCCCCGACGCGGGCGAGCTTCTGCACCGCGACGGCAGCAATATCGCCAGTGTGATCGGGCGTTTGAGCAACGACCAGCCCAAGGCCCTGGCGCGGATCAAATCATACTTGAAGACGATCGTTCCCGGAATCTTGGATCTGCATCGCATCGGTCTTGGCCCGCGGGAAACGCTCGAATTCCGGCAAGAAGTCGTGGGCTCCGCGCATCCTTGGAAGTTCTACGCCGCCAGCATGTCCGACGGTACGCTGCGGGCGCTGGGGACGCTCGTCGCCGTGACGCAGCTTGCCGAACGTAAAAGGCCGGTTCGGCTGATCGGCATCGAAGAGCCCGAGACCGCGCTGCATCCCGCGGCGGCGGGAGCCCTGATGGACGCGTTACGCGAAGCGGCGTCGCACACGCAAATCGTTGTCACGAGCCATAGCCCCGACCTCTTGGAACAGGCCGATCTACGGACCGATGCGATTCTTGCGGTGCAATCGCAACAAGGGACGACGCAAATCGGTCCGATCGACCTCGCCAGCAGAAAGATGATCCAAGACCATCTCTATACGGCGAGCGAATTGCTGCGAATGGGTAACCGTACACCGGCGCCAGGTGGCTCTGGGGCGGGCGGGGCTAGGGGCGGGGGTCGGGAGAATTCTGGGCCAGCCGTCGCTGGGCACGACGGCGCCGGCGCCGGTCGGCGGCGTCGCGGCGCTCGTCGGTTCGGTAATTGCGAACCGCTTCGGGGTGCGATTGCTTCCAGAGGTCGGCGTGCAACGAGCGGTAGTCGGTCGAGCCGGCCAGCAATTGGTCCAGC
>DATKRK010000072.1:0-19318 GCA_035532215.1 Pirellulales bacterium | reverse complement strand
ATCCTTGCGTCTCCACCAACCGTCCATCGTCCATCTAAGCCGGACGGAATCCCACGCCACCCAGCTCCATGCTTATTCTTCCCAACTCTCCTGAATTGACCAAGCCCGATTTGTGTCAACGCGGAGCGTGCGCGGTATAATGGAAGACCAATTGCGCGACGCCAAGCAGGCCGCCGAGGCCGCCAACCGGTCGAAGAGCGAATTTTTGGCCAACATGAGCCACGAGATCCGCACGCCGATGAACGGCGTCATCGGCTTGACGAGCCTGGTGCTCGACACCCCGCTTTCCAAGGAACAGCGGCAATATCTGGACGGGGTGATGCTCTCGGCCGAAGCGCTGTTGAAAATCATCAACGACATCCTCGATTTCTCCAAGATCGAAGCCGGCCGATTGGAACTGGAGAAAATCGATTTCGATCTCCGCGAGACGCTGGGCAACACGATGCAGACGCTGGCCGTGCGGGCTCACGAAAAAGGGCTGGAACTGCTGTGCGACGTGCGGCCCGAGGCGCCCGACGCCCTCATTGGCGATCCGGCCCGGCTCTGGCAGGTGATCGTCAATCTGGTGGGAAACGCCATCAAGTTCACGGATCAAGGCGAGGTCTCCGTACTCGTCTCCGTCGAGTCGTTGGAAGCCGACGCGGTCTGCCTGCAGTTCACGGTGCGCGACACTGGCATCGGCATTCCGGCCGACAAGCAACAGGCGCTGTTCAGGCCGTTTTCGCAGGTCGACAGCTCGATGTCGCGCAAGTACGGCGGCACAGGCCTGGGCCTGGCCATCTCGGCGCAGATCGTGGAGATGATGCACGGCCGGATCTGGTTCGAGAGCGAGCTGGGCCAAGGAAGCCAGTTCCATTTCACGGCCCGTTTCGACCGCCGCACGACTCCGGCGGCCAAACGCGCCCCGTTGCCTCCTTCAGGACTCGACGGCCTGCGCGTGCTGGTGGTCGACGACAACGCCACGAATCGCATGATCTTGAACAACATGCTCACGCATTGGGGCATGCGGCCCGAGGAAGTCGAACGCGGACAGGCCGGCTTGGACGCGCTCGAAGCCGCCTATCGAGCCGGCAACCCCTTCTCGTTGATTCTGCTCGACGTGATGATGCCCGTCATGGACGGTTTCTCCGTGCTGGAGCGCATCCGGCAGATGCCCGAGATCGACCGCCCGGTGATCATGATGCTCAGTTCGCGCGACCAGCCGGGCGACTCCGCGCGGGCCCTCACCCTCGGCGCCGCGGCTTACATCGTCAAGCCCATCAAGCCCTCCGAACTGCTCGACGCGATCGTCAACGCGCTGGGCGTGTCGTTCGAGCCGGGCGCCGAGCGGCCGTCGCCGCCGACGGCAATCGAAACGACGCCGGGCGGCCCGCGCCTGCGGATCCTGGTGGCCGAAGACAACCCGATCAATCAAATGCTGGCCGTGCGGATCCTGGAAAAGGCGGGGCACAGCGCGGCCGTGGCCAGCAACGGCGAAGAGGCTTTGGCCGCCATCGCGCGCGAGCAGTTCGATCTGGTGCTGATGGACGTGCAGATGCCCGTTATGGACGGTTTCGAGGCCACGGCCCTGCTCCGGCAGCAGGAAAAAGGGACCGGCCGGCGCCTGCCGGTCGTCGCCATGACCGCGCATGCCATGAAGGGCGACCGCGAGCGCTGCCTGCAAGCCGGCATGGACGGCTACGTGGCCAAGCCGGTGCAAAAGCAGGAGCTGTTCGACGCCATTGCGGCCGCCGTGCCCGGCGCGCAGCAGCAAACAGAAGCGACGTAAACGCACTCGGAATCCGAGAGCAGGAATAAGAGATGACGGCGACAGGGAACAGGGCTGACTCCGGCGGCGCGTTCGACGTGCTGATCGTCGAAATCGGCGGGCGGCATTACGGGCTTCCGGCCGCGGCGGTGCGCGAACTGCTGCGCGCGGCGGCGATCGTCCCCGTGCATGAAGCGCCGGGCGTCGAGGGGGTGCTCAACCTGCACGGGACGGTTGTGTCGGTCCTCGACCTTCGCAGCCGCCTCCACCTGCCCGCGAAGAAGATCGAGCCGAGCGATCACTTCATCGTGATCGCAGTCGCATCTCGAGTCGCCGTTTTACGCGTCGACGAGACCATTGAACTCGTGCGGCTCGGCGGCGCCGACCTGGCGTCCGCCAGCCGCGAGCTTGCGGACGTCGACTGCGTTTCGCAGTTTGCCAAGCGCCCCGGAGAACTCGTGCCGATTCTCGATCTTGAGGCGATTATGTCGCACCCGGATGCGGCCCTGCTCCCCGGGGCCTCGAGGGCGAGCGGGCCAACGGCGGATCGGGAGACGCAAGCATGAGCTGGTCTCACCCGGCTTACGAACGGATCTTGCAGCGTCGCGGCGATCTGCGAGGGGCGCGGCGAGCCTATCGCAATGTACGGACGCTCTGCGAGGCCGGTCCAAAGGACGGCCGCGTCTTGCCGCCCAACGCCGACGACACTGACCGGCTGGCCGAGGCGGCCGCCGAGCGCATCGCCGAACTCGACGCCATCCAGGAGCCGGAACGATGATTTCGAATCTGTAATGCAAGCCGCAGCAGGCGGACTGGGAAGAGATTCGCTCGCGCCTGGCGCGCGCCGCGGAGGCGATGGAGCATGCCGGCCAGCTTTCGCCCGAAGCGATCGAGGAATTGCTGGCTCGCCGCGCCCTCGCGCTCGAACAGCCGCCCAAGCCGGACCCCTTGGAAAACAACGTGCTGCACGTCGTCACGTTCACTCTGGCGGGCGAGCGATATGGAATCGAAGCCGAGTCGGTCCGGGAAATCGTATGCGTCGACGATTTCACGCCCATTCCCGGAGCCCCGCCGTTCGTGACGGGCGTCGTCAATCTCCGCGGCGGAATCGTCGCGGTCGTCGACTTGCGGATCCTGTTAGCGCTCCCGGCGCGGGGGCTGGTTGACATGCCGCAAGCGATCATCGTCGGCCGCGATACGGCTGAATTCGGCATCCTTGCCACGGAAGTTCAGGAGTTCGTCGCGGTGCGGCCCGAAGAATTGCTCGAGCCCTCCGCATCCAGCGCCGGAATTGAGAAAGCGTTGCTCAAGGGCGTATCCGTGGACGCCATGCTGCTTCTCGACGGCCGCAAGCTGTTGACTGATCCTCGACTTTTCGTCAACGAAAGCGCAAACGCCGGCGCCTAGCCGGAAAGGAGACGAATCATGCCGGAACACCCCGTCAGGTCGAAGCCGCGGCGGAAAAAGTCGTCGCCCAAGGGCGCCCGCACAATCGCGGCGCGCAGGCGGCTCGATCTCGAACTCCGCCGGGCGGCCGTCTACAACCGCAGCCTGATCGAAGCCAGCTTCGATCCACTCATGATGATCGGGCCGGACGGGCGGATTACCGACGTCAATGCGGCGACCGAGGCCGTTACCGGGGTCGGGCGAAAGGAATTGATTGGGAAAGAATTTGCCGCCTACTTCAGCGATCCCGAGAAAGCTCGGGCGGGGTGCCAGCAGGCGTTTCGCGAAGGCGCCGTCCGCGACTATCCTCTGCAGATTCGGCGCCAGGACGGCCGCCTGGTTCCCATTCTCTATAACGCCGCCGTGTTCCGCGATGAAAAAGGAGAGATCCTAGGCGTCTTGATCGCCGCCCAAGACATGACTGAACGCGTTCTTGCCGAACAGCGCCTGCGAAAGAGCGAAGAGCGCTACCGCTCGCTCGTGGCCGCCGGTTCGCAATTCATCTGGCAAACGACCGCGCAGGGCGATGTCGACGAAGACCTTCCCGCCTGGCGCGAGTACACCGGGTTCAGTTACGCAGAGATCAAGGGCTCGGGATGGGTCAACGCCGTCCATCCGGACGACCGCGCCCGCGTTTTGGCCGTCTGGAACCACGCCGTTCGAAACCGGACGCGATATGAAATTGAATACCGGCTCCGCCGCCGCGACGGCGAGTACCGCCTGAACGCCGTGTATGGCGTCCCGGTGCGGCAAGCGGACGGAACCGTGCGCGAATGGATCGGCGCCTGCACCGACATCACCGATCGTAGGCGCGCCGAAGTCGAACGGGAACAACTGTTCGAGAGCATTCGCAAGATCGTCACCCAACTGACGTCGTTGAGCGCCGAGATCCTGGCGACGGCGAAACAGCGGGCCGAGGGCGCACGAGAGCAGGCCGCAGCCGTGTCTGAGACGGCGGCCACCGTCGGTAAGGTGACCCAGGCCGCCGAACAGGCGGCGGATCGCGCTCAAGGCGTCGGGGAAGCCGTGGGGCGAACGGTGGATATCAGCCAGGCCGGCCGCAAGGCGGTCGAGGATGCGCTGGCCGCCTTGCGCCGAGTACGCGAGCAGGTCGAATCCAACGCCGCCGACATCGCCGCCCTGGCCGAGCAGGCTCAGGCCATCGTCGAAATCATCGCCACGGTCAACGACATTGCCGAGCAATCGCATCTGCTGGCCCTGAACGCGGCCATCGAGGCGGCGCGCGCCGGCGAGCACGGCAAAGGCTTTGCGGTCGTCGCCGCCGAAATCAAGATGCTCGCCGACCAGTCGAAGAAGGCCACGGGAGCGGTTCGAAATATTCTCAGTGAGATTCAGAAGTCGACGAATACGGCGGCGATGTCGATGGACGAAGTCACGAAGAGCGTAACCGCCACGGTGCAGGTTTCCAGCCAGGCCGGCGAAACGATTCGCACGCTGGCCGCCACCCTCTCCGAAGTGGCGCAAGCGGCGACGCAGATTATTGCGGGGACCGAACGGCAAGCGACCGGGATGGCGCGTATCCGCCAGGCGACGGCGCACATCGACGAAGTGGCTCAGCAGAACTTGACCGCCATGCAAAGGGATAAACAGGCCGCACAGAACCTCGACATGTTAGGAGCGCAACTGGCCGCGCTGGCCGCCGCACCGCGAGGATCGCAAGATGGATAAGGACGCCCTGGTCAAGCAACTGATGGCGACTTACGTCGAAGAACTCGACGATCAGGTCCGCGCCCTCAATCGCGGTCTGCTGGACTTGGAACAAGCTCCGCCCGGGGCGCCTCGCGTCGAGCCGCTTAAGACGCTCTTGCGCGCCGCGCACAGCCTTAAAGGGGCGTCGCGTTCGGTAAACGTCAGCCTGATCGAATCGGCCTGCCATCAACTCGAAGGGATTTTCGCCGCCCTGCAGAATGGAAAACTGGCGCTGAGCGAAAAGCTGTTCGCCGAGCTATTCGCCGCCGCCGATGCGATCCAGCACGCCGGCAAAAGCCTGCGTCGCCATGAGAATATCGCGGGCGAGGCGCTGGCGGCCGTACTGCCTCAGCTCGAAACGCTGGCGACAGGCGGAGGCGAAGAAGCAGACCGGCGGGAAGACCCGTGGGGCATCGAGCCGGTAAGTCAGCCGGCGCCGGTCGTTGAATTGCTGTCTGCGGCGGCGCTTGCGGCGCCCGTTCCGGCCGCATTGCCGTCGACGCAGCCCGAAACGCCGCCTGAGCCGGAGGAACCCGCCAGCACGCTCCGCGTGCCTGCCAAAAAGCTCGACGCACTCTTGGTGCAATGCGGCGAATTCCTCGTCGCCGAGCGCCGGCTGCAGGACCACATTCAAGATCTCGAAGCGTTTTCCGGCTTCGCCGCGCGCTCGCGATCGGAGTGGTCGGCGGCCGTCAGGCCGCTGCGTTCGGCTTTGCGCTTGCCGAAATCGAATCGCAACAAAGCGTTCCTTGCGTCGCCGCCTGCCGATTCTCGCCGCTTGCAGAAGTTGCTCGATCGAACCGCCTTGAACCTGGATCGCTTGCAAAACGAATCAAACCGGCTGATGTCGAACCTGGTCGCTGACCTGCACCAACTGCAGCGGGCCGCCGGCGACCTGACGGGACAAGTTCGTCAGGTCCGAATGCTGCCGTTCAGCGAGGCTTGCTTGGGTCTCGACCGCATGGTTCGCGATCTTTCCGGGCAGGCGGGCAAAGAAGTTGCTCTAACCGTGGAAGCGGGCAACATAGAACTCGATCGGTCGGTGCTGGAGGGATTGAAAGACTCACTGCGCCACCTCGTTCGCAACGCGATCCATCACGGCGTCGAAACGCCCGAAGAGCGCCGCGCGTCGGGCAAGCCCGTCCGCGGCCAGATCACGATCACGGCGGAGCTGCGAGGTTCGCTGGTCGAGGTCGCCGTGGCCGACGATGGCCGCGGGCTCGATCTCGAAACGCTGCGCGACGTCTTGCGAAAGAAACAAGTCGCAGTGCCTGCCGGCGAGCGAGAGCTGACGAGGATGGCGTTTCTGCCTGGAATCACCACGGAAAAGATCGTGAACGGCGTCTCGGGTCGCGGAATGGGGCTCGATATCGTCCGAACCCGCGCCGAGGCCGCGCACGGCGCCGTGGACCTCTCGTTCGAAGCCGTCCGCGGAACTTGCGTCAAAGTGTCCGTACCGCTCACGTTGACTTCCTTGCGGTCGCTTCTCGTAACCGCCGGCGGCCAGACGTTCGGGTTTGTCGGCACGAATGTTCGAAAAGTGGGACGAATTGACCGGAAGTCGCTAAAACGCGTCGACGGACGCGAAATGCTGCTGTTGGAGGACGAATTGATCCCGATCGCGTCGCTGGCGAATACGCTGAGACTGCCGCACCGCGGACCCATGGAAAACGGAAAGCCCGTCCCCTTCGCGGTCGTCGCCGCAGCCGGCCAGCGGATCGCACTGCTGGTCGACGAGCATGTCGCCGAACAGGAAATCATGATCAAAAACCTGGGTGCGCGGATCGAGTCGGTTCCTCATATCGCCGGCGCAACGATTCTTCCCTCAGGCCGGATCGCACTCGTCCTGAATGCCGCCAGCCTGCTCCGCGCCGCGATCGAGCAAACCGCAACACCGTTAGTGCCGGCGCCCGTCGGCGCCGTGAGAAAGCGCCTGCTGCTGGCCGAGGATTCGGTAACGACGCGGAACCTGATCGCCAGCATTCTCGCGGACGCGGGCTACGACGTGGCGACGGCGCCCGACGGCGCGGCCGCCTGGGAACTGTTGCAGGAAACCGGCGTCGATCTTGTCGTTTCCGATATTGCGATGCCCCGCATGGACGGCTTCGCGTTGACCCGAGCCGTGCGGAACTCAAGCCGGTTTCGCGAACTGCCCGTGGTGCTCCTGACGACTCGCGAAACGACCGAAGACAAGGCGCAAGGCGCCGCAGCCGGGGCCAACGCCTACCTCGTCAAAAGCGCCTTCGACCAACGGGACCTATTGGAAACGATCGCCCAGTTGTTATGAGGCCGAACGCCCCTTGGGAGTGAATTGATGATGGAAACGGAACCACGCCAAGCCCGAGTTTTGGTCGTCGAAGACAGCCCGACCCAGGCGCAGGAGCTGCGTCTCTTGCTGGAGGCGGAAGGTTTCGACGTCGCTTGCGCGCCGGATGCAGAGCAGGGCCTGGCGGCGGCCGCCGCCGAGCGCTTCGACATCGTCCTCAGCGACATCATCATGCCCGGCATGTCAGGCTACGAACTCTGCCGCAAGATCAAAGCCGGCCCGCGGGGCGGCGAAACCGCCGTGGTGCTGTTAACGATGCTCAGCGAGCCGCAGGACGTGTTGCGCGGGTTGGAGTGTGGCGCCGACAATTTCATTACCAAGCCTTACGACCCCGAAACGCTTAGCGCGCGTCTCAGGACGGTGCTGTCGAACCGGCGTTTGCGCGCCGGAGAAACGCCGTCGGAAACCGTGAAGCTCGAACTGGAAGGCAAGACGATTGCGATTTCGTCCGAACGAGAGCACCTCGTCGACTTGCTCCTGGCGACCTTCCAAGAACTGCAGCGCGCCAAAGAAAAAGAGCGCGCCATCCAACCGGCCCTCGAAGCGTCCGAGGCTGGCATCCGCGAACGAGCCGACCTGCTCGCTATAGCGGGCAACGAAATTCGCACGCCCATGAACAGCATCATCGGTTTGACGGGACTCTTGCTGGAAACTGCGATTTCCGTCGAACAGCGGCGATATCTCGAAGGAATCGAGCACTCGGCCGAAACGCTGTTGAAAATCGTCAACGACATCCTCGACTTTTCCAAAGTCAAGGCCGGAACGCTCGAACTCGAAGCGACCGACTTCGACCTGCGCGAAACGCTCGGCAACGCCGTCAAGACCTTCGCCCCGCAGGTGCGCCAAAAGGGTTTGGAACTGGTTTACGAGGTCCGCCCCGACGTGCCCGATGCCCTCGTCGGCGACTCGGGCCGACTGTGGCAGGTGATCGTGAATCTCGTGGGAAACGCCGTCAAGTTCACCGATCAGGGCGAAGTCTCGGTCGTGGTCGAGACCCAATCGGTCTCGCCCGGAGACGCGGTGTTACAGTTCACGGTCCGCGATACGGGAATCGGAATCTCTCGCGAAAAACAAGCGACGCTCTTGCAGCCGATCGCGCAGGTCGACAGCTCCGTCACGCGCAAATACAGCGGCGCCGGGCTGGGCCTGGCCATCTCGTCGCGGCTGATCGAACTGATGGGCGGCCGCATCTGGTTCGAAAGCGAAGAAGGACGGGGAAGCGAGTTTCATTTTACGGCGCAATTCGGCCTGCAGCCCGCGGCGAACTGGCCCGCCTTTCCTCATCCGCGGCTGGATGGTTTGAACGTACTGCTGGTCGACGACAACGCGACGAGCCGGCGAGTCTTGAAGGAACTGCTCGTCGAATGGCGCGCCGTCGTTACCGAGGCGAGCAAGGGCGCCGACGCGCTGGCCGCGCTGCGCGCCGCCCTCTGGCGCACGCTTCGCACCAGCGTGGTGCTGCTCGACGCCGAAATGCCGGAGATGAACGGCTTCGCCGTGCTCGAACAGATCCGCCGCGAGCCGGAAATCGGCGTGCTCGTGGTGCTGATGCTCAGTTCGCCGGACGAGTGCCGCGATCTGGACCGCTGCCGCTATCTGGCCGCCGACGCGCACGTGCAAAAGCCGATGAGTCCCGCCGAGTTGCAGGATGCGATCATCGCCGCCTTGCGCAAGTCGGTCTTGCAGTCCGAAGAACGCCAGGAACGTTCGCCGCAGGAATCGGAACAAAGCGGGCGTCGCTCGCTGCGCATTTTGCTGGCCGAGGACGATTCGATCAATCAATTGTTCGCCGTTAGGCTCCTGGAAAAAGCGGGGCACTCCGTCGTGACGGCCGCCAACGGGGAGCAAGCGCTGGCCGCCTTCCGACAAGGCCCGTTCGATCTGGTGCTGATGGACGTCCAGATGCCCGTCATGGACGGCCTTGAAGCGACCAAGCGAATCCGCCGGCACGAACGAGACGCTGGCGGACACGCCCCGATCATTGCCATGACTGCGCGTCGCGAAAAGGAAGATCGGCAATCGTGCCTCGCAGCCGGAATGGACGGTTACGTTGCCAAGCCGATCCAGACCAGAGAGTTGTTCGCCGCCATCGCCGCCGCAGTGGCGCCTGAAACGGAAATGCAGGCCCAGGCGCCGCAAGACGCTGCGGCGCTTGCGCCCAATTCATCTGTCTAAGCGTCGCGGGAAACCGCCCTCCAAAGCACGAGTCTTTGTTGCTGCGGTTCGCAGCCGGCGGAAATGAGAACAGGAGCAACCCATGTCGCAAACGGTAAAGGTGCTGCTGATCGAAGACAACCGCATGGAGGCGACTCAGACGGTTCACTGGCTGAACGCGGCTCACGACGCCCCTTTCGAAGTGGAATGCGTCGACTGCCTGCAAGCCGGCTTGGACCGCCTGGCCCAAGGAGGAATCGATATCGTGCTGTCGGACCTCAATCTGCCCGACAGTCGCGGGCTGGAGACGTTCGCCAAGCTTCACGGTCAAGCGCCAGAGATTCCCGTCGTCGTGCTGACCGGCGAGTACGACGAATCGCTCGGGCCCCTGGCCGTGGAGAACGGAGCGGAAGACTATCTCGTCAAGCAGGAAGCCAACGCCGGCATGTTGAATCGAGTCATGCGTCACGCGCTGGCCAGGCGCCGCGCCTTGCTGGAAGGGCGCAAGCAGGCGCCGCCCGCCAAAATCAAACGCGTCATCGGCTTGATCGGCGCCAAAGGGGGCGTGGGAACCACGACGACGGCTCTCAACATTGCGCTTTCGTTGGCCGTCCGAGGCAAGCCCGTGATCCTTGCGGAGCTGCGACCCTCGTTCGGCGTCCTTTCGTGTCATTTGCACGCGAATCCGAAAGGTACGCTGCGAGGCCTGCTCGACTTGCCCGCGGAACAAATCGGCGCGCGGCAATTGGACTCGGTGTTATGCCAGGACCAGGCCGGTTTACGAGTTCTGTTTGGTCCTCAGCATGCCGAAGACTCGAAAGAGATCGCCCCTCAGCAAGCCGAAGCCATCGTCAAGGGATTGTCGCAACTGGCCGAGATCGTCTTGCTCGATTTGCCAAGCCAGCCGTCGTGCGCGACCGAAGCCGCCGTGCGGTTGTGCGACTTTGTCGCCGTCGTCATCGAGCGCGAACCCGCTGCTGTGGCCGCAGGCAAGGAGATGGTCGCCCAGCTCCAATGCTGGGGCGTCGGCAGCGGTCTCATGGGCGCGGTGATCGTCAACCGGACGGTGTTTCCCATTTCAATGGAACTCGCGGAGATTCAGACCGGCATGGGCTGCCCGATTGTGGGACTGATTCCCTGGGCCGCGACGGCTTGTTTGCGGGCGTTGCGGGAGGGGGCGCCGTTGGTGGTCGGGCAACGCGACAACGACGCCTCGTTCAGTTATGCGGAAATTGCCGACAAGATTGCGGCCAACAAGCTCGTTCCGCTGACCTTATAGCTCGCCTCGGCGGCCAAGCCAGTTTGCCTGTATCTTCGTCAAAAAAACTCGGAGGGTTCAGGTTTGGAAGCCGGCGATGCAAGACAGCGGCGGATTTTTACGAAGGCGGCCAACTTCGAGCGGCAGCCTTGGGAATATTGGCCATCTTCGAGCGTGGCCAACAATGGCAGCGACATCGATCACCGACGACGCACAGCGTCGAAGCGGGACGTTTCCACGCAAATTGCGGGAACGGGACCACGAGCGACCGGCGGCGATTCGTGGGGCGGCCTTCCCAGGCCGTCTGCGCGCCCAAGGCGGCCAACTTCGAGTGTCAGCCTTGGGAATATTGGCCATCTTCGCCGCCGCGCGGTTGCCTGGCGGCAGGGCGTTGGCAGCCTTCCACGAGCGACCGGCGGCGATTCGTGGGGCGGCCTTCCCAGGCCGTCTGCGCGCCCAAGGCGGCCAACTTCGAGTGTCAGCCTTGGGAATATTGGCCATCTTCGCCGCGCGGTTGCCTGGCGGCAGGGCGTCGGCGGCCTTCCCAAGCCGCCCGCAGGCCCAAGGCGGCCAACTTCGAGTGTCAGCCTTGGCGAAGCTGGCCATCTTCGAGCCTGCGCGGCAATGGCGGCGACATCGATCACCGACGAAAACGTCGAAGGCGGCGATTGCCGCTGAAAACGTGGGAACCCAATACAAAAAGGCCTATCCCCCCGGCTTGGCCAAAAACAGTTCGGCGATGGGCAAGCCGCTGAGACCCTGGCGTAATTGTCCAAAGCGAACGGGGTTCCGGCAATCCATTCCTTTGACGATGGCCAATCCCAGCCCGTTGCCGCCGCCTTCGCGCGAACGCGCTTTGTCGACTCGATAGAATCGCTCGAACAAATGCGGCTGGTCCTGCGGTGCAATGCCGGGGCCCGTGTCTTCCACGACCAGCACGGCCGCGTCTTGCTCGGTGCGCACCGCAACCTGCACGCTGCCGTTCGGGCAGTTGTTATGGATGGCGTTGGTCAGCAGGTTCATCACGAGTTGCCCCAAGAGCGCAGGGTCGGCGTGGCGCCGCTTAGTCAGCGCTCGGTAACATTCCCCCTCAGCGCTGCGGCCCTTCGGGCAGGTACAACTCGTTGACCTTGTTCGCGGCAATTTCCGGGGGAGCTTCGGCCGACCAGGCTGGGATCGCCCTCTTATCGGGCGGATAGAGCGATTCCATCGGCTCCCAGACTTCGTCGACGCGGTCGGTGAACAAGTCGCCGATCAACAGGTCGGTCACCTTGCCTTTCAGGTGAGGATACGTCTTCACGAACCTGCCGAAGCTGAACCCGTCGTAAAACTCGCAGACCAGCCGCCGCATGCGGTCGATGCCGCGGTTGAACATCTCGCCCCAGTGGCCCAACTGTGCGGCCGACGTATCCCCCTTGGCCAGCCCCGCGGCGATCGCGTCGGCGGCCAATTCGCCCGACTTCAGTGCCAACAGCACTCCGGAGGAATACAGCGGATCGAGAAACCCGAACGCGTCGCCGATCAATACCCAGCCGTCGCCGGCCACCCGTTTCGAGCGATACGAAAAATCCTTCGTGGCGAAGTAGCCCGTCACGCGGCGGCCGATCGAGACCCGCTCTTTGATCGCCGCGCAGGCCTCGACTTCTTCGTTATAGGTCTGCTCGTGGCTGCCGCGCCCCTTGAACAGATCGTCGAACGGCCCCACCACGCCGACGCTCACCGTGTCGTCGTGCTGAGGGATGTACCAAAACCAGCCCTTGCGGTCGGTCGTCTGCACGACCAGCGTGCAGCCTTCGTCGCGGCCGCTGTCGCGATAGGCGCCTTGGAAATACGTCCAGATCGCCCCCTTGCTCAGCACCGGGTCCCACAGCCGCAGCTTGAAGCGATTCATCAACATCGAGCTTTGACCGCTGGCGTCGACCACCACCTGGGCCCGCACGTCGCGCTCGGAACCATCCTCGTCCTGCACCCGCACGCCGACGGCCCGCTCGCCTTCGAACAGCACCTCCAGCACCCGCGCCGGCTGATGCACCTCGACCCCTTGCTCGCGGGCGTTGTCGAGCATCATCGTATCGAACTCGCTGCGGATCACCTGCCAGGTCTGCGAGCATTCGTGCGGCTTGTTGTCCCAGAAGTAAAACGGCGCCGACAGCTTGCCGGCCGAGTTGACGAACTGCACGCTATGTTTCTTGACGAAGCGGCTGGCCTTCATCTTCTCCAGCATCTTCAGCCGCTCGAAGACCCAGTACGTCTCCGGGATCAGCGACTCGCCGATATGGAACCGCGGAAACTTTTCTCGCTCGAACAACTGCATCTTGCAGCCCTGCTGCGCGAGCAACGTCGAAACCGTGCTGCCCGCCGGTCCGCCGCCGATCACGACGACGTCGGTTTCGTTCTGGTTGGCTGAAATCATGGCGACTCCGTGGGATTGTCAATCAGGGAGGGCCGGGCGCCCTCGCCCGGCTTCACCTTCACGTAGGTTAGGCGTCGGCGTTTGGATGCCCCATGCCGAAGCTACTTAGCCACGGATGGAACACGGGTCGAACACGGATCAGAATAAGAATCTCTGCGATTCGCCCCGACTTTCGTCCGGGCGACGGCGAACTTCTGTGGGCTTTTATCCGAGTTCGATCGGTGTTTCATCCGTGGCTCTCTCCGCCCCGCCCCTAATTCGTCAGGCTGGAAAGCCAGACCTACTTCCAACTGCTCTCTCCATCCTCATGCGGCCCCCGCGCCACGCGCAAGAGCGCACTCAGCTCCGCGAGTTCTTTCCGCGACAAATGCCCGAGCTGCCGGGCGTGGCACTCGCGGATCGGCTCGCGCAGTTCTCCGAGCAGCGCCAGCCCGCTTTCGGTAATGCCGATGCGCACTTCGCGGCGGTTGTCGGCCGGTCGTTGGCGGTCGACGAGCCCGCGGCGCTGGAGCTTATCGAGCAGCCGCGTGATATCGGGCGCCCGCGACACCAGCCGCCGGGCCAGTTCGAGCGTCCGCAGCCGCTCAGGGTCTTCGCTCGCCAACAGCCGCAGCGCGTTATATTGCTGCGGCGTCAGGTCATATCGCCCGAACAGTTCATCCTCCAACGCCCGCAGCCGGTCATACGTTCTCCACAGGCTCAAAAACCCTTCCTGCTCCGGCGAATCGAACTGCCGGCGGCTTTTCGAGTCCTTCGATTTTTTTGGGCGCAGCGCGGGCATGGGGAGGATTTTAGTCTTTCGGACAATTGTTGTCTAGACAAGTGATGCGGGCGGCAGCGTCCGTGCTGAACTGCACGGAGACAACGACGGGCCGTCGCTCATCCGCCGGCCTTCCCCGCTACAGGCGCATCTGGTCGATCACGAAGAACTCATAGCCAGCGTCCTTGGGCCGAATCCCGAACACGGTTTTGCGGATCTTCGAGGCGGCGAGGCCGCGGTACTCTTGCTCCAGCCGCAGCAGCTCCTGCTCGGTTTCGCGGGAATAGAATTGCAGGACAATCTTTCCCGCGGTCGCAATGCCGGCGCGCTGCGCCAGTTCGCGGTCGGCTTCAGCGAGCTTGCCGTGCCGCCAGGAAAAGTAGAGCCGTTGTTCGCTCCGCCCGCCGGGGCTCGTGTACGTGTCGGGTTTGGGCTGGGCCAGGTTTCTGGCGAACATCAGCCGCTTGCCGTCGATCACTCCGAGTTCGACGTGGAAGAAATCGAGCTGCTTCGCATAGCTTTCCAGCGTGCCGCCGGCGTCGAAATGGATTTGCCAGCGCAACTGCGGCGGAATGCCCGGCCGACCGGCGCCGTCGCCTTTGCCCGGCGTCGTCCCCTCGCCGCGTTGCCGGCTGCCCCCTTTTTCGGGCGCATCCTGCTCGGTGTCGGCCGGCGCATCCAGATCGGCTTTCCGCAATGCGACGGCGGCGAGCACCGCGGTCAGCGAATGTTGAAATTCGGGCTCGACCAGCTCGCTTTCGCGGGCCACGTCTTGCGGCGTCGGGGAATCGAGCTGCATGCTCTCGCCGGCAAAGCCGCTCTCGGCGCCGCCTTCGACTTGCGCCAGAGTAACCGGCACGGATCTTGTCAGTGGGAACAGCGCCCCACTGCCCAGCCAGGCGATCACCAAAATGAACACCGCCACCCCAATCAAGATCAACAGCGCCAGCAGCATGCTGGCCACGCGCTCGTAGGCCGATTCTTGGGCCAGCCCAGGAAGCTGCGTAACGCGACTCGGATGCGACGGTTCGGCGATCATCGTCACACCGTTCTACTGTTGAGAGGGACTGTCAGTTGAGAGGGACCGTCAGTTGAGCTGCAACCGTCAACCAAGCCGTTGCCGGCTGACAGCCGACCGATTCCCGCTTTGGGCGCGATACCATGGAAAGGAAACGACGCCGCGCCAATGCCACCATCCTAGGGATTCCAAAAACGCCCCGTCAAGCTGGCGCAAGAAAAGGCGCCGCGAAGCGAATACCGGTGAAAGCGACTGCCGCCGCCTCGTACGTGCCATCCGCGAAATCCGTGGTCGCCGCGCGAGGAAAAAGATGAACCACGGATTACACTGATTTCACGGATAGGCGTTAAGCTGGCCCCGTGCATTTCTTGGCAAGGCATAGGCGGTGAGTTGATGCGGTGTCGACAACTCGGTAGACTGGCGGGGTATCGTCACCTCTTCCAAGCGGTCTACCATGCCTATCCGACGCGACGGCCCAGTGGCGACTGGAACCCGTGCCAATCTTATCGCTGGGCTTAGGTCCGCGCCGATGTCCCAACCCGCCGTCGATTCAATCTTGGATCAAGCTGGACAATTCACGGAAGCGATTGCCGATTCATACGAAGCGGAGATTGCTGCGGGGGAGGTCGGGGTCGGTGGAACGGGGCAAGCGTCGATGGAACCCATCCTCGCGACGCGTTCGCCGACGCCGTTGCTCTACGGACGCGTCCAAAGCGGCAAAACTGCCGCCATGGTTCTTACGGCAGCGCTCGCCTTCGACAACGGCTTCCGAATCGTAATGGTGCTTACGGCCGACAACGTCGAACTCGTTCGCCAAACCTCTGATCGCTTCAGAGATCTCGATGGCCCGCGCGTTTTGTCAACCGTAGAACTGACGGAGTGGGCCGCTGCGGAAGAGGAACTAATTGATGATGTAGCTAGAAGTGGGCTCGTTTTCGTATGTGCAAAAAACGCCGTTCGTCTTCCACAAGTTCTGAGATTCTTGCAGCGGATCAATGCGGCTGCCTATCCGAGCATCGTCTTTGACGATGAGGCAGACGCCGCGACGCCGGATACTACGCTGCAGGCACGAACGTCCGGCAGAGCCAATGCACCTGCGCACGCGAGTACGATAAATCGTCGCGTCGTCGAGAACACGCGTCCCGGTGAGGAGGGGGAGTCGGCCCAGGAGATACTGACCCATGGCATGTACGTTCAGGTCACTGCCACACCATTCGTTCTCATCCTGCAGCGCGTCTCATCACCTCTTCACCCGACAGCGACCTTCCTGCTAGAGCCGGGAACGGGATACTGCGGCGGGGAACGGTTCTTCGGTCATTTCGATTCCGACGCGGCGCAACCACCTGCGCCGCCAATGGTGTTGGTTCCGGACCGCGAGTATTTGTCATTGAATCGTCGACCTGTTCCGCCTGCGCTCGCCACCTCGATCGAGTTCTTGCTCGTGGCAGCTGCAGCTCAAGAGGGATCGCGATCTTCTTGGCCAAGGGGCGGGTATAAGCATTTGTCCCACACCAGCCCAAGAGTAGCTCAGCATGAGTCGATCGCGGACCATATTGAGCGTCATCTGGGAACGTTGCGGACCGAGTTGCGGGATGACCCGAATGCGGCCCTCGCACGGTTTGGCAGTGCTTACGCAGAACTCCAGCGGTCGTTACCCGCGGCTCCTCCGCTCGCCTCGTTGATGCCAACAATCACGGCATCGGCCCGCCAAGCACAAGTTTTCAGGATTAATGCGCGAGCGGATAGCCCTGCGTATGGTCCGCGCGTGAATTTTCTTGTCGGCGGAAATATTCTTGGTCGCGGGCTCACAATCGATGACTTGCTGGTGACCTATTACTTGCGCCAGGCGCAAGTATCACAGATGGATACTGTGCTACAACATGCCAGAATGTATGGCTATCGCGAGGCGCTCATGCCGTACACCCGCGTTTACCTACCGCGACAACTCGCCATCCTTTTCAAAGAGATCCACGACTCTGAGGAAGCGCTGCGGGGAATCTACCAGCGACGGCAGCGCGGTGAAGATGTGCCAATTCAAATCGCGCGAGGATCCCGCGCGACGCGGCCGGGGGCATTGGAGGGCAACGAGAGGGTATATGAGGGGAGGCTCGGCCAAGTTTCACCGCACTACGTAATAAACGATCCCGACAGTGTTCGCGAGGTGAGCAGGCTCTTGGCGGCCGCAAATGTGCCGCTTGCGGCAGAGCGCGACCAGCGAGTGACCAGCGTGGGACTAGATGTAATTCGCTCCCTCGTAGAGCAGTTGGAACCCAGGCCAGAAGATGCCGGCCGCTGGTCAACCGAAGCCGTGCTGGGTTTGATCGACGTGCACGAAGAGCAATACAATGGCGAAGGAATCGTCTACGTACGTGCATTCGACAAGGAGCCTGAACCGGAGCGGACTCGTGGCCGTCTGTCAGGGCCTGAAATTGAGATCATTAGGCAGGCTTCGCCGAATGTTCCGGCACTCGTTCTGCTCTACTGGCAGACGCCCGAGGATCCAATTCTTTGGTATCCCACGTTAGTTCTGCCGCGAGACATGCCTACCTATATTTTTTGCCCTTCTTAGGCGATTTGCGATCCGCCGCCGTCTCGTCGACTTTTTCAAGATGGGCGAGTATCGATCGTCCAATCGCCTCACCCAGCTTGACTGGAACAGCATTCCCGATCAAACGCCCCAGGTTCTGGAAACAGATCACGTCTCCTCGACGCGTGAACCGGTATCGCTTGGGAAAGGTTTGAAGGATGGCGCCCTCGCGTAACGAGAGCGCTCGATCCTGCTCAGGATGCCCAAACCGGCCAGTCCCGAATTTGTAGAACTGAGTCGTGATTGTTGGGCTTGGTTCGGTCCACTTCATTCGCCCATAAACCGACCTGAAGCTGCGCCCCGTTTTCTTCAGATGGCAGCGTGCGACGATCGAAGCGTCCCAGTCCCGCCATGTACCGCCGGGTTTCGAGGCGCGGATCCTTGCCAGGTTGATCGAGGACAACTCAGCGGAACGATGCAGCGGATCTCGCTTTGAGCTTTCTCCTGCCTTGATCTGCTCCAATCCGCCGATCGCGTCCCGAACCGTCTTCGTCGCCGCAGTTCCCCTTTGCAAGCGGATTTCGCCGTGAAGTGACGCCAGAACAACCAAGCGCCGCCGAGTTTGAGGGACACCGAAGTCGGCGCAACGCACCCGGTGCACACTCACATTGTAACCAGCCTGACGAAGTGTCGTCAGAAACCTCCGCCAGATTGGTTGGGTTGCTAGCTCGATCACGTTCTCCATGCTTACGACGTCAGGCTTGACCTCCGAGATCAGCTTGCCAAACGCGTCGAGAAGCGACCAACGATCGTCCCGCTTTTGGCTCAAGCCATGGCTGTACGAAGAAAATGGCTGGCAAGGAGCACACCCGACGAGAACGCGGTAATCGGCGCGTCCGAAGAGCTTCCGGAGCGATCTGGCCGACAGCGTCATGACATCTTGCGCCACGAAGGCAGCGTCGTTATTCGCCTCATATGGGTACTGACAGGAGGGGTCTACGTCAATGCCGGCCGCAATTGGAATGCCACCGCGCTGAAGCCCGTACGTGAGCCCGCCGACCCCGCAGAATAAGTCCACCGCCGAAATCTTCATGGCTTACCACTCCTCTGAAACGGCATTTTATCCGAATTCTCGAGCGACGTCGACGGCATTTGCTCTCTAAGCGTCGAGGATAACAAAGCCGGCCACCGCTAGACAATGTGGTGCGACATTTCAAGGATCTCGAAGATCCGCGTTCTGACATCAATCTTCAACATCCTCTGATCAGCGTGGTCGTAATCAGTCTCATGGCCGTTCTAGCAGGTGCAGCCGGACCCACGGCCATCGCCCGCTGGGCCCAACTGAAAGCGGATGATCTGCGGAGGCTGCTGCCCTTGCCTAACGGAATTCCGAAGAAGGACGTTTATCGACGAGTCCTTTGCACGCTCAAACCGGGCGCCTTTCAGGTCTGCTTTGGAAACTCGCTTGCAGTCTTTGCGCGCCGATGCTGCTGCGGCCAGTGGCGTGGACCAGCCGGTTTTGGCGGTGGATGGGAAGACGCTCCGGCGGAGTCATGATCGGAACAAGGGACTGGGCGCGTTGCACTCGGTCTCGATCTGGGCCACGGAATTCGGCCTGACGTTGGGACAGGTGGCAACTGAGCAAAAATCGAATGAAATCACCGCTATTCCCGAGGTTTCGAAGCTGGTGAATATCAAGGGCGCTATCATCACCATCGACGCCATGGGAACCCAGAAAGCGATTGCTGCACGGATTGTCGAATCCGAAGCGGACTATGTATTCGGATTGAAGGGGAACCAAAGCAAGCTGCACGAGGCGACGATTGAGCATGTCGAGAAAGCGTGGGAGAACGACTTTGCCGACGTAGCTGCTCGCCGCTACGTAACGACCGAAACGGGACACGGGCGCGAAGAGACGCGAACGTACATTCAGATGCCCGCACCAAAAACCCTGCCAGG
>DATKRK010000071.1:0-2439 GCA_035532215.1 Pirellulales bacterium | reverse complement strand
TGAAGTAACTTGCATGTTCGGCCTCCTTGCCGCGGGTTGCCTGGGATGTTTGATGCACCACAGGTTTACCCGTTTTTGGCATGGAGGCCGATTTCAATTTGACCGAAACTGCCTCGCGAAAACCGCGAAACTTGAACTTAGTGCTCATTGTCGCGGCGCGTCGCGTCACGGCAGCGATCTTCGCCAGTCCAGGGCGAGCATCGTCAGCCGCCGCAAAAGTTCGGGCTGCTGCGGGGCGACGTTGTGCGCTTCATAGGGATCGGCGGCCAGATCGTACAGCTCCGCGCCGGAACCGTCGGCATCGATCAGCAATTTCCAATCGCCGTCGCGAATGGCGACGTTGGGAGACTTCGCCTGCGGTTCATTCGGATAAGGGAAGGCCCGCGGCCCCTTGCCGCCCGGCGTGCCGGAATTGCGGCCGTACTCCCAGAATAGCGGGCGGGAGCGCCGCGGCATTTCGCCGCGGAAGGCGGCCGACAGGTCTTGCCCGTCGAGAGCAACGCCCTCGGGCGTTGGCACGTGCGCCAGCGAGCAGAGGGTGGCAAACAAATCGACCGCGCCGATCACCGTCGTTTCGTTCACGCGGCCGGCCGGAACGACGGCCGGCCATCGCACGAGGAACGGAGTGCGAATGCCCCCTTCATACAGGCTCCACTTCATGCCGCGCAGGCCGTTTGTCCGCTTGCGGTCAAACGATGGTTCCGGGCCGTTATCGCCGGCGACGATGACCAGCGTGTTTGAGTCGAGCCCGAGCGCTCGCAATCCATCGAGCAGGCGGCCGATTTGGCGGTCGGTTGCGCGCAGCACGGCGCGAAAGCCCCGCGTTCCCGTTCCTTCGCCGGCCCGGCGCCGCTCTTCTTCCGAGGGCCGAAATGGCGTGTGGACGTCGTCCAGCCAAAGATTGATCAGCCAGGGGCCGGCGGCATTCTGCTTGGCGAAGCCCAGCGCTCGATCGACCATCCACCGCGTGCGATCGTGGCGGGCGACCTGCTGCGGCTCGATCTGGTCGCTCCACGGAACCGATTTCAGGCCGAGCGGTGCGGCCGGCTCCGGGCTCTCATAGGTGCCGAGGCCGACATCGTAGCCGTAGGCCGCGAACTTTGCGGCATCGGTCACATCGCGTCCGCCACCGAGATGCCACTTGCCGACGTGCGCCGTGGCGTAACCGGCGTCATGAAACGCGCGAACGTACGACGGCGCCTGCGGATCGAGAAAGTCGGCCTGCTCGCAAAGGCGATTGCCGGCCCGCGTTTGCAGATAGCTCGTGATCCGCCAGCGCGCTGGAAACTGGCCGGTCAACAGCCCGCAGCGCGAAGCGGAACAAATCGGCGACGCCGTGTAGAACTGCGTGAAGCGAGTGCCTTCCGCCGCAAGTCGGTCCAGGTTCGGCGTCGGCACGCCCGCGCCGCCATAGCAGGCGACGTCGCCCCAGCCCAGGTCGTCCACGAAAACGACGAGCACATTCGGCCGCGGCGTCTCGGCGGCAGGGGACGTCGAGCACGCGGCGCCAAACAGGAGCAGCGCGAGCGCGAAGAGGCGAATCATGGTGGCGAGGTCCTTTTTCCTGGGCATCGGGTGCAGGAGGCTCGGTTGGCGAGCTTCGACCGATCCACCCTATCCGCCTCCATTCATGCTGGCGCGAAGCGCGTAATACTTGGCTCGCGGTCGAAGTCGCCGTCGTTGCTGGCCAAGTTCGCCGATTTGTGCGCCTGCATAACCGCCACCACGATTGCGTCGTTGGTCAGCAGGCCGCATCGTTGGGTTACCGCCGCCGCAGCGTCGAGAAGATCGAACCGGACTGACAAGAGCTGCACGCCAAACGTCGGCAACTCTTGAATTGCCTGACGGAAGAGCGTGAGCCGTTGCACGTGGCTGAAGTTCTTCCGCAGGCGTTGAGCGATCTGCTTGACCGGCCAGCCAAATGCGTTAATTGCCTCGATTGCCATGAGCCGATGCGCCATTTCAGCGACGATGCCGCCCTCATAGGTTGCTTCCACGACGAAAGAGTTCATAGTTGAGCGGGTCGCGCGGATCTCGGTGGGGCTGATCATGCGCGGACCGCCTTTGAAGGCGCGTTTCGTCCCGCGCATGTTGAATTCGACACCGCGCGGCGTTCGCTGTCAAGCAAACACAACCGGGTCGCGCGGCAAGCCTGACATCCCACCCGGCAACTCGTGCGAACAGATTGCCCCTGGCCACCGTTGCCTAATGTGCGTCGACGCCCCACGAGGATGGATGCGGACGTCAAGGTGATTTTACCGGGGGCAGGTGCTCGGCCATCTTCGCGCCCGTGCGCTTGAGAGGCTATCCGAAAACTGATCTTGCCGTAAGTCGGGATTTGGCGGACGTTTCGTGCATTCCCATCACTTGCAAAGGAGTGCGCGAGCATGTCGAACCAAACCTTGACTCGGAAGGCGTATCCCTCGGACCTGACGGATG
>DATKRK010000070.1:0-20093 GCA_035532215.1 Pirellulales bacterium | reverse complement strand
ATCGGGGGTAAAATCTTCCCGGATCCCAGGCATAAATGCCTGGGCTAAGTAAAAGAGCGCCTGCGGCGGTGGCGGCGCGGAACAAAATCGACGTAGACTTGGTCCCGCATCGGGCACCAAAATCGTACATTTTGCGCAGCCTAGGCTGAGCCTAGGCGAAGCCCCAGTTCGCTCTTGTATCGCTTCGCTCTGCCGCCAGCCACCCTCACCTATCAACTCAGACTTGAAGAGGCACTAGGCGTAACGGCGTTTCAGCTCGCCGCCGTGATGGGCAGGCGGATGACAAACTTTGCGCCGCGCCCCGGCTCGCTCTCGACGTCGATGCTGCCGCCGTGATTCGTGACGATCCGCCAACATTTCGATAACCCCAAGCCCAAGCCGCGGCCCGCACCGCGGCCGGAATAAAAGGGATCGAACAAATGCCGGCGGATTTCGGGCGAAATGCCGGGGCCGTCGTCTTCGACCGCGATTTCCAGCCAATCGTGCGGCTGTTCTCGATCCGCCGTTTGTTCCGAGACTCTTTGCAGCGATATGGCGATGCGCCCGCCTTCGGGCAGGGCTTCGAGCGAGTTTTCCAGCAGCGCCCGCACGGCCGCCATCAATTGCACTTCGTCGGCCTGGATCGCGAGCGGTTCGACCGGGCCTTCACGCACGATTTCGATGCGGCGATCGGCGGCCCTTGAACGCAGTTCGTCGATCACTCGGTCAACTCGCGCGGAAACATCGCAAGCCGCCGGTTTCGGCTCGGGCGGACGAGCGAAGAGCATCATGTCGGAAATCATTTCGTAGACGCGCATCGCCTGGGCGTTCATCACGGCCAGTTCGCGGCGCCGTTCGGGATCGCGTTCCGAGCGGAGAAAGAGCTGGGCTCGGCCGGCGATCACGGCGATCGGATTGTTGATCTCGTGCCCGGCGCCGGCGGCGAACTCGGCCATGGCTTCCAGCTTTTCCGTTTCCAGTTGCTCGTTGAACGCCGTTTCCAGACGTTTCGAACGCGCGAACTGGCGAATCAAGGCCGGCAACGCTTGCTCGGCAAGCGAGGATTCTGCTTGGTCGTCGTCCTGCTCGGAACTTGCATCGATTGCGTTTTGCAACCAATCTGGCAACGGCGCTTGCCAGGCATCGGCGGCGCGAAGCAAGAGAGAGTGCGGCGTTTCGTCGCTCGGTTCCTCGGTCTGCAGTCCATCCAATAGGTCGACGGCCGATTCGGCCAGCCAACCGGCCAGCGCCGCCGCCGTGTACAGCTCCCGCACCGCGGCAAGCGACGCTCGACAAAACGCCCAGAATGCCAGCCCCGGATCGCGCTCGATGGCGCTGGTGAAACTCGCCAGGGCCTGCTCGTTGCGGCCGAGCGCCAGCACATTGACCAACGCCGCGGACGAATGCGGCGCCAGCGGCAAACGCCAACTGCCGCCGCCGAGCGAAAGTGCAGGCAACCAGAGCATGGGCGTCTTGGCGTCGTTTCTGTAGGGAACGCCCTCGGCGGCGTTCCGCCCGAAGCGCATTGGATTTCCGACTTGCGGTTTGCGGCACGCCACAGAGGGCGTGCCCTACAGCGCATCGGCGCCTACGCGTTTTGAGGAGCGATTAGCGGGCCGAAGCCGTTTCCATATCGAGCAAGGTGCACATGCGATCGAGCAAAGCTTCCACTTCGAACGGCTTGTGCAAGAACTCGTTCGCCCCGGAGGCCTTGAGGTCGTCGATCTTGTCCTCCTCGACCATGCCCGAAATGCAAATAATTCGCACTTCGTCCATCGTGCTGTCGCTGCGGACGCGCTGGCACACTTCCTTGCCGTTGATGTCCGGCAGCATCACGTCGAGCACGATCAGGTCGGGTCGATATTCCTTGACCATCATGCCGGCGTCGAAGCCGTTGTTGGCCGTGCGAACTTCGAATCGCCCGTCGCGCTCCAGCACGTCGGTAATCAACTCGACGAGCTCTTCGTCGTCGTCGACCAATAGCACCTTGCGCTTGCCGCTTTCCAGCGCGTCGGTCGGAATGCCGTTGTCGCGCATGAAGTGGAACAGATGATCTCGCGGGATCCGGCGAAAGCGGCTGCCGGGCACGCGGAAGCCCTTGAGTTGTCCGGAATCGAAGCAGCGAATGATCGTCTGCTGGGAAACCTTGCAGATTTTGGCCGCTTCACCCGTCGTGAACACAGTTTTCATAACTGCTAACCACCCTTCTTCCTAGCCGATGGTGAGGCTAGTCTCAGCGGGACCTCCGGCGGGCGAGATGTGGCCCGAAAGACAACCGGAAGTTCCTAATCCTCCGTGTAACGCCAGTGCGGAACTTAGCCCTTAGCACGCTGTGTCCGTAAACCGTTTAGCCCCCAGCCCTTTTGCATTCGACAGCCTTATCCATTCCTGCCAGGCTTACCGAATTTGCCATGCGCGGGAATTATAGCTATCCCGCAGGTCGAGTCAATATTGATATTTTTGCCTCAAATCTTTGGCACTAAATAACTTAAGCGTTTTCTAGCAGTTCCGTGCGAATGGCAAGGCAATTTTTTCGTGCTTCTTCCCAATCCCCGCTCGCGGAATCGCCCGCGGACGCAGCGCTAGCCCGGATTATTCATCAGCCCATACCAACCCGAAGCGCAAGCGAAGTGGAGCAATCGCCTTACCTCGCTAGCGCTTCGGGTTAGCGTGAAGCGCTTTGTCGAGCATTCTCGGGGCTGATGAATAATCCGGGTTAGCCGCTGCGGCGGCCTTCGAGATGCACCATCACCAGCGCCAGATCGGCCGGCGTAATGCCGCTGATGCGGCCGGCTTGCGCCAAACTAGTGGGCTGGATGCGCGAGAGTTTCTCGCGAGCTTCGGCGCGAAGCTGCACGATGGCGGCGAAATTGAAACCGCTGGGGATGCGCTTCTCCGCCAGCCGGCGCTGACGAGCGACGTCGAGGTCTTCGCGGGCCAGATAGCCGGCGTACTTGGCGTCGCAAGCGACCTGCTCGGCGACCTCGCGCGGCGTATCGGCCAACTCGGGCAGCCGGGCGACCACGTCGTCCCAGCTTGCCTCGGTGCGTCGCAGAAGCTTGCTCAAACTGACCTGTTCGAAGCGAGTTTCTTCGAGAAGCTGGCTGATCCGGGCGATTTCGGCCTCTTTGCGCTCGAATCGCCGCCAGCGCTCGGCGTCGATCATGCTCAGTTGCCGCGCTAGCGGCGTGAGCCGGCGGTCGGCGTTGTCGTGCCGCAGCCGTAAACGGTATTCGGCCCGGCTGGTGAACATGCGATACGGCTCGTCGACGCCGCGCGTGACCAGGTCGTCGACGAGCACGCCGATATAAGCCTGTTCGCGGCCGAGCACCAGCGGTTCCCGGCCGCCGAGCGTTAGCGCCGCATTGAGGCCCGCCATCAAACCTTGTGCCGCCGCTTCCTCGTAGCCGGTGGTGCCGTTGATCTGCCCGGCGAAGTAAAGCCCTGCGACCAGCTTTGTTTCCAGGCTCGGCCGCAGTTGTTCGGGGGGAGAAAAGTCGTATTCGACCGCGTAGCCGTAACGCATGATTTCGGCCCGCTCGAGGCCTGGAATCAACCGGAACATGGCGTCTTGCACGTCGCGCGGCAGGCTGGTCGAGATGCCGTTGACGTAGACCTCCAGCGTGTTCCGTCCTTCGGGTTCGAGGAACAACTGGTGCTGCTGCTTGTCGGCGAAGCGGACGACCTTGTCTTCGATCGACGGGCAGTAGCGCGGGCCGCTGGAACGGATTTGCCCGGAATACATCGGCGCCCGGTGCAGGTTGGCCCGGATCAGGTCGTGAACGGCCTCGTTCGTATAGGCAATCCAGCAGGGCATTTGCGGCAACGAGAGCCGCTCGGTCATGAACGAAAACGGCTGCGGGTCGTCGTCGCCCGGCTGGATTTCGGTGCGGTCGTAGTCGATGGTACGGCCGTTGACCCGCGGCGGCGTGCCCGTCTTGAATCGCCGCAATTCGAATCCTAGCCGGCCCAGGGCCGCCGAAATGCCGGCGGTCGTCCCTTCGCCGGCCCGGCCGCCGGGGGTTTTGGCTTCGCCGGTGTGCATCAAGGCTTGCAGGAACGTGCCGGTGGTCAGCACCACGGCTTGGGCCCGGTACACGGCATCGCCGCGCACGCGGACGCCGGCGATCCGCGGACGCTCGCCATCTTGCTCGACGATGAGATCCTCGACGACTTCCTGCCGCAGGGACAAGCCCGGCTGCTCTTCGACGAGCCGCTTGATTTCGAACTGATAGGCCTTCTTGTCGGCCTGGGCCCGAGGGCTGTGCATGGCCGGGCCTTTGCGGCGGTTGAGCAGCCGGAACTGGATGCCGGTGGCGTCGATCGCCCGGCCCATCACGCCGCCGAGCGCGTCGATTTCGCGCACGATCTGTCCCTTGGCGATGCCGCCGATGGCTGGATTGCAGCTCATCTGGCCCACGGTATCGAGGCTGGTCGTGAGCAAGGCCGTCTTGGCCCCCAGCCGCGCCGCCGCGAGCGCCGCTTCGGCGCCGGCATGGCCCGCGCCGACGACCACCACATCGAATTCATACTGAGCCGCGGTCATTTATATTTCGGCCGATTTATTTATAGGGCCGCGCGCGGCGCGCGTCCCAACCGGCGCCGGAAGCGCGAGATGCTCCGAGAAAACAAGGCTTTTCGCGCCTTGCGGACCACTCGGGCGGCGCCGAAAACAGGCCGTTTTATGCCGGATGGGCGCGCGTTTCAGGCCCGATTCGGCGCCTTTCCATAAATCATCGCCGCCGGCGTTTTGGCCCGCGAGCCGAGAATTTGGCCCTTTCTCGGCAGAGCGGCGGTTGATGATCTCGTGGGTCGTATAAATCATGATTTTTTGCTTTCACGCCGTAACCCACCGGCCGCCCAACGCGCGTTTTCGGCACGCCGCGGTCGGCTTGGCGGCGCCAGGCGTCGAACGACTTCACGCGGTCTTTAGACCGACCGGCAAATCGAGCTTATCGCCCCGGCGGCTTGCTCGCAATCGCAAGCGATTGGGGGTCGTGGCCAAGCAGGGTGTGGCCGAGGCCCAATAAAGCGGGCCTATTGAATGAGTCGGAAGTCTTTGTTGATGTGCGAGGGCGGCTTGGGTGGACTTCCGAGGTGCCACGAAATCCGCGGGTCGGCCAGCCGAGCTTTGCCTATCAAGACCAATAAAAGACTCCCGACCCCTTTAATCCGCTCCTATGCGGTAATTCCGCACGTACGGATCTGTGCGGGGGGGTGGCCCGAAAGGGCCATCCCTACCGCGATAACGAATAATCAAATCGGCTCCTGACACCTTTTCCGGCGTGACACCTTTTCCGGCGCTGGCTCAATCGCCACGGGAGAGAGTAAGAAAGTCCGCTTTTGACCGGGGCAACTCGCACGTACTTGTTGGAGATTCTCGCTTTGAGCGGTTATCTCCTCCAGTTGGCCTCCCTAGTTCTCATCACGGAACCGCCCTGCTCGCTCAGTCTTGCCTCGCCCCCCCCGGTTTACGGATTCGCCTGTCGGCTGAGTCTTTCATCCGTCAATTCACGCGCCGGCAGATTTCCAAATCGGCGTCATTTGCCAACTGAGGCCGCGATTAACCCGCAGTGGGCGTTAGCGATGGTAGTCTTGCAGTAATACAGTCTGCTCGTTCACAACTTCCCTTTGACGACTTCCAGGAGAGCGATATGCCCGATCCGCTCGACGCCCAGCCATCGGACGTTTCTTCACGGCGACGTTTTCTCACGGTGTCTGCTGCGACAACGGCGGCGGTTGGCGCCGGATTGTTGGGCCGACAGGCGATCTCGCCGCCGCGAGTTCACGCGGCCGGCGGCGATCTGCTCAAGATCGGATTGATCGGCTGCGGCGGCCGCGGCACGGGCGCCGCAGTTCAAGCCCTAAGCGCCGGCGGAAACGTGAAACTCACCGCCATGGGCGACGCCTTTGCCGATCGCCTGCAAGCGAGCCTGGAGAAATTAGAGCATCAGGCCCCGTCCGGCACGGTCGCTGTTGCTCCCGACCATTGCTTTGTCGGCTTCGGGGCTTATCAACAGGTGATCGATAGCGGCGTCGACGTCGTGCTGTTGTGTACGCCGCCGCATTTCCGCCCCGAACATTTCCGCGCGGCCGTCGCCGCCGGCAAGCACGCCTTCGTGGAAAAGCCGGCCGCGGTCGATGCCCCCGGCGTGCGCAGCGTGCTGGCTACGGCCGAAGAAGCAAAACAGCGGGGGCTGTCGGTCGTCTCCGGACTGTGCTATCGCTACGATCTGCCGAAGCGCGAGACGATCCAGCGCATCTACGACGGCGCAATCGGCGAGATCGTGGCCATCAACGTCAACTACAACAGCGGCACGCTCTGGACGCACCCGCGCAAGCCCGAGTGGAGCGACATGGAATGGCAGTTGCGCAACTGGCTCTACTTCACCTGGCTCTCGGGCGATCATATCGTCGAGCAGCATATTCACAGCCTCGACAAAGCCGCCTGGGCGATGAAGGACGAACCGCCGGTCAAGGCCTGGGGCCTGGGCGGACGCCAGGTGCGCGTGCAGCCGGAGTTCGGCCAGATTTTCGATCATCATGCCGTCGTCTACGAATATGCCAGCGGCGTCCGGCTGTTCGCTTTCACGCGGCAGCAGGCGGGTTGCAGCGTCGATGTTTCCGACTATGTGCTCGGCACGAAGGGCACGGCCGACGTGATGCACCATACGATCAAGGCCGAAACGAAATGGCGATATCGCGGCCCCAAACCCAACATGTACCAGGTCGAACACGACGAACTGTTCGCCGCCATCCGCTCGGGCAAGCGGGTCGATAATACGCAGTACATGTGCAGCAGCACGATGCTGGCCATCCTCGGCCGCATGTGCACCTATACCGGGCAGACGATCACCTGGGACGAGGCGTTGAACTCCGACGAAGATCTTACGCCGCCCAGCTACGAATGGGGCTCGCTGCCCGTCGCCCCGGCGGCGATGCCCGGCATCACGCCGTTCGTGTAGCGGCAGCTTCGAAGAGCCGCTGCATTTGCGTTCATAAATCAATTCCGGTATAATCCGCTAAGGATGGGGTGCCTCCCTGCCGTCATCTGCACGGACCTTGGCGGGCGCACCTCGTCTCCTTTTTTCTCGCGTCGGAAACAGCGAAGGCCGGCTGCCGATACGGCGTGACGGGCAGCATGCCGGCTAACGTTTCTGCGAAGCCTCGTTGCGCTTCCAGTGCTCATGGCGGGCGCACCTCACAGCGCCGTTGGGCCTCTGCGCTGTCGCACCTTTCGATTTTCACGAGGAGATGCTATGCATGGCGGTTTGAGCATTCTGGTTGCCGACGACCGCGAGTGCGCCGAAGAGACCGCTTTGTTGATTCGTCGCTGGGGGCATCGGGTCGAGCAAGCGCACGACGGAATTGCTGCAATCGACGAGGCCCGTCGGACCAAACCCGATCTGATGTTCGTCGGTCTGGCGTTGCCGGGGCTGAACGGGTTGGGCGTGGCGCAAAAAGTGTTTCAGACGCCCGAACTGAACGGCGTGCAAATTGCCGTGCTGCTGGCCAACTCGCAGGAGGTTTCTTGGCGCGAGCTGAAAAAGGCCGGTTTTTGCGAGCGATTGGTCAAACCCGTCGCCCCCTTGGAACTGTTGAGCGCGATTGCCAAGATTCGCGAGGCGCTCGGCAGATCGCAACAAGCGGCGCGGGCGGCGAAAGCCGCCGCAATTCGGCACAAAGACGCAGTCCGGTCGGCCCAACGCGAACTTGACCGCCACACGCTGCTCGGAAAGTTGCCAGGTCTGCCGCTCGATCACTCTTCGTCGGAGATTTGCGCGACAACTGCGAATTCGCTCGCCTTGCTCGTGAAGCTGGTCGACAAGCGCTCTCTCGATCGCGCGCAGCTCGCCATCGCAAGCAAAGTTCTCAGAAGCGGGGAAGCGACGCTGTCTGGTCCCGAGACGCGCGAATACGCCCAATTGCAGCGAGCCTATCTGACGCCGATTTGCAAGCTGTGCCATTACTGGATTCCGCGAGAGGAAGTCGTCGATTCATGGAGCAACGGCGGTTACTGCAATCGATGTCATGAAGCCATGAAATGATCGGTCAGGTTTTACCGGGCGAATTGCGCCGTGGCGCCCAGAGCAACACCGCGTCCGCCCCGGTTCGAAACGTGCGTGCAGCCGCTGCACGCGCTGCCGAGCCCTAAAACCATGACCGGCCAACGCGCGTTTCCAGCCGCCTCTGCGGCGTCGAAGGAAGCTCAATAAGTCGGCTCCTCAGCGGAATCCGTGGGTGGTTCCGGCTGCAGAGCAAATGCAGGCGCGCGTTTTTCTAGGCATTTCCGGGCAAATAAATGCACGCTGCAATGCGCGGACGAGATAATTCGCGATTCGAACGGCCTTTGCCGGATGCTCGCCGAGTAACCGTAGGATGGACCTCCGGTCCGTCACGCGGCGCGAGACGGACTGGAAGTCCGTCCTACGGAGCAAGGGATAACCACGCTCCGCGCCGGGTAAATGACTCGCCTTGCCCTGGCCTACTGTGGCGGGCCAGGGCCTTTTTGCACTTCGAAAGCACCCCATTTGTTTGCCCGGCCAGGCCTTTGAAAACGCAACTGCGGCCCCGCTAATCAGCGCCAAAACCGCCCATGGATTCTGCGGAAGAGCCAAGGCTATTTCTTGACCGACACGAACCACGGTTATTGAGCGGACGCTTTTTGGCTGTCGCCGCTTGGGGCGGTATCGGACTGCGGCAGCGTATAGAACGACAGCCGATCGTTGCCGCTTTCGATGGGCTTGTGGCCCAAAAGCTCGCTGAGTTCCGCTTCCAGGGCGGCGCCTCGATCTTCGTAAGCGAAGCGGTCGATATAGAGGCCGGCGAATCCCCGCTGGGCGACGGCTTTGACCATCTTTGGGAGAGGCAGCGCCGCGGTTTCACGTTGCCATTTGTCTTCTTCGCGGCCCTTCATCGCGCCGTAGCTCCAACGCAGCGAACGGGAGTGAAAGTAGGGCCTGGACAATTGGTAGTCCCACAGATCGACGATGCGAGCCGCCTCGGGAAAGGAGACATAGGGCAGTTGGAATACCATCGAGCCGGGCGGTACGGCGGCCTCGATGCGGCCGACGAACTCGGCGTCGTTTTGGAAGTCGGCCTTCAAGCCCGCATGGTCGGGAATGGGTCCGAGGCCCGCGGCGTCGGCGAGGCTCAATGCAGCCAGCGCGGTCAGCAGCGTCGCCAACTGCCATCGCTTGCGCCCCGTCGTGGTCCACCAGGCGATGAAACGATCGAGGATCAAGGCCGCGGCGAACAGCGAAAACATGGCGATGAAAATGCTGATGCGATTGTAGCAGCGGATCTTCTCGAAAATCAGGAAATTGAACAGCGACCCGAAGCCGCCGATCGTCGCGACCAGCACGGCGCAGAAGTTGAAGATCGCCAGGCCCTCGGTCGCGCTCGGTTGCGCGTGATCGCGGCGGCGGCAGAGCAGCGACCCGAGCAGAAACAGAAAGCCGACGCCGCCGACGAAGCCCAGCGTCGAGGCCACTTTTTCGCCCTCGGCCAGCGGCCAGGCGTCGTACTTGTTGCGCACGCGCGACCAGTTCGGTATGCGGTGCAGGTGGTCGGGCAGCAGCAGTTGGCCGATCTTCAGGCCGTAAATCTCGGCTTCCAGCGGATGGCGATTTGCGACGAACGAGTTCCGTCCGTGTTGGCGCCAATACAGCAGGCTGGGCGAAAGATTGAGCACCACGCCCGAGGCCGTCACGCCGATCAACAGCGCCGCGGCGATCAACGGCCGCCAGCGGCGCGAGTCGAGCGCCGCGGCCATGCCGCCGATCAGCAGAAAGAAACACGCAAAAAAGGCGTAATAGACGCCGGCGCTCGACTGCAGCGCCGCGATCGCAAAGCTGCCGCAGAGACGCCGCCTTTCGTCTCGCCGGTCCGCCGGCGACTCGCTCGAACCGCCGATGCGGCCCAGGTACAGCCACAAGGCGACCAGGATCGACAGCGGCACGACGTAATAGGACGTCAGCAGCAAATGGTGCTGGCCGCGGAGGAAATGATACGGCAACAGCGCGAACAGCAGGCTGGCCAACAGCGCCGGCGCGTACGAAACTCTGGATTGCCGCAGCAGGAACAACGCGGTGACCGCGGCCAGCGGATAGCCGAGCAGGTAATATGCGTTGAACACCATCACGTAATTCGGCAACACGTAGCACAGCATCTTCATCAAGAAGAAATGCCAGCAGTCCGACATGGGAAAATCGTGCATGTCCATGCCGGCCGGCGCGCCGAGGTTCGGATTGTGCAGATACCAGCCGTGCTCGAAGACGCCTTTGATCCAGACCTGGTTCAGCATCGCGTCGCCGACGTGCGTGATCGGCGTCGACAGATCCGCTTTCCACAGGCTAAACGTGCAAGCCACGAACAGCGACGACAGCGCCGCGGCCGTCAAGTACCCGGCGCACGAGATCAACAAGCTGCGTCGCCGCGAAGTCGCCGGAGGCGCCGCGGGGGCCGGCTCGCTGGCGCGGCGCGTGGACAGCGACTCTTTCCGAGAACGAGTAACGGTCGCCATGCGTATATTGTCCTTGAAACTAGACGAGTCCTGATTGGTGAGATGCGGTCGTATGAGGTTTCACACGGCAGGCGAGCCGGAGGCGTCAGCCTCCGGGTCAAACCGCAACGCACCCGGAGGCTGACGCCTCCGGCTCGCCGATTCACTGATCTGATCGAACACGGCGGCTCGCTTGACCGTCAGGCCTGCGAAAAACTCCTGAAAGCTGTGTTCGACGTAGTCGAGCATTTCCGAGGTTAAGCCGGGATAAACGCCGATGAAAAACGCATCTCGCATGATCTTGTCGGTGTTTTCCAAGCCGCCGACCGTGCGATGGGCGACGTGCGCAAAGGCCGGCTGACGCAACAAATTGCCGCCGAACAATTGCCGGGTCTGAATGCCGCGCTGTTCCAAGTGCGCGACCAGCTCGGGCCGAGAGAACGGCGCGCCGTCGCGCACGGTGAGCAGCAATCCGAACCACGACGGTTCGCCGTGCGGCGTGGCCTGCGGCAAAATCAGGTGCTCTTCGTACGGCCGTAGCGAGGCCAGCAGCCGAGCGTGGTTGGCGCGGCGGGCGGCGACAAAGCCGTCGAGCTTTTTGAGTTGCTCGCGCCCGATGGCCGCCTGCGCGTCGAGCGGCTTGAGGTTATAGCCCAGGTGGCTGTACGTGTACTTGTGATCGTAACCCTCGGGCAACTCGCCGAGCTTCCAGCCGAACCGCTTGCCGCAGGTATTGTCTTGGCCGGAAGCGCACCAGCAATCGCGTCCCCAGTCGCGGAACGACTCGGCGATCCGACGCAGGCGGCCGTTGGCGGTCAGCACGGCGCCCCCTTCGCCCATCGTCAGGTGGTGCGGCGGATAGAAGCTCTGCGTCGCCAGATGGCCGAACGTACCCGTGCGCCGGCCGCGATACTCGCTGCCCAGGGCATCGCAGTTGTCTTCGATCAGATACAAGTCGTGGCGTTTGACGACGTCGGTCACGGCGTCGAGATCGTAAGGATTGCCCAGGGCGTGGGCCAGCATGATCGCTCGCGTCTTCGGTCCGACGGCGTCGGCCACGCGGTCGGCGAGCGCGTTGGCCGTTTCCAGCGACACGTCGACGAACACCGGCGTGCAGCCATACTGGACGATCGGCGCTACCGTGGTCGGAAAACCGGCGGCGACGGTGATCACTTCGTCGCCCGGCGCCAGCGGCCGCTCGATCTGGCGGCTGGTGAGCGTGGCGAAAGCGACCAGATTGGCGCTGGAGCCCGAGTTGACGACCAGCGCGTGCCGGGCGCCGACGTACGCGGCCAGCTCGCGTTCGAACGCCGCGCCTTGTTCCCCGAGCGTGAGCCAGAAGTCGAGCATCGAGTCGACGGCCGCGACCATCTCGCGCTCGTCGAACACGCGCCCGGCATAGGGAACCTTGCTCTGGCCAGGAACAAACTCGCGATTCGCGTGCGCGGCATGATAGTACTGGCGCACCAGGTCGAGGATTTTATCGTGCAGTTCTTGCGTCATGCGGGATGAACGGTCTGGTTGTGATATTTTGGATTTTGGATTTTCGATTCAATCCAAAATCCAAAATCGAAAATCTAAAATTCCCAATTCACGCGGCTCGCCGGCTCGGCGAATGTGATTTCGAAACGTTTACTGCATCGGGCAAGCGGGCCATAAACGCGGCGACTTGCTCCGCCACGGCGTCGACGTTCAAGCGGTGTTCTTGCAGCAGATACTGGTAGCTGCCGCAAAACTGCGAAAAGCGGTCCTGGATGCCGACGCGGCAAACCCAAGTCGGGCAACTCGCCGCGGAAATCTCCGCCACGGCCGATCCGAGCCCGCCGTAAACGGAATGCTCTTCCAACACGATCACCGCCTCGTGCCGCTGGCAGATGGCGCCAACCGCAGACTCGTCAAGCGGCTTCAGGCACGGCGCGCTGAAAACCTCGCTCTCGGGCCAGCGCTGGGCGGCCGTCAACGCCGTTTTGACCATCGAACCGGTGGCGATCCAAGCCAGCGGGCCGGCGCCGGCGCGTACGCAGGGCAAGTCTCCCCAACCGAGCGCTAGCGGCCGCTCGTGAACGACGCCCAGGTCGGACTTGCCCATCCGCAGATAAACCGGGCCCGCGCAGTCCAGCGCCAGCTTCATGCAGGCGGTCGTCTCCTGGGCATCGGCCGGCGACAGCAAGCTCAAATGCGGCAACGCCCGCAGCGCGGCAATGTCTTCGGTGCTCTGGTGGCTCGTGCCCAAGGAACTGTAGACGACGCCTGCGCCATCGCCGATCAGCACGACGGGCAGTTGCTCGTAGCAGATATCCAATTTGATCTGTTCCAGCACTCGGACCGGGACGAAGGCGCTCAGACCGTAAACGATCGGTCGCAAGCCGCCCTTGGCCAGCCCGGCCGCCACGCCAACCATGTTCTGCTCGGCGACGCCGGCATTGAGGTACTGGCCGGGACAGATGCGGCGAAAGTCGTCGAACAGCGCGTAGCCGTGATCGCCGGTCAGCAGCACGACGCGTGAATCGCTCCGCGCCGCGTCGACCAGCGCCTGGGAAAAGGCATTTCTCATCAGGCGGCCTCCTTGCCTCGCGACGAGCCGGGTTCCAACTCGGCCATCGCCGCGGCGTACGTCTCGGCCGTCAGCCGCGTGTAATGCCAGCGATTGTCGCTTTCCATGAACGACACGCCTTTGCCTTTGATCGTGTGCGCGACCACAGCCCGCGGTCCCGCACACGGATGCCGAACCAGGGCGCCGAGCGTGCGGTCGAGAGCGCTTTCATCGTGGCCGTCGACTTCGCGGGTTTCGAGCCCGAAGGCGGTCAGCTTGGCGGCCAGATCGCCGAGGTCCAGCACTTCCTTGGTGCTGCCCATCGCCTGAAAGCCGTTCTCGTCGACGATCAACACCAGGTTGGAAAGCTGGAAGTGGACGGCGAACAGCAGTGCTTCCCAAATCGAGCCTTCGTTGATCTCGCCGTCGCCGACGATGGCGAATACGCGCTGATCCGTGCCGTTGCGTTGCGCGGCCAGCGCCAAGCCGACGCCGACCGACAGGCCGTGCCCAAGCGAACCGGAACTGACTTCCAAACCCGGCACGTGGGCATCGGAAAGCCCCTTGAGTCGCGTGCCGTCGCCGAAGTACCGAGCCAGTTCGTCATCGCCCAGCCAGCCGAGTTCGTGCAGGCAGGCGTATTGGGCCATCACCCCATGCCCTTTGCTCAACACGAGGTAATCGCGATCGGCCGCGCGCGGCCCGCCGCGCAGACGCAACTGCGAGCGATACAGCACCGCCATGATTTCGATCAACGAAAAGGCGCAGGCGATATGCACGGTGGAACCGGCATGTGCCATGCGGAGCACGGTTTTTCGCAGTTCGCGAGTCTCAAACGAGGGCATCTTGATAGAGTCCGTTGCGAGACGTCGAGTTCACCACGGAGACACGGAAAGCACGGAGAAGAAAGGCATGTTTTTGCTCAATTCATTGAATCGAAATCGCCTCGTCCGTCGTTCGGCGCCTTGCCGAAGATGATCAATTTCTCTTCTTCACTTGGAATCTGAACCCTGTCGCCGGCGCCCTACGCGGCGTGACCGGGGGGCTGACGCCCCCCGCTCGCCGAATTTGCGCGACCTGGCGCCTGACGCCCGACGCCTGACGCCTCGCGCACGTGCCAGGCGGCGATGGGCGAGGCAAGATGTGCGGCGTCGATCCGCGGCGTTTCGACCGGCGGCTCGAAGTTCAAGGCGTAGTCGACGAGCCAGAGCGGGCGCCGCTTGCTCTCGGCGTAAATCTTGGCGATGTATTCGCCCAACACGCCGATGCCCAGCGACATCACGCCCAGGTTGATCAACAGCAGCATCAGCACCGTGGTGATTCCAGGCGGCGGGCTGGCAAAGAACGACAACGCGGCGTAGATCAGCCCCAACACGGCGGCGACGCCCAACACGCCGACGCCGAGCAAGCTGAACATCCGCAGCGGCTTGATCGAGAAGCTGAAGATGGCGTTGAGCGTGAAGCCGATCAGGTACGGCAGGTTGACCTTGCTGGTGCCTTTCGCCCGCCCGCCGCGCACGTAGGGGATGCCGATTTGCCGGTAGCCGAGCCAGTGGATCAGCCCGCGGACGTAGCGGTTGGTTTCGCTGAGTTGGGCGAAGGCGTCACGGACGCGGCGCGTGATCAGCCGGAAGTCGCCGCTGTGGGCGGGCAGCTTGATGTCGTCGCTCATCCAGGTGATCAGCCGCATGGCCATCATCGTGGGGATCACCCGCAGGCGGCTCTCGCCGGTGCGCTTTTCGCGGACGCCGTAGACGATGTCGTAGCCTTCGAGCCAGCGGTCGACGAAAGTCGGAATCAATTCGGGCGGGTCTTGCAGATCGGCGTCGATGACCATGATCGCGTCGCCCTGCGCCGCGAGCATGCCGGCCGTAATCGAATTCTGATAGCCGAAGTTCCGGCTCAGCCGCAGGAACTTCCAGCGGGCGTCCTTCGCGCAAATCTCCTGCATCATCGCAGGCGTGCGGTCGCCGCTGCCGTTATCGACGACGACCACCTCGAACGGCATGGCGAGTCCTTCCAGCACGCCGTTGAGCGTGCGGTAGGTGTCGGCCAGCACTTCCTGCTCATTGAGCACCGGCACCACCATGCTGAACAGGCGATCGTGATGAGAGTCAGTCATAAGGAACCTGAGTCGATGTCGGCCGCTGCGATGTTGGGGCGATTTCGAAAGGGGATAAGGGGATGCGGAGGAGATAAGGGGATAAGAATCGGAGTGAAAAGTTTTGCATGGCAGCCGACTTTGGGGCGAATCGAGATTGCACCACGGAGGCACGGAGCACACGGAGGCGGCATGACTTTCCGTCGCCCCGACGAATGAAAATGCGTTGTTTTCTTGGAGGGACGGGTTGTTTTCTTGGAGGGCCGGGCGCCCCCGCCCGTCCGGCATTCGCCGGGCGAGGGCGCCCGGCCCTCCACAGAATATTTTCTTAGGAGTACGAGTGAAAATGACTCTGAATACAGCGTCCCCCCTTTGCAGTTCCGATCTGCCAAGAATCACATTCTTTGCTTCATCCCCCTAATCTCCTCCGCATCCCCACGTCCCCTTTTAAGAATCTCGCAAGTCAAGTTATCGCTTTCCAGTTTCAACGTTTTACGCCGCCTGCGCGGCGAATCTCCGGCGCCAGGCCCAGGTGCGCTCGACGCCGCTCGGCAAATCGTATCGAGGCCGCCAGCCGGTCAATTCATTCGTGCGTTCGATGCTGCCCACCCAGGTCGTTGGCTCGTCGGGCCGCAACGGTTCGCCTCCATATTCGGCCGAAAGGCGTCCGCCGCTGCAGGTTTCGACGATCGTTTCGACCATTTCGCGCACCGTCTGCCGGCGGCCGCTGGCGGCGTGCAGAATCTGCCCGCGTGCGGCCGGAGCGTGGGCGGCGAGTTGGAGCAACTCAATGCAATCGTCGACGTAAATGAAGTCGCGAGGTTGCTCGCCGGAAGTGACGCGAGGTCGCTCGCCTCGCAGGCAGCAGGCCATCACATAAGGCACGAGGCGGCTGGGATCCTCCCAAGGGCCGTACGCCGAAAAAATGCGAACGGTCGCGACGGAACGCCCCTCGTAGGCCGCCGCCTGGCAGAGCAACGTGGCCGCGGCTTTGGAGACCGCATAGTCGGTGCGCGGCTCGAGCCGGTCGTCTTCGCGCATCGGATGGGCCTTGTGTCCGTATTCCGACGAACTTCCGGTCTGCACGAGCGTGCAATCGTCGCAGTCGTCGAGCGCTTCGAGCAGATTGCACGTGCCGAGCAGGTTGCTGGCCAGGATGGCTGCGCGATCGCGCTCGTGATACAGCGCGCCATGCGCCGCCAAATGATAGACGACCTGCGGTCGGGCCGCCTCGACCGCGCGGCGGACCGCGGCCAGATCGCGCAGGTCGGCCTGGTGCGCAACATAGCGGCCTTCGAGCCCGGCCAGGCGCCACGGCGACGATGCGGCTCGCAGCGTCACGTGAACGTCGTGCCCGGCGTCAATCAGAGCGCGCGTCAAACAGGCGCCGACGAAGCCGGTCGCCCCGGTCACCAGATTTCTTTCGCGAGCCATCGCCATGCACGGTCCTTCGTGCGGGTCAATTCAAGTAGACGCGGCATCCTGCCGCGTATTTCCTGTTAAAAAGCGGCAAGGATGCCGCTTCTACTTTTCAGCCCGCTTTCCTCAGCGGCGCGAGCCGAATCCCCGGCGCGGCGTCGAGCGCCGCGAAATAATTCCGATACCAATCGATCGTTTCGGCCAACGCACCGTCGAGTTCGTAGCCCGGCTTCCAGGCCAACATCGAGCGGGCTTTGGCGGCTGACAAGTATTGATGCTTGATTTCGTGACAGGCTTCGTTGCGCACGTCCGGCTCGAGCGACGAGCCCATCCGCGCGAGAATCCGCTCGACCAGCTCAAGCACCGTCACCTGGATTTCGGTCGAAAAATTGAATGCCTGGCCGACCGCCTCTGGCTGCCGGGCCATGCACTCCGCCAGGTGCAAATAGGCCGCCGCCCCGTCTTTGACGTAAAAATAATCTCGCACGAAGCTGCCGTCGGAGCGGATCACCGGCCGCTCGCCTCGCAACACCGAACGAATCGTGCCGGGCACGATGCGGTTGAAGTTCGAATCGCCGCCGCCGTAAAAATTCCCGCAGCGCGTCACGCAGACCGGCAGGCGATACGTGTGGTGATAAGTCAGCGACAGAATGTCCGTACACGATTTGCTGGCGTCGTAAGGGTGCCGGCCTTCGAGCGGGGCGTCTTCGGTGTAGGGCAACTGCGTCTGTTCGCCGTAGGCCTTGTCGGACGAAGCGACGATGACTTGCGGGTTCAAGCCGCTGCGGCGAGCTGCTTCGAGCAGACACCACGTCCCTTTGATGTTCGTCTCGAAGGTGGCCAGCGGGCTGCGATTGGCGACGCCGACGATCGTCTGCGCGGCCAGATGGATCACGGTTTGAATTTCGTACTCGCCGAGCGTCCGCGCCAACAGCGGCTCATCTTCGACGCAGCCGCGTACGACGTCGATCCGCTGGTCGAGACTGCTGCGCACGAGTTCGCTGTGCGCCACGCGATCGCGCACCAAACCGACGACGTGGGCGCCTCGCTCCACGAGCGCTCGCACCGTCCACGAACCGACCAACCCCGTGCAGCCCGTGACGAACACCCGCCGGTCGCGCCAAAATGTGTTTTGGTTGTTCATTTTGAAGTCGTTCCTATTTATTCGGACTGGTCGCGTCGATCGGCTAGGGTTGAACCGGATATGGTTGAGCCACAGAGGCACAGAGAAGAAGGAGGGAAGCAGGCAGGCAAGCAGTTCAGCCCGAATTTACCGATTTCTTATCCTTACTTCCTTCACATAACCTCAAATCACTTGTCTTTTTTTGTCTTCTCCGTGCCTCTGTGGCTCAACCCCTACCTCGCCTTCGACCATCAATTTCATGTTTTACGCCGCCTTGCGCAACCGGGGCTTGTCGCAGACGTTCCACGGCGCCTGGCCGGTCGACCAAAGCTGATTCAGATGGTGGTAGTCGCGGCTGCTGTCCATCGGATGCCAAAACCCTTCGTGCAGATAAGCCATCAACTCGCCGTCGTCGGCCAGCTTGGTGAGTGGCTCGCGTTCGAGGACCAGCGCCGGGTCGTCCGCCAGACGATCGAGAAACGCGCGTTCGAAGACGAAGAACCCGCCGTTGATGCGGCCCCGCGTGGCGAGCGGTTTTTCCATGAATTCGACCACGCGCGGCCCGCTGAGTTCGATCTCGCCGAAGCGACTGGGCGGTTGGATGGCCGTGACGGTGCCCAGCTTGCCGTGGCTGCGATGAAAGGCCAGCAGGCCCTCGAGATCGACGTCGGCGACGCCGTCTCCGTAGGTCAGCATGAAGCGCTCGCCGGTAATATAAGGCTCGATCCGCTTGACGCGGCAGCCGGTCATGGCGTCGAGCCCCGTTTCGGCCAACGTCACATGCCAGTCGGCCTCGTCGACGGCGTCGTGGACGCAAATCTCGGCCGGCGAGCCGAGACGCAAGCTGAAATCGACCCCTGCCAGGTGATATTCAAGAAAGTAGCGTTTGATGACCCAGCTCTTGTAGCCCAGGCAGAGCACGAAGTCGCGGAAGCCGTGCCGGGCGTAGGTTTTCATGATGTGCCAGACGATCGGCCGGCCGCCGATCGGGATCATCGGCTTGGGGATGTCGTCGGCCACGTCACGGATGCGCGTGCCCTGTCCGCCGCACAAAATGACCACCTGCATCGCGCAGCATCTCCGTAGCTTGCCCGAAAAACGGCCCGCAGGCCGGTCAAATGTAAAAATGAACGGCGGCGATTAATACCTAAATCGAGGCGCCGCGGAAAGGTCAGAATTTGCCTGCGCGGCATTTCCGCATTCTTTTCCGTAGCCCAGGCATTTATGCCTGGGATCCGCGAACCGTTTTATCCCTGCGCGTCTATCGACGCCTCGCGGGCCGCCGATGGCGGCCCGCGAGGCGTCGATAGGAAAACGCGGTCCGTGCGCGCGACGGATCCCAGGCATAAATGCCTGGGCTACTTAAAAGGTGTAGCCGAAGTTCATCGGGCAAGTTGAGCGGAAGAGTTGCGTAGCAAAACGACGCGTCGCACCCGCGCCCGGTAACAAGTCGTGCGCCTGCACCCACGCCAAAGACGCAGCTATGGCAACTTGCGCAAATTGGGCTTGCGAGGCTTTGCCGGCTTGCTCGCGCTGCTCGTACTTCTCGAAGTCGGGCGGCTGGCGACGAGCAAGGTCAGAAACATGCCGCTGACGAGTCCGATCACGAGCACGGTCCAAAAGACTCCGGTCGATCGTTGCGGCAGACCGTGTTCGAGATTCATGCCGAAGATCGCGCTCAGCGTGGCGATCGGAAAGAAGATTGCGGCCAGCAGATTCAATCGGTGCGCCGAGACGGCCATTTCGTAGCCGCGCTGCGCTTGCTCTTCGGTCTTTCGTGCGATCAAAAAGTCGAGCCCGTGTTTGGCGTCGCTTTGCAGCAGTTCGGCGGCGCGTTCGATCTCGCCCGCCTGATCGCGCAGCGTGATCAGATCCCGATCGGCCGGCGCCATCTCGCGGGCCTGCTGCAGCGCGGCGTGCAGGTGGCGGCTGGCCCGGTACAGCGGCGCCAGCGAGTGCAGCACGCGAAAGTAATCGTCCGAAAGCTGCGCCTGCTGGAGTTGATCGTCGAGGGCCTCGACGCGATCCGCATGCTCGGCGACGTGCTTTCGCAAGGCTTGAACGCCGGCGCCCAGCGAGTTCGATTTCCAGACGCCGTCGGCGTCTCGCCAGAAGAAGCGGCCGCGCCGTTCGGTCTCGCCCGAGACGGGCGGCTCGTGCAGCACCAGCAGCAGATGCCCGGCGGATTCCATCGTCCGCTGCCGGCCGGCCGCCTCGCCCAGCCGCGCCCGGAACACGTCGGGAACTTTCCAAGCGGCGGGCAGAACGTTCTTGGCGGCAGGCATGGCCGGATTCGCGGGTTCGCTCGGGGTAACGACGGTCGCGACGATCGGACGCGAAAGCATAGTGACTCTACAAAGCCAATTCGACGGCTGGGTGGCTGGCGGCAGAGCGAAGCGATGCCCCAGCGTACTGGGGCTTCGCCCAGGCTCAG
>DATKRK010000069.1:0-2206 GCA_035532215.1 Pirellulales bacterium | reverse complement strand
GATCTCCCGCAACTTCCGCGTCGTTTCCGATTCGTTGACCATCTTCCGTCCTTCCTTGGACTTACAACTCGATCCTCGCGACAAAAACCGCCCACCAGCATACAACCCGCGGTCGAAACCGCGAACGTCTACTTACGCCCGACGAACCGGCCCCCAGGGCGGTTGCACTTGCCGCAAACCCTGTTTGACCAGTAGAGTTGGCAAGGGAGCGCAGTAAGTTCGGGGGCGGAAAACCAGGCAGAAAGAGCTACGCGATGTACTGGGCTTGGCTAACCTGGGCAATGATGGCCATCCCTGGCCAGGCGGCCGACACGGTGGTGGTTTGCCCGCCATCGTTCCGGCAGGCCTTGGCCCCTTGGGTCGAGTATCGCCAATCGCAAGGGCGACGGCTGGCATTCGTCGACAACCGGGGCACGGCGGAGCAGATTCGCTCGGCCGTGCGACAGGCTTCCCGGCTTGGCAAACTGCGGGCCGTGATGCTGGTCGGCGACGCTCAAGGGGCATCGCCGACAGGCGCCGCCGCTCGCGACCGCTCGGTGCCGGTCCACTTGGCCCGAGCAAAAGTGAACGTGAATTGGGGCTCCGAGCCCGAGATCGCCACCGATAACTGGTATGCCGATCTCGACGACGACCAGATACCCGACGTCCCCGTGGGCCGGCTGACCGCCGACTCGGCCGCCGAATTAAGCGGCATCGTAAGGAAGATACTGACCTATGAAAAGTCGCGCGGCGGAGACGTTTGGCGCCGGCGCATCAATCTGGTGGCCGGACTGGGCGGCTTCGGCGCCTTGGCCGACGCGGCGCTCGAGGCTGCGGCGAAGGCGATTTTGACGGAAGGCATTCCGCCCAGCTATGTCAGTTCAATGACCTATGCCAGTTGGCGCAGCCCCTATTGCCCCGACCCGGCCAGCTTCAACCAGACGACGCTCGATCGGATGAACGAAGGCTGCCTGTTCTGGGTCTATCTTGGGCACGGGCGGCGTCGCGAGGTCGATCTGCTGCACGCGCCAGGCGGCAGTTTTCGCATCTTCGATGCACGCGACGTCCCTAAGCTGAGCGCCTATCGCGGGGCGCCGATCGCCCTGTTTCTGTCTTGCTACACGGGCGCCTTCGACGGCCCCGAAGATTGCCTGGCCGAAGAAATGCTGCGCGCCGAAGCGGGACCCGCGGCCGTGATCTGCGGCTCGCGCGTGACGATGCCTTATGCCATGAGCGTCTTCGGCACGGAATTGCTCAAAGAGTGTTTCGAGCGGCGGCGGACCACGATCGGCGAAGTCGTGCTCGAAGCCAAGCGAAACACGATGCTCAAGCCGCGCACCGACGGGCGCAGTCGCGCGCTCGACGGTTTGGCCGGCTTGCTCAATCCGTTGCCCGGCGATTTGGCCGAGGAGCGGGCCGAACATCTGCTGCTGTTCAACTTGCTCGGCGACCCGCTGCTCGAACTGCGTCATCCGCGCGAAGCGAAGCTGCACGTGAGAGCCAAAGCCCTGGCCGGCGAGCGGTTGGAAGTCAGCGGCGAGTGCGACGTGAACGGCGAAGCGCTCGTCGAGTTGGTGGTGCGCCGCGATCGACTCACCTTCCAGCCCGCGACTCGCGAAGGCTATCGGCCGTCGCCCGAGACGTTCGCCGAATACTCGCAAACCTACCGCCGGGCGAACGATCCGCGGTTGTCCTCGGTTCGCGTGCCGGTCGAAGACGGGCGTTTCGCCGCGGAGCTCGACGTGCCGGCGACTGCCTGGGGCGACTGCCACGTGCGCGTGTTCGTGCAAGGCGACCAGGATTTTGCGGCGGGTACGGCGGATGTGGAGATTCGCCGGGCGATGAAGGGACGATGATCGACGGTTGCGCAAATCGTAGTCGCATTACGCGGCGCCAATCGCCGCGTAAACTTTACCTTTCTGGGTCAACCAAGCGACGTCGCCTCGTTCGGCGCGTTCCTTGACCTCGCGAAGCAGTTGAACCGTTTCGGATTCGTAGCAAGGCTCGCTCGGATCGTCAGGGGGAATCACCATTTCGACTTCCACTGCGACGACGTACCGGTCCGTCTGAATCAGCCGAGTCCGCTTAATTGGACAGCGCCGGTTTAGGCAATGCTAGCAGGCTTAAGCTGCGATTTGACTGAGAGTTAGGTTCGCGAGGCAAATCGGTGTTGCAAGGGTGGGTTGAAAAAGACGATCCTCCGGGTTTTCCAAACCACGAGTCAGAG
>DATKRK010000068.1:0-16186 GCA_035532215.1 Pirellulales bacterium | reverse complement strand
AGGCGGCGAGGAGGCGTTTGGTTTTGATGCCGACCTTTTCGCTCGTCTCGTTCTTCAGCAGGCTCAGTGCGGCGCGACGCAAGGCGCTAAAGTTCTCGTCGGCGTGTCCTTTGCGGATGCGGCATTGGTCCTCTTGGAACGGTGGCGAGGGCTCACGAGGAGATGGAGGGCGGACGCCCTCGCCCGCCCGTCTGCACGCTGTTATTCGTCATCTCTTGCCGGGCGAGGGCGCCCGGCCCTCCATAAAACGGGCGGGGGCGCCCCGGCCCTCCATATAACGGGCGAGGGCGCCCGTGCCTCCATGATAAAAGATGCCTTTCGTGCTTTCGCTCTTTCGCGTTTTCGTGATTCTCCCGTGCGCAAATCAAAGCGATATGGCCGGCGGGCCGTTCGCCTCAACCGGTTCCAGCCTTCAACTCGCCGCCAGGGCATCCTTGACGCCTTCCAACAACGCGTCGAACTTGCCGTTAATGACCAGCCCTCGCGCGTCGGCGGAAATCGAGGGCTTTTCTTGCGAGAGCCGCTCGCGGGCCAGCAAGGGGCTGCTGGTCTCGAACAGTTTGCGCAGCGCGGGGTCTTCCAATTCCGATTCATCGGCCGGATAGACCAGCGACTTGTGCGGCGTTTCGGTGGCGACCCAGTGATAGAGCGTGACGGGACCGGCGGAAGTTTGCACGTCGGCCAGCGCGGCGGCGGCTTGCTCGATCTCGGACGGATCGAAGTAGCCCCGCGTGAGGTGCAGCACGATCGGCGCCAGGCAGGCGGTCGGATGCTGCGAAGTCCAGTCGGCGACGATGCGGGCCGCCGCGGCGACGGCTTCCAGGGGCGGAGCGCCGGTCGTCGGTTCGAGGTCGAAATAGATCGGCTTCTTGCGCGTCACCGAGACCAGCCCGCCGACGCCGTTGGAAACCTGCTCTTCGAACTGCTCGACGCGAATGGCGCCCTCGGCCAAATCGCACGGGCGGGCGAACGTCTTTGCTGCCAGCGGCCCGTCGAAGGCGGCGTGGATTTCCGCTTCGCCCGCGGCGCCCACGCCGTACGACACGACGGCGGCGGCGACCGCCAATTCGCCGAGCTTCGAGATCTGCTTCAGCACGTCGTTGGCCTGGTCTTGCAGTTTGAAGAATGGCTTTTGCACGCCGCCGCTGAACGGGTCGGCCGCCGAACGGTCAAGCACCAGCACCACCAGCGCCGCCCGCTCGCGGTTGCCTGCGGGTTCCTCGCTCAAGGGAATTGGCGCCAGTTCGTCCATCGTCAGCGGCGCCGCAACGGCCGGCGAAGCGACTTCCGCCGCGGCCTGTTGGGCCGGAACGGCGGCCGCCCAACGGCTGGCGTGAGCCTTGACCAGGCCCAGCAGGCGAATGACGTCAGAGATTTTGGCGTTATAGATCAGGCCGCGGGCGCCGGCGTTGACCGTGGCTTTCGCCTCGCGGAGCGTCTCGGCCAGAGGCGGCGGCAGCACGCTGGCCCGGCGAAACAAATCGCGGGCCGAGCCGAGCGTGAGATAAACGTAACTCGACGGATAGAGCGAACTGGCCACCGCCGCCGCTGCGGCCAGATGGGCCTGCAACACGAGCGGGGGCCCGGCCGGCGTCGCCAGTTCCAATAGTTTGCTGACGGCCACCTGCGGGTTGCCGTCGCCCGAAGCGCCGGACGAGACGTGTACCACCAGCGGGACGCCTGGGTTCGGTCCCGCTTCGGCGGACCAGCGCTCTAACAATCCGCGGCAGTAGTCGTAGGCGGCAATCTGCGGCGCCTTACTGCCCAGGCGAGGTTCGTACCAGAGGGGAAACTCGACGGCTTCCTCGCGCGCGACGCCCAGCCCGCCGGGCGCCGGGATCTTGCGCGTCCGCGATTCGACCCTCAACGGCGCGCCGCGCAGCTCGGCGGTCGAGACGAAGTCGCGACCGGCCAGCGCCCCGCCGAAGCGGCTGCCGACGTTCGCCTGGCCGGCGCCGTCGGACTGGTAGCCGACCAGCGCCAAAGGAAAGTCGGGGCCGGCGGCCAGTTGATTCAGCAGGGCGTTGATGGCCGTGGCCACGCGGTCGGCATTCGACTTGGTCGAAGCCTTGCCGTCGCTGACGACTTCGCCCATCACGGCGCCCATGCCGGCCGATTCGTCCAACAGCAAAATGACGCAACCCGGACTTTCAACGGCGCTCATTCCTAGGCGACTCCTCAGTTGATCGAATCAGTTGATGGCAAAGCAATTCGCGGGGTCAACCACGAGCATAGTCTGAGAATCCTTCCAAAAGCTTTTCCCCGTTATCTCCCCCTATCTCCTCCTCATCCCCCAATCCCCTTTCAAAAAACCTCTCCCTGTGCGACCTCTGTTCAATCCTACCGCAGCGCCCCCGGCGCCGCCGCTCGCGTGCCCATGTCGAGGAACTTGATGAGCGCGACCATGTCGGCGTTGAAGGCCATGCCGCGGGCGTTGGGCTGCAACTCAAAACCTTCGGCCACGGCCCGGCTGTAGATCGTCTCGGGCAGCAGGCTCGACATGTTGAACAGCACGCGGGCCAGGTCGTCGGGCAGGATTTCGTTGCTGGACGGGAACAAGAACGGATCGGCCGCCGTCATCGACAGGTGGCAGTTGAACAACAGCACGTTGCCGTCGTCGGTCGCCAGGCTCTTGATCGCGTCGGCGTAGGGAATCGGATCGCCGTCCTGCGATTCGCCGTCGGTGATGTTGATTACGATCGGCGGGAAGCTCGATTGGTGATCTTTGATCCAGTTCTCCAGGATTTCGTAACTGTGGTGCAGCACGTTGCACATCGGCGTGCCGCCGTCGGCCCGCGGGTCGACCCAGACCGGCATGTCGGCCGGCATCTCGATCATTTCGCCGGTGTCTTCGTCGGGCAGTTGCTGCATCACCGAATCGATCCGCAACGGGTTGGCGCCGATGTCGGCGATCGAGTTCAGCTCGCGGCCGGCCAGCGGCCCCTGCAAGGCCGATTCCAGAATCGGGTTGCCCTGGTTGTCGGTGCGGTAGCCGATCACGCCGATGTCCATCCAGTCCTTGATGCCCGTGTCGCCGCTGGCGCGGATCGTCATGTTTTGCAGCCAGGCGTTGAGCGCCTTGGTCAACTCGTCGCACTTGCGCTGGTTGGAATTGCCCAGCGGCTCCTCCATCGAATACGACTGGTCGAGCAAGAACAAGAAACAGGCCTTCCGTGCCCGGCTGATCTCCTGCGTGTACGGCGACATGCGTTGCTTCCTCGTTAGGTTGAAGACGGTTTTGCCAAGACTTGTTCGAATTGACGCCAGCGTTCGACGATGGTCCGCGCCGTGGCGGCGGCGCCTAGAAAACTCCACCGCCGGCAAGCGCGGTCGGGCGGCTCGTCGACGCCCCAGGCTTCGCGGTAGGAGGTCAATTCCTGCTCCCACGCCTCGCACTGCCGGGCGAAATCCTGCCAGTCGTCGCGCGATCCGCCCTGCCGGATCAGCTTCGCCGAGGCGTCGTTGTACTGCTGCGCCCAGACGACGTATTGGGGCGTGCCCGGCGGACGATCGAAACTGTCGCGGGCAATCTGTTCGTCGCCGCGCGGCCGCAGCTTGCGATGCTCGCGGTCGGTCCAGAACCGCCATTGTTCGGCGCCGGTCGGCAAAAAGAAAATGCCGATCTTGCGCTGCGCGCTTTTGGTAATCGCTTCTTGCTTGCCGATCAAGTCCGTCGGCGGTTCCAACCGGGGAAAGCCTTTCGCATCGAGCCACTCGACGGCCTGCGCGCGAACGCGTTGCCGCGTGGCCTCGTCGACGCCCGGCTGCTCGAAAATGGCGGCGGCCTGCACCAGCAGCGTCTCCAAGTCGGGCGGATCGGCCAGCTCGGCGATCGTGATCGCCAGCGTCAAGGCGTCGCGGCGATGGAGCAACTGCGTTCGCAAGTCGGCTTCGGCGGGCGAAGGCGGGGTCGGGTAACGGCGCAGGAAGCTCTCGATCGCCCGCTTGAGATCGCGATCGGCTTCGCCGTCCGGCCGCCGCGAGATGAGTTCCTCGGCGGCCTGCCGATACTCGGCGCGCTTCCGCAGCGCATCGACGCGCTCGCCGACGTCTCCTTCGTGCAGGCCGCCCAGCGGCTCGCTGGCCAACAGCGCCAGGCAGGCTTCGTAACGGCCAGCGTTCAAATCGTCGGCTGCCTGGTCCAGCGCGCTGGCAATGTTGTCTTCCCGCTTGTACTGCGCGACCTCGTTTTCGAGACGCTTCGACCGCTCGGCGACGAGTTTGAAAAACGTGTCGGCGCCCAAGCCGTGCGTCGCAGCCGGCTCTCGTTCGGCCGCGAGAAAATCTTGCAGGCGGCGGGCCGCCAGATCGGCGCCGCGCCTTCGCGCGGCCGCCGGCGCGTCGTCCTCGACCGGCGGCGGCAAGGCCGTCAGGCAGTTCATCGCCAAAGATCGCGCGTGTTCCGAGCGCTTCCAAGTTTCGACGATTGCGCCGAGCGTATCGCTCTCGGTTGCGGGCAAGGCGTGCGGCTGCCGGGCCAGCAGATCGGTCTTCGCCAAGGCCTCGACCAGCGGAGCTTCGGCCGCCGCCGCCTGCGCCGTATCCGCGGCCAATTTTCTGGCTTCGGCCAACTGGGCGTCTTGCGCCGCCGCGTCGAGCGGCGGCTCGGGGCCAAACGCCTCGACGAAGCTCGCGATCGTCAACACGACCAGCGGCAGGCAGGCCAAGATGAGGATCAACAGGTATCTCATGGCGAGTCGTCGTCGGGCTGCGGTTCGTCGATCGGTTCCGGATCGCCGATGATCAGGCAATCGGCGACGATCTGTTTGCCGACGCGCCGCGTCAACACGGCGGAGATCGCGCTGGCGCGCGAGCGCAAATTGCCCGACTTGAGTTTGAACTGCTCGTCCGCGGCGGTAAGTTCCATTCGGCTTCGTCTCAGATCATTCTGCAAACTGCGGCCACGTGCTCGAGCCGGCGCCAAAATCTGCTTCTCGACGGCCTGGTCGTAGGTTTGACCTGCGCCCTTTTGCGCTGCGTCGTCGCCCGGCTTGGCGCCGTCCTTCGCCGGAATGTCGACTTTCAGCAGCCTGGCCAGCGTGCGAATTGCTTCCTGCTTGCGCTCGGGCGACGTTTCAGCTTTGCCGTAGGCGGCCAGTTCCGCATTGATCGCGCCCATTTCGTCTTGTTGTTGCTCGCAGGCCCGCCGTTGCTCAAGTAGACTCGCCGGGGCGTCGATTTCAAGCGAAAGCTGCCAGAAGTCCTGCTTTTTCGGGTCGCGGTTCAAAACCACGCGCACGGCGCCGACGTCGTATTCCGACAGGATCTCCTCGGCTTGAATGGGATCGACGGGCTGCTCGCCCCCGGCGAACGTCAACCGGCTCTGGCCGAAATTCACGGTACACGAGGCGATTTGCAGATCGACCTCGCCGAACGACCGCGCCGGCAGACCGCCGACCTTGCCGGGGTTGAACTTCGCCGTGCCGAAGGTCGGGTGCAGTTCGGCCAGCGTTTCGGGCGCGGCCAGCAGCAACACGTCTCGCGCCGCGTCGCGCTCGAATTCCAAGACGCACGTTCTCAGCCAGTCGCGCGCCACAGTCAGCTCGGGAGAGCGGTCGCCCTCGCTCCAGCGAAACTCGAGCGCCTCGGGCGTCGGCGCAAACGTCGCCAGATCCTTGGTCGGGCCGCTCGATTGGGGCGTGCAAATCCGCGCGACGACCGCCCACTGGCCTTTGTCGCGGGCCTCGAGCGCCAGTTGCGGATAGCGCGGCAGGCTCGGACTGCGCTCCTGCAAACGGGCATTGGCGAAATCCAGCCCGTGCAGGCTGAGCTTGGCTTGCTCAGGCCGTTCGCTCCAGGGGATCAGTTTGGCCGGCTTGCTCGCAACCGATGGCGAGCGGCTGAGCGCAGGCAGTTCCTTGTAATCGGAGACCCGCCGGCGAGCGTCACGGCGCGCCGGCCGGGCCTCGGCCTCGGGCGCCGGGGCGACTCCTTTCGCCGCAGGGGGCGTTTCTCCTGCCGCGGGCTTCGGCGGGGGTTCGCTCGGCGCCATTTCGGGCGCCGGCTTCTCGGAAGACGCCGGCGTCTCCGGCGGCGTTTGCGCCTCGGGCGACTTCGGAGTCTCGGTCGCAGGACCGTCGCGACGGTCGGCTTGGGCGGAACGCTCTTCGGCGGAATCGGCCGACGCAGCCGGCTTCGTCTTTGGTCCGGGCGAAACCTGCTCGGGCGAAGTCGGCTCGGACGATGCGGCGCGCGGCGTTTTCTGCGGGGCGTCGTTGGATGGGCGGTTGGTCGGCGCTCGGGCGCCGTCCGCGGCGTTCGTGGCCACAGAGGCGGCCGCCGCAGTCGTTGCGGCGCCGCCGGGGCGTTCGGGCTCCGTCCAACTGAAATAAATGCCGCCGGCCAAGGCGACGAGCGCCGCCGAACCGCCGAAGGCAATCAACAGCGGCATTGGGGAGTTCCGCCGCGCAGCAGCCCCGCGCTTCCCGCCTTTATTGCCCGGCTTCGAGTTCTTCGAGCGAGCGCCGGCGAACTCCGACCAATCGCCGTATTCGAAGAACCGTACCAGCCGCGAACGCACTACCGGCGTCAAGAATCCGATGTTGCCGACCAGCGCGCGGCCTAGTTCGCGCAAGCAGTCGAGCTTGCGCGTGCCGCGCAGATCGTCTTGATAGACGCTGATCGGCATCGCGCTTTGCAGGGCCTCGGCCAAAGCCCGATAGTCGGGCGGCTTGGTCTTGCGGAAGACGGCCTCCAGGCGGTTTTTCGGCTTGTGCAGTTCGGCTTCGCGAATAGCCAGCAGAATCGAACGGATTTTCTGCCATTGCACCACGCGGCGCTCCGCCAGCGCCGGCTCTGAGAAGTAATCGACCCAGCCCTCCAGCGCGTCGAGCCGCGCTTCGAGCTGCCGGGGATGGTCGGGAATCTCGAATAGCAGCCGGGCCAGCCGCGGCCGCAACACGTCGTCGGGCGGAGGGAAAAAACTCCGCAATTCGTCGCGATGGTCGGTTAGCCAGGCCAGGAGCGGTGCGTCGTCGAATTCCTTGAGGATGTCGCCCACCACCGCTCGCAAGGCCGCTTGCAGATCGGGCTCGGGCCGGCCGCCGCGCACGACGGCCAGCAAGAACAATTCGGACTGCTCCGGCGCAAGCGTGCGATACAGCGGCCCGATGACTTGGGCCGGCAGCCGCGCCAGCACCGAGGGCAATAGCGGCTCGGCCCGGCCGGCGATGATGCTGCTCAAGCGCGAGCCTTCGCTCCACAGGCTTTCGCAATTTTCGGGAAACCGGCCGGCGCTCGACAGGTAAAACGCCAGAGCCTCGATCTTGGCCGAGCGGGGCAAGCGAGTCGAGGCCAGCAATTCGCCGAATTTGTCGGCCGGCAACTTGCGGAGCAGAAACTGCAGCGGCCCGTGGATGTCGGCCGCCGCGGGGGCGCTGGCGATCAGTTCCATCACCAGCAACTGGTTCGGCGAGCCGATCAAGGCCCGCAACTGTGGCCAGCCGGCCGAGTCGTTCGCCAATTGCAGATGCACCGCCTGCGACAGGTAGCGCGTGGCCACGTCGGATTGGCGCCAGCGAGTTTCGCCCAGCGGAGCCGCCGGATCGAGCACCTGCCCGACAAGTTGGTGGACGTCGGCCAGCAGCTCCAGGTCTTCCGGCGTCTTGGCGCCCGAGCTGTGAAAGCCGCCGAAGAGCTGATCGACGGCGCCGAAGCCCGAGGCCAGCAGCGTGCCGACCAGCAAGCGGCCGTAATGGCCTTCCGGCCGGCCGTGATCGGAATGGCGATTGATGAATGTGTTGTAGACGTAGCCGCGGCGGCGATAGGCGTCGGGCCGCAGATCGGTCGTCTCGGGCGCGTGGAACGTCGTGGCGGCCAGCGACACCGGTAGCCGGTCGGCGTTGGGCTCGAAGGTCGAAAAGCTGATACTTTCGCGAACGGCTCCCGGCGGCAGCAGCCGGGCCACGCCGTAGAACACCAGCGCCGACAAGCTCGGTTCGATGACCAGCAGCAGATTCTCGCGGCGCTGCGAACCGAGGTTCAAGAAGCCTTGCAACGTTTCGGCCAGCAACTCGCCGCGCTCGGCCGGAGCGACGTAACGCCAGCGTTCGGGAATCACCTGCCGAGGATCGTCGAAGGCTTCGCCGAGCGGCGTATTGAGGAACGTCCACAGCAGCTTGTCGTCGATCGCCGGCGCGCTGCCATTCAGCAGGCCGCCGAGCGTTTGCAATTCGGGCAGCTTGGGCGAGAGGTTCGCCGAGTCTTCATCGGCCCACGGCGCGCCCCAGAGCTGCAGGCAGTCCAACGGCGACCAAGGCGTCGCTCGCGGCCCGAACAGTACGTGCCCGAAATAAGAGCCCGGCCGTCCGGCCGTGTCTTGCTGGCGGTAAGAAATCTGCCCGAGCACCTGAATGTCGCCGATCGCGGGGCTGTAGAACAGCCGCCGCGGCGCCGTGGCGGCGTCGAGCCGCAGTTTTTCTTCGGTCGGCGTGTCGGTCGGCAAGTAGTAGTACAGGAACCGCTCGACTTGGCGATAGTAATTGCGCAGCTCGGTGCGCTCGAGCGAGCTGGCCCGCGCGCTGTAGCCCAGCACGCGTTCGGCCAGTTCTCCTTCGCGCTGTTCCAACGCCGAGCTGCCGTAGGTGCAATGCGTACAGTAGATTTGATGGATCGGACTCATCGGTCGCTCATCCGGCTTGAGCCGCCAAAAATGCCCCCAGGATTCCAACGCGCCGGCCTGACCGGCGCCGGCGTTTCCAGACGTCCGAGAATCAAAGGCTCGCTGGCGAACGTCTCGAAGCCCACGTCGACCAGCGCCCAGACGGTCAGATAGGCGCCTTGCCAGTTCTGTTCGACGTGCAGCAAGCGGCTGCCGCCTCCTTCTTCATAACTTTTACGATCCACGGGCAATCTTAGCCAGGCGTCGAGCCGGCGCGGGTCTTCGCCGGGCCGCGGCTTGTGCCGGCAGACGGCCACCAGGCACTGGTCGGTAAACCGCGGCTCGGGCCATTGCCAGCAGATGCGGCAAGTCGCCGATGAGCCGGGTTCCATCGCCAACGCCTGTCGCGCCAAGGGCGGCGCGAGGCCGAGTTTCGCCGCGGGCAGCACTTCGACGGCGAGCCAGTCGCGAATCCGCTCGGCGTGCGGTGCGAAGGCGGCGTGATTCTGCCGCAGCAAGCGGGCGTCGAACGCTTCGTTGAATTCGGCCGGCGCGTTATTCGCGAGCGCGGCCAGCAGCCGCCGCATGGCCTTGACTTCGGCCACGGCGCCCTTGGCCTGGCGCACCCAGTCGGCCGGTAAAGGATAGTGGTGCAGGCACGGCTCTTCGTAGAGATCGACGATGCGGTGCTTGTCGCCGGCGGCGATGGCTTTTTCGAAGGCTTCCAGCACTTGCTTGCGATGCACGGCCTGCCGATGCGCCGCCCGCCACGGTTGGGCGTCGCGGCAGCCGTCGAGCAAATCGTCGTCCCAAACGCCCAGCAGCCTGGGATCGAGCTGCGGCGCCTGTTCGGCGGGATAGGCGTGCGGCAACTGCTTCAGCGCGTAAAGCGCCGGCGCCCGGGCCGCGGCTTGCAGCACGCGGCCTTGGATTTCGGCCGGCGCGAGCGACTGGGCCTCCAGCTTTTCCAACTCTTCCCAGGCGGCGGAAATCGCCAGATCGGAAGCCGGTTCGGCGAGCGCTGCGCCGAGTTGATCAAGCGCCCTGAGACGCACCCGTGCAAGTTCGACGCGCGATCGCAAGTCGTGTTTGTATTCCGCCGGCAATCGCGTTGCGACCTTGACCAGCTTCGTTTCGTCGGCGGCCGTATGCGCGGCGACCGCGAGGCTTTCCAATCGCTTCACTAACGCCAGCCGCTCGTGAGCCGCCACGACGCTCGGCCGTTCGCGTTCGGCCGTCTTCCAACCGTCGAACAACTTCTCGTTCCAGGCTCGCACCAATTCCAGATCGGCGGACTGCCCGCTGCCGCGCTCGATCTTTTGAAAGTGCGACCAGGCGCGCTGTCGCTTGAGCAGCCGTTCGATCGTCGGCCGCTCGGGCTCGACGTCGGGATGCCCGCCCAGCGAGGTCAACTTGGACCAGGCCAGCCCGAGCGCCCCGACTTCGCAGGCCGGCTGCTTCAACAGCGACAGCACGGCGTCGCAGGCCTGATTGCGCTCGCGCCACGCGCGCACCTCGATCTCGAACTTCGCGGCGCTCTTGCGGCTTTCCAGCAGCGCGCGGTGCGCGTCCCAAAGCTGGACCAACTGCCGCCAGTGCTGCGCTTTGCGGGCCGCTTCGAGCTGCGCCAAAAGCGGGATTGCCTCGGCGGCCCGCCGGGCAACCTCCGCCGCCATCAGGGCTTTGGGGTAATCGTCGAACAGTTTGGGCTGGAACAGCCGCTGCATTGCCGCTTCGTCGCCGGCGCCGACGGCTTTTTCGAGTTCCAACCGCAGCTTGACGCGCTCTTGGGCTTCGCGCACTTTCGGCTGCAAGGCCGCCGGGGCGTCGGCGGCCGTTTTCTTGCCGCGCGAGAGCATCTCGACGACGCCGTCGAAATCGCGCGCGGCGAGCAGCTTTTCGACGTTGGAAAACGAGAACAGCAAATCGGCCAGCCGCGGCGTTTGGTGGATGTCGAGCCGCCGCAGTTCGACCAGTTCGCGGCACAACCGGCCCACCTCGGCATCGGTCGATTCGTACAGCGCCTGAACGAGCGTCGAGTGCCGCGGATCGTCGAGATCTTCGCGGCGAAACAACAGCTTGTCGTGCTGCGGCCGCTCGACATACGTGTTCCACAGTTCGGGGTCGGCGGCCAAAGCTCGCAGCGCGACGAGAATGAACAGTGCCGAATAGCGATCGAGTTCCAGCGACAGAGGCGTCTCGTGATTGCGAGCGGGATGCTGATACGGTTCGACGCCAATCTCCAGATTCTTGCGGCCGACCAGCGCCGGCACGCACATGCAATCGTAATCGACCAGCTTCAGCTCGCCCTGTTCGGTGACCATCACGTTGGCGTGCTGCAAATCGCCGTGAGCGATTTTGGCGGCGTCGAGCTGCCCGACCAGTTCGATCCAACGTTCGGCGGCGCCCGCCAGGGCTTTGCGGTTTTTGTCGAGGCACTGCCGCCGGACCCATTTGAACAGCGTCTCGCCCGGCACCCAGTCCATCGTCACCAACGGATAGAACTTGCCGTCGCTGGCCGAGCGAATGCCGTCGTCGGAATAGCTGAAGCCGACCAAGGCAGGCAGCTTGCGGCTGCGCAAGTATTCGGCGATCGCCTGATAGCGCTCGCGGCGCTCGGGGGCGCCGCTGCTGAACACGCGGATGGCCAGCTTGCCGCCGCCGTTGGGAAAGCTGCCTTGATAGACCGTGGCGAAGGCGCCCGACCAGGCCCGCGGTTGATTCAAGCGGTCCTTGGCGATGGCGATCTGCTTCAGGTCCGGGCTGCGGAACGCGATCCGCGGATTCTGCAGCACCATGCTGAAGTGCGAAGCCAGGGGCCAGGACTGGGCGGTGTTCATCAGTCACATTATATTATGGATCGCGACGAAGTGCGGCCCGCCGTCGATGATTTGAAGCGGCGATGCCGCCCAACGGCCCGTCGACCTGCGTGAGAGCTTCGATGGGCTGAGCGGACTCGCCCAGTCGGTGCTGCAACGGGTGGCCTCCACGAGGGGGCGACTTTTTTTGCCGCGGCGATCTCGCTTTTTTCTTGCGTCGGGACCGCGGTTCGTTTATAAAGCGGTTGCCATTCGTGACCCGGTCTGGGTCTTGGAACCGAGTCGGCTTTGAAAAGGGGGTGTTCCGATGCGTGCTAGCATTATCGTCGCCTCGCATCAGGAAGGCGATCGGCTGTGGCGGACCCTGGCGTCGTGCTTCGAGACGACGGCCGGTTTCGACCGCGAAGTCATCGTGGCCGACGACGCGTCCTTTGATGGTTCGGTCGAAGAGGCGTTGCGCCGTTTCCCGCAAATTCGCCTGTTCCGCAATGACGAGCGGCAAGGCGCCTCGCCTATGAAGGCATTGGGCGCGCGGGGAAACGCTCGTGTTCCTGGACGGCCACACGAAGCCGGAGCCCGGCGCCATCGCGCGGCTGATCGAGGACGTCGAGCAATTGAAAGGGGAGGCCGTCGTCACGCCGGCCATTGCGGCGCTCGACGTGCCGCGTTGGAAGAACGCCGCCTCGCAGATCGGCCACGGCTATTTTCTGGATCTGGAAGAATTTCACTGCGGCTGGCTGCCGCTGGGCGAACTGCGAGGCGTGTGGAAAGGGCCGAGAAAATTCTACGAATCGCCGGCCTTGATCGGCTGTGCGTTGGCCGTCGGCCGCGAACTCTACGAGAACCTGGGCGGCTTCGATCCGCACATGCGGTACTGGGGCGTCGAAGACCTCGATTTCGGCCTGAAGAGCTGGCTGATGGGCTGTCCGATCCTGCACGACCCCGATGCCGTGATCGGCCATCGCTTCCGGGCCGCCTTCGACAACTTTTCCGTGCCGATGGAGCATTTGCTGGCCAACCAATTGCGAATGGCTCGCAAGAATTTCACCGAGGTCACGTGGTCCGACTGGGTGGACCGCTGCCGCGCCCGGCACGTCGGCCGTCTGCCCGAGCATCCCGAAGGGCTCTGGGCTTTGGCCTGGGAATTGTTCCAGGCCGACCGGGCCAGCGTCGAGCACGAGCGCACGAGGCTGCTCGGCCACCGCTGGCGCGACGAATTCTGGTACGCCGAACGGTTCGGCCTGGAATGGCCGCGGTTGGCATCGACCGCCGCGGGAAGCTTGCCGCAAGCGCTATTCGCTGAGCCTAGCCCAAGTCCGAGTCCGCCGCCGTGCCCACGAGTGGTTGAAGTTTACGTGCAAGCGTCCGATACGGCGAGAACGAAGAAAATTCCGAGCGTTCTCCCGGCAGCGCAAAAGCCAAAGGATCATTTCGTTACTGTCAAAGGTAATGGCGATGTTATATTGGAAGCCGCGTTAGACCCGCCTGATGCTTGTGACCAGATCACATGGGGCGCAATTGGAGCTCAGATTGTATATCCCGCCATTGACAATAATTGTACTGCCAAGATATCGAGAGCTGTTTCAGCCAAGATTCCAGTCTACATAAAATGCGGGGACACGACTCTTTGGCAAGGCATCGTTTGGGTCGTGTGGTCAACGCCAAGCCACCAGCAGAATCCGCCTGTATTTGGTCCTTATGTTGGAACCGTGCCTACGAATGGTGACCCCGATCTCCAGCAGCCCCCTGTGGGAGGGCTGTTTTTGCAATTCAGCACAAACGACATTTTATTTACGATTACCCCGTCCGAAGTAATCACGGATTCAGACATTCCGAATCTTAAGGGGTCGCAGACACCAGGAAGCGAGCCTGACGGAGATCAACTCCACTTCGCGGAAGGGGCGCCGCTAAAACTGGGAATCGATGCGAAATGGGATCACTCGCGGCAGGTGCGCGTCAAGATAATCAATCCTGCCGGATATACGAAGTCACAGCTACCCTACACTCCACCCGGAGCTTGGGTATTTAATAACATTCAAGCTGGCGTGAACATACCGGTCACTTATCCAGCAAGCGATGTCGTCGGTAATGATGACTTCTCGACTAACGCCGAGGATAATGACCCGTACAACACACCGTATCTTGGGCAGCTCGAAGGCTACGACACTCCTGATTTCGGCATGAGGAACTCTACAGGGGCGGACGGCGATACACTTGAGCAACGGCTACACGCTCACGAATTCGCCCGCCTTGAGTTGCTTGGCAGCTGGTTTAGAATCAGCGATTTTGTTCTTTGGCGCGTGCATCAGAAATTCAAGCACGCAAACGGCCAATGGCAAGACGATGGGTCGAATTCCGCTTGGGATAACAATGGGTTCTGACGATCCATTTGCTAGAAGGTCGCTACCGTACGGTTAAAGGCGATCTAACATGATCCGCTCTATTTACTGGCAACGTGTTTGCTACAATGTCTCGCTCCTTGCAGCCCTTTTCCCCGCTCACGCGTATCAGGATGCGCTGGCACAGGAGGGCGCAAATGCAAAAGCTCCCGAAAATGTCAAAGCACCGAGCGATGGCACGAACCAGGCCCTTCGCGCTAAATACTATCGGGCATTGGATGCGTGCATTGAGTCGGTTAAGAATGTCGCTAGTGACGAATCTGCTGATCGTGTGTTAGCAAAGATGTTCACAGCGGCGCCTGCTAGCTACGTCCAGCGGTATCTAGAGCATCGGCTGACAAAGTCTCTCGGAGCGAAAGAACGAGCCTCGTATGTTACCGTCATCGAGCGCATTCGGGAGCTGGAAGCGATATGCGATGCGCAAGGCGCCCGAGAACGAGTTGAGGCTGCCGTGAGGCAGCGAAACACGGATACTCTCTGCACATGCCTGCTAGTGCGATCCCGCGGCGAATTGCAGGTAGCAGCCGCCCAAGCGTTGGCGCAATTCCCGGACGAGAAGGCTGTGCGTTGTCTCGTTCGGTCATTAGAGGGCAATGCAGGGGGAATTGGCTACGGCGGCGCAGGCGCATTAGTCGAGCAAGTCGAGCTACTAAACGCGGCGATCGAAAGCCTCCGCGTTATTACGGGATTGGAGTTTCGCCGAATAGAAGATCCCGGCCGGCTAATTCGTGGTCCCAAGGACATTGACCAGGAGGAATTTAGAAAACAACTAGTTCATTTTCACCAAGAGTATGCGGCGCGCTGCAAGGATGCAATAGCGCGTGCTAAGCGATGGCTGAACCATCGCGAGAGTAACGCTCGCGGTAGGTCTTCCGGCGATTCGTGTCGTTTTGGCCGCAGAAGCTCTCGCCGCGCATTGTCGTGAATACCCCCAGTAGTTTTCCACGCGCAATTCCGCAGCAGAAAGTTCATCAGCCGAGGCTTTTAAGTGCGCGAGCGAGGCTTCGGCGAGTGTCTGGAAAACAGCAATTCCCTGACCCGAACACAAATTACCCGTTCCTGAGAATCCCCGCAAATGGACGCTGGTTCAAAGGGATTTACAGCATTAGCATCGTTGACGGATGCCCAAAAGTAGCGATAAGCGCTGCGCAGGAAGAGCAGCGACCGTTCGACCAACGGACGTGCCCGTAACTCGGGGCGAGGCGGAGCTATGGCGCTAGGAGCAGCGTAGTTCCCGGCAGCTTCTTCAGCAGACAGCCAGGCGCGTAGGTCAACCTATAGGGGGCAAAGGAGAACCTTTATGCGAGGCATTAATTGCGCAGCCGTTTTCTTGGCCGTGTTCTCCGCGAGGTCGCCTGCCGTAGTGGCGGCGCGCGGCCCGGAGGAAGTCGAAGTGCAGCAAATCATCGAAGCGCTGCGCCAGTCCGGCGTCGTGGCGCGTTGGCAGCAAGACGAGGCAGGCCGCCGCGGTCTCGAAATCGAGTTTCATTTTCCAGACGTCACCGATGAGCAATTGGCGCCGTTGGAACGCTTGCGGGACGTGCGCTCCCTGCTTGTCCGCAGCCGAAAACTGACGGACCGCGGGCTGGCGCACATCAGCGGCTGCTCCGAGCTGCAGTCATTATCCCTTGAGTGCCCGCAACTCAGCGATCGCGGACTCGAGACCCTGAAAAACTTCCGAGAGCTACGCGTGCTGCGGCTGGAGGCGGCGACCGAGGGGGCGTGCCTCAAGCATTTAGAAGGCGCCGGGCGTCTTTGGTCAGTTTCGTTAATCAGCCCTCGGCTAAATCGCGACGGAATAAAGAATCTTTCGCGGCTGAGCGGGCTGACGAATCTGCAACTTATCGCTCCGCTGGACGACGCAGGCGTCGAAGAACTGGCGGCGCTGGGAGAACTGCGAGGCCTTTCGCTGAACAGCCCTGATCTGACGAATGAGCACCTCGCGAAGCTTCGCCCATTGACCAATTTGCGCACTCTCCATCTTGCTGGCACGCGTGTAACGGACCTCAAAAACCTGCCGAGTCTCAACCGCCTAATAAGCTTGCAGTGCGAAAACGTCCCGCTTACTGACGCCGGACTAGGTGGCTTAAAAGCAATACCGTTCAATTAGTCAAAACGACGGACTGCATAAAGGTTTTCGTCGGCGGACGGGGGCCGCGATGCTGGGGCCGTTTTTTTGGCCACTTCGAGACTTTTTGTTTGATGACGCGCGGGTTGATTCGATTGCGTCGAGGCTCGACCCGCTCCTGCTGCATCTCCCAGAGCAGCGCCGCGTACCACGCCTGAAAACTCTCCGCCGTTCGGCCGTCGCACTCCGGCAGGCGGCAGCGCAGGATTTGAAAGCAACCCGTGAAAGACAGGCTATCGGG
>DATKRK010000067.1:0-28738 GCA_035532215.1 Pirellulales bacterium | reverse complement strand
GGCCTGCTGATCTACTTCCGAAAAAGCTATGCGGGTCATCCTTGACCACCCTTCCGTCTACGGAGTCATCGAGAATGGGCGTATTAAACCAAACAGCCGCTGTCGTGAAAAGGCATCATTTCGCGCCGCGAGACGTATAAGTCCCCACGATGTTGCCGTCGGAGATGGCAGCAGGCGCTGTGTACGTGCCAAGCGGATCGTCGAGAGTCGTGAAGCCGCCAGAACCGATATCATAGATAAAGCCCTGTCCTCCGGCCACGTTATGGAAGTCATAATACCCGACCACGTCGTTTCCGGAGATGTCGGTTACCCACACGTTGTTTGCATTTGACGGTACGGGAATGCTCAGCGTCGTGTAAGAGGCGGCGGCGTCGGCGGGCTTCGTAATATCGTATAGAAATGCGTGACTTCCGGAACCAGCGCGGTACGTGCCCAGGACGTTATTGCCGTCGATTGCCTGGATCGTCGTGCTGCCGACGCCCAAGGGGTCGTCAACGGTAATGTACTGGGCGCCGTTGTATAAGAACTCGTGTTCAACGGTGTCGCCATAGGCGCCAACCCCCCAATAATTACCAACCACATCCTGGCCCGATACGTCGACGGCCTGGGTTCCTCGATAGCCTAACGGATCGTTGATGGACGTGAAGCTGCGATTCGCGATGTCATACACGAACCCGGCCCCCGAGCCGGTGCCGCCTGCAATCCGGCCACCGCTGACGTGGCCAAACAAAGTAACGTTTTGATCGTTGGGCGCATCGATGTATGACATATTCCCATTTGAGTCAAGAAAGCCAAATTCACGACCATTGAACATATCGACGCCCACGATGTTGGCTCCGTCGATTCCGGTAACGAACCCGGGCTCTCCGCCGAAATTAAGGTCAAGGTCGACAAAGCCTGCGTTCGCTACTCCGCCAAGCAGTAAAGATGCGACGCCAACCGCTGATGAGAATGACAACCGTAGGGGTAACCGGCCGAATCCAACCACGACGTAATCTCCGATTTCAAGTTCTTGGAGGCGCTACTGGGGGGCATGTGGATGATGGCGGCTTGCTCTGAAAGGAGCCGTGATTCCAGGGAGTTCGACTCCACCCGCGACAGGTTCGAGCAACGTTCCCCGCTTTGAAATCGCGACGCCACGGCGCGTGGTCGCGCATCAGTCCTGCTTGTAAATCCACAAACGCGCCCGGGCGCGGCCAGATTTTTTGGAAGTTTTTTCGAAGCGGCCGGATTTTTTCCGAAATGTGCAAGCGAAATTCGTTCGGAATTAGGACAATATCTTCACGGCATTGGGCTTGAGTCGCGCTGCCGGGCTGTTCAAAATCAAAAGGCATTGAATCAAAGTGCTTTGATCCGTCGCCCGCGATGGCCGCGGGGACGACGGTGGCGGCTGTCAATTGGCGCGGGCAATGCGACGGCTTCCTACGGGGAGAACTTGCCACGATGGCCGACGACGTGGTTTGCAGCCTGACTGAACGGTTGCGCGCCGGCGACGACGAGGCGGCCGGGCAACTCGTGCGCCGCTTCACGGCCCGGCTGATCGCCCTGGCTAGCAGCCGTCTGGATGGCTTGCTGTCGTCGAAGGTCGACCCGGAAGATCTCGTCCAATCGGTCTACAAGAGCTTTCTCAAACGGCTGCGGGCGGGCGATTGCCAGTTCAATACCTGGGACGAGCTTTGGGCCTATCTGGTGCTGCTGACGGTCCGCAAATGCTGGGATCGCCGCCGCTACCACCGAGCGGCGCGCCGCGACGTGGGGCGCGAACGGTCGTTGTCGCTGGCCGACGAGAACGAACTGGCGGCGCTGGGCGCGATGACGCGCGATCCCACCCCTGCGCAGGCCGCCATGCTGGTCGAGACCATCGAAAAGCTGATGGCGGGACTTTCGCAGCGGGATCGCGAGATCCTCTCGCTTTACTTGCAGGGCTTCACGATCGCCGAAATCAGCCTACGCACGGGCCGCGCGCAGCGCACCGTGCGGCGGACGATCGCTCGCGGAAAGCAAACCTTGCGGACGATGTATGAAGGCGAATGAGTTGGCGCGGGCGTTTTTGCGGCATTCGAAAGGACGAAAGCTGGGCGTGAAATGAGCACGACCGAGGGTTTTTCCGAACCGTTGCCGGCCGAAATCGCCGCGGCCTTGGAACCCTTGATCGATCGCTTCGAGGAAGGCTGGCGCTTGGGGCGCCCCCCGTCGATCGACGAACTGCTGCTCGCGGCGGAAATCCCGCCGCCCGGGCCTTCGCGGCGCATCGTGTTGCGAGAGTTGGTGCTGACTGAAATCGAGTACCGAGCCGCGCGCGGCGACTCGGTTTCGCTGGAAGCGTATTTCGAACGCTACCCGGAACTGGCCGGCGATGGAAAATTGCTCGCGGAATCTCTTCGCAGCGCGGCGTCCGGAGAGGCAGAAAGGGTTACGCCGCAGGCAACGCCCCGGGCTGGCGCCGCAACCCGTAGCGATGCCGACGACCACCGCCCAGGCGAGCCGCCGGCGACCGCCGAAGACGGCCCGGCCGAGACGGTGGCCGGCATCCGGCGGCTGGGCAAGTTCGAACTGCTCGAGGTGCTGGGGCGCGGCTCGTTCGGCGAGGTCTACCGCGCTCGCGACCTGCGCCTCGGCCGGGAAATCGCGCTCAAAATTCCGCGCGCGGAGTGGCTCGACGCGCAGGACGCCGAGAGATTCTTGCGCGAGGCTCGCCACGCCGCGCGGCTGCGGCATCCGGGCATCGTGCGCGTCTACGAAGCGGGCTCGATCGGCGCCACGCATTACTTGGCCTGCGAACTGGTCGCCGGCGGCACGCTGCGCGCCCGGCTCAAGCAAGGACCGTTAGGCTATCGGGAGTCGGCCGAGATCGTAGCGCAACTGGCCGACGCCCTAGCGCACGCGCACGGTAAAGGGGTCGTCCACCGCGACGTCAAGCCGTCGAACGTTCTGTTCGACGCCGACTGCCAGCCGCTATTGGCCGATTTCGGCCTAGCCAAGCGCGACGGCTTCGATCCCACGCTGACGTTGACCGGGGCGGCGCTGGGCACGCCCGCCTTCATGGCGCCCGAACAGCTCAAAGGGCAAATCGTCGATGCCCGGAGCGACATCTACAGCCTGGGCGTGGTGCTGTATGAAATGCTGACCGGCCAACTGCCTTTTCTGGGGCGAGGCCGCATGTTGGTGCTGCAACTGCTCGAAGACGATCCCCGGCCGCCGCGGCGACTGGACGACCAGATTCCGCTCGACCTGGAGAGCATTTGCCTGAAGGCCATGCGCTCCGAGGCGCAACGCCGCTACCAAACGGCCGACGAGTTCGCCGCCGACTTGCGGCGTTACCTGCGCGGCGAACCGGTGCAGGCTCGGCCGGCCGGCCGAATTTCGCGAGCGATTCGCTGGTGCCGGCGGCGGCCGGCGTTGACGGGCCTGGCGGCGGCGCTGCTGCTGGCCTTGGTCGGCGGATTCGCCGGCATCACCTGGCAATGGCGCCGGGCCGAATCGCACCTAGCCGAACTGCAGCGCGAGCGTGAACGCGCCGAACGGAATTTCCAGCAAGCCCATCAGACCTTGGCCGATATTACGCGGCTATCGAGCAACGGTGATTTCGAGGGGCTGGCCGACGACCGGCCGCTTCGCAAGGAACTGGCGGAACTGGCCCTGGCCCACTACCAGAGATTCTTGGAGCACGAAGGAAAAGATCCCTCGCTGACGGCTGAAGCCATCGACGCGCATACGTTGATTGCCAAGATCTACGAAAGCAGCGGCGGCGCCCGGCTGAAGGCGGTCGAATCGCATCGGGCGGCGCTGCGCTTGATCGACCGCGCCTGCCGAGGCCGTTCGGTCGCCGACGCGGCGCCGTATTTCCGGAAAAAGGCCGCCATCCACTACACGGTCGCGCATCTGTTTTCCGACGAGGGAAAGTTCGCGGAAGCCGAAGCGGAAATCGCGATCAGCCGGCAGATCACGTCAGAACTGTTGCTGCTGGATCCCGATTCGTCGCAATATCGTTATGAAGAAATCCGCGCTTTGATCGCCCTGACCCAGGCCCGGTTGGGGGCGGAACGCCGCGATGCCGCCGCTGTGGACGCCCAGCAGGTACAAACGTTGCTGGCGCCGCTTGCCAGCCGGCGCCACGATGCTCCAGGATTCTTGGTGGCATTGGCCGAGTGCTACACTGACCTGGGCAGCACCTGGCTGCGGCTGGGAAGGCTGGACGAGGCGGCCGCGGCCCATCGCCGCTGTGGCGAATTACTCGAACAGGCCTTGCAGCAAGATGCTTCGTCGGTATCGGACCTGACGTTGGCGCAGAACGAGTACCTGCTCGGTTCGATCGAATGGGACCGCCGTCGTCCCGGCGACTCACTGGCTTGTCATTTGCGAGGCTGCCGGCGGCTCGAAGCGATGCTCGAAAGGCAGCCTCACGCGCGGGCCTGCCTGGCATTGCTGGCCTCTCACGTGCAATGTCTGGCGCGATGTTGGCGCGAAACGGGCCATCCGGAAGAAGCGATCGCCTCGTTTCGCCGCGCCGTCGAAATCTGGGAGCGGCTGATCCCCGAGTTTCCCGGCATCCAGCCGTTTCAAGCGGCGCACGGCGCCGCGTTGCATTCCCTCGGCAACCTCTATCGAGACCAGCAAGAACCCGAACCCGCCGTCGAGTTTTACCGACAAGCGATTCCGATCCGGCAAAAACTTTGCGAGCACAACCCTTCGCTGGCGAGCTTCCCGAGCGACCTGAGCGGCACGCTCTACAACCTGGCCGAAGTGTTCGAGCAGCTCGGCAGGTTGCCAGAAGCTTTTGAGAGCTACCGGCAAGCCGCCGAACACGAGCGCAAGGTGGTTGCTTTGCAGCCTCAAGAGGAGAAATGGCGTCGACGTTTACGCGATCGGCAACGGGCTCTCGACCGCGTGCAAACGGCGATCGATCGGCAAGGAGTCGCCTCCGGAGCGCCGTCGGATGCGCGCTGATCGCCGCGCTGTTCTTTGCCCGAGGTCGGCGCGCTGCGGCGGTTTGACGCCTGACCGCGCTAGCCAGGAACCAATTCACCGAGCTGACGGGTCTCGTCGCCGGCCGCGAACGCTTCTTCCCGCAAGCCTCGAGCCCCAGGGGCAGTTGACCAGGACCGGGGGCGTTGGTCAGAGTATGGATTGCCGAAAGGTTAATTCCCCGCGTCGAGGACGGTTCACCTAGAGGCGAACTCGCGAAGAGTTGATGCCTTGGCCGCGCCACAATCAACAAAACCCCGTGCCTTCCGTGACTCCGTGGTGAACACCCGTCCCGCGTCGAGCCGCGAAACGAATCCCCGAATACCCCATCTCCATGCCCGTCGATAAATCGGAAGCTCGCGTGCGGCGGATGTTCGGCGAGATCGCCGGCCGCTACGACTTCCTCAACCACCTGCTGTCGCTGAACATCGACCGCTACTGGCGTTGGCAAACGGTCCGCCGCGTGCCGCCCACGGCTGACGGGCCGATTCTCGATCTGTGTACCGGCACAGGCGATCTGGCCTTGGCATACCACCGGGCCAGCGGCGGCCGGGCGAAAATCGTCGGCGCCGACTTCTGCCACCCGATGCTGGTCGTCGGCGAAGGCAAACGGCAAAAAGCCGGACTCAATGGGCAGGTGTCGTTCGTCGAGGCCGACGCCCAGCGGCTGCCGTTTCCGGACGATTATTTTTCGATCGTCTGCGTCGCCTTTGGCCTGCGCAACGTGACCGACACCGACCGCGGCCTCAGTGAGATGGCCCGCGTTTGCCGGCCCGGCGGCAAGGTGGCGGTGCTCGAATTCTCGCATCCGCGCTGGCAGCCGTTCAAGGCGATTTATGGCTGGTATTTCCGCCAGGTGTTGCCGCGGATCGGTCAGGCGCTGGCGCGAAACCGGCAAGACGCCTACAGCTATTTGCCGGCGAGCGTCGGCGAGTTTCCCTGCGGAGAGACGCTAGCCGAGCGCATGCGGGCCGCGGGGCTGAACGACGTGCGCTTTCATCCGCTCACGCTCGGCGTGGCGACTTTATATATCGGCGTGAAATGAAGAACGACGCCGGCCTCGCCTGCCGCCAAGGAGAATTGATCGAGTGTTCCGCCGGTTGCGAATGATCTTGGAAATGATCCGCTTCAGCCACACGCTGTTTGCGCTGCCGTTTGCGCTATTGGCGGCGGCGATGGCGTGGAAGCTGGGAGGCGACGCGGGTGCGTGGCGTTGGCAGGGTTTTTTGGGCATCGTGCTCTGCATGGTGTTGGCTCGCAGCACGGCGATGGCCTTCAACCGCCTGACCGATCACAAGCTCGACGCCCAAAATCCGCGGACCCGCATGCGGCACATTCCGGCCGGGTTGCTAAGCGTCGGCAGCGTGACGGCATTCACCGCCGCCTGCGCGGCCGGCTTCGTGGCCAGCACGCTGTTGTTTTTGCCCAACCGTTGGCCGCTGCATTTATCCGTGCCGGTGCTGGCCTTCTTGTGCGGTTACAGTCTGACGAAGCGGTTCACGGCGCTGGCGCATTTCTGGCTAGGCGCCGCGTTGGCCTTGGCGCCGATCGCGGCCTGGATCGCGCTGCGGGGCGAACTGGCCTGGCCGCCGGTCGTGCTCGGCGCCGCCGTGATGCTTTGGGTCGCCGGGTTCGACATGATTTACGCCTGTCAGGACGTCGCGGTCGATTCGCAACTCGGGTTGCACAGCGTGCCGGCCAGGCTCGGCGTCGTCGGCGCCTTGCGGTTGGCCGCCGCCTGTCACCTGGGCATGGTGTTGCTGTTGTTCGCATTGCCCGCGGTCTATCCGCAACTCGGTTGGATCTACCTGGCCGGCATCGGCTGCGTCGCCCTCTTATTGATTTACGAACATCGTCTCGTCCGGCCCGACGACCTGAGTCGCGTGAACCTGGCGTTTTTCCACGTGAACGCGGTCGTCAGCATCGGGCTGTTTCTGGTCGGGACGCTCGATTTGTATTGGCCGCGCTCTTGAAAGGGGATGTGGGGATGAGGAGGAGATCAGGGGGATGAAATCAGGGCGCCCGACCCTCCATGTTTCAAACTAAACTCAACTTGCCTTTCTTCATCCCCTCATCTCCTCCCCATCCCCCTATCTCCTTCCAAAAACGTTCGCCTCAAGCCATACTCAAACGCATGATGAATTCCCGCCAATCCACCCTGGCTTCAATCCGCGACAAGGTCCTCGCCGGCCAACGGCTGTCGTTCGACGAAGGGCTGTTTTTGTACCGGCCGGAAGTCGATCTGAACGAACTCGGCGCACTGGCCAACGTCGTCCGCGAGCGGAAGAACGGCAACTTCGCCTATTACAACATCAATACCCATCTGAACCCGACGAACGTCTGCGTCTACCGCTGCACGTTCTGCGCGTTCCGTTCGGACCTGCGCGATCCGAAGGGCTACTTGATGAGCGACAAACAGATCTTGGAGCGCGGCCGCGAGGCGGTCGAAAGCGGCTGCACCGAGATGCACATCGTCGGCGGCCTGCACCACCAGATGAAGTACGAGTGGTACTTAAACGTCATCCGCATCCTGCACCAGGCTTATCCGCGGCTGCACCTGAAGGGCTGGACCGGCGTCGAGATCAATTGGTTCCAGCACCTCGCCAAGCGGCCCGTGCGCGAGATTCTCGCAGACCTGATCGAAGCCGGGCTAGGCAGCATGCCGGGCGGAGGCGCCGAGATTTTTCATCCCGAGGTCCGCGACCGTATCTGCGAGCACAAGGCCGACGCCCAGAACTGGCTCGACATTCACCGTACGGCCCACGAACTGGGCCTGAAGACCAACTGCACGATGCTCTACGGACATATCGAGGAGGCGTACCACCGCATCGACCATCTCGTCCGGCTGCGCGAGTTGCAGGACGAGACGGGCGGATTCCAGACGTTCATTCCGCTGGCCTTCCATCCCGACAACACCGGCTTGTCGCACATCCCAAAGCCGTCGGCCTTGATGGATCTGCGGACGATGGCCGTCAGCCGCTTGATGCTCGATAACATCCCGCACATGAAGGCCTATTGGATCATGCTCGGCATCGGCACGGCGCAAACGGCGCTGTGGTATGGGGCCGACGACCTCGACGGCACGGTGCGGCACGAGCTGATCTATCACGACGCCGGCGCCGAAACGCCCGAGATCCTTTCGGTCGACGAAATCCGCCGGCTGATCGCCGAAGCCGGCCGCGAACCGGTCGAGCGCGACACCGTTTATCACCGCGTCGTCCGTAACGGCGCCGAGTGGCAGGCGGCCGAGCCGATCGCGGTCGGGGCGTGATGTCGATTCGTCCTGTCAAACCATAAACCGCGGTCTGGCTGTTTCGATAGTTGAGGGCGCAGATGACCGAACGCTTGCAGCTCGCCAAACGGTACCATCAGGCGATCCACGACATCCTGCTCCACGAGTGGGATCCCATTGGTGTTGTCGATGAGCCCGCAGCAGCGGATGAGTACGACGGCTACATTCACCAGATCCACGGCATGCTTATTCGCCACGAGCCCCGTCAGCGGCTCGTCGATCACTTATGGTGGATCGAAACCGTTCACATGGGACTCTTTGGTAACCGCTCGCGAACCGAAGCGGTTGTCGATCGGTTGGTCGGTCTTCGGACTGAGATAGAAGCAGACGCCTAAGCCGACTGATTGTTAGGGGGCTGTTCCAACCTAAACAATGCCTACTCTGCCTTGATCTCTCCGTGTCTCGGTGGTTCAATCCAAAGCATCGCCCCACGCGATCGACGGTCGCAGGTGAACGTTGCCCGACAAGCGAATGCATGCCAACCTCGATAAATCACGGCATTTCGGCTGTCTCGGCATCGTGGCCGGCGATTTAGAACTAAAAGCCCTTGACGAAGAAGAACGTCAATCGATTGCCGTAGGGTTGCGGGCCGGTGAGCGGAATCTCGTAACCGCCGGCCAGGAAATACTCGCCGCCCAGGTGCGTGCGGAAACCGGGCGTGAGGCTGAAAAACGCGTGGCCCGGCCCGCTGCCGAGATTGTTTCGCAAATTGGCCGACAGGTAATATTGGAAATCGCCGATCAACAGGACATCGTGCCCGGTGACCGTCTGGCCCACGGCGATATTCGTGGCCAGGTTCGTCGGCAGCACCTCGAACTGGTTGAGCGGAACGTCGACGCCGATCCCGCCACGAGCGCTGAACCGACGGCCGATATCGGTCCAGAACTGCACGTTCGGGTTGAGCCTCGCCAGGCCGCCGCCCGTCGACAAACTTCCCGTCGGGGTTTGGACGCCCAGCCCGGCGATGAGCGAAAACCGCCGCGTTTCCTTGAGCATCACGCGCGGCGTGAGGCTGAAATCGCCGAATGCGGCGGCCTTGTACGGGCCGCCATCGTCGCTCAGCGTGGTGACGAACGGCACGTTGATGCTGATCCACAACCGGCGGCTCAAGGGAGATTGAAACTGAAACAGGCCTAGATTGGCGTCTTGGCGGGCGGGCAAGCCCTCGGTGTTCTGATACACCCCGACCAGGTTGCGGAAGAACAGGCCGTCGGCGGAATTGACCCACCCTTGGCGGACAGGCATGTCGCTGTCGGCCGGCGGCGCCAGCCAAGGCTCGTCCCAGCCGTCGGTGAACAGCGTCGAAAGACGCAACGGCGTCCAATCCTCTTCTTCGCCATTGGCGAAGATCGACAACGCCACGACTTCGCCAGGGCGGTAGCTGCGGCGGGTGCGAGGAGAGGGCGTGCGAGGAGGCCGGCCGCGAGGACGCCGGGCGACGGCGGCCGCTTGACCCTCGTCTGCGACGCGGCTTTGGCCGAATGCGTCGCTCGCCGTTGCGAGGACGAGCACGGCAAGCGCGACGAAAGTCGCCGGGCGAGCGTGCCGGGACGGGTTACGCACTATAACTCCCATTCTTGAAAGCGGCTTCATGCTCGCGTTGCAGGCGAGCGCCGTGGTAGCAAGGCAAGCCACCGCAGCCGCCGCAAGCATCTCAAACTCGCCATGTTCACGGCAGGCATCGACGCTTATCGTTGCCTGGGCGATCGGAATCAGAGCACGGAAAGGCGGCAAATGCCCAAGGGCTTGCCAAAATCGTTATATTTGCGAAGGCGCATATAGTTATCGAAAAAACAACGGCAGGCCGTGAGTGTTAAAATTTCGTTGCCGCGTCGGCGCCAATCCAGGGCCTGCTCGCGCACGCGCTCGTCGATGCCGTCGCCGGAGAGAATCTTCGCGGCTCGGTCCTTGAACTGCTCGCGCGCACTGGGCTCGGCTAATTGTGGCAACAGTTTGGCATAGGTCGCCAAGAGTTGTTCGCTGAGGCGGTCGATTTTGGGCCGTAATTCGGCTTGCAAGTCGGGAGCGTCGGCGAACGTCTCGCGCCCCTCGGCTTCCCACTGCCGCCAATCGGCCTCTTGCACGAGCTTGCCCGCCTCGATCTGCGCTCGCATGAAGCTACGCACTTCGGCCGGCGCCAATCCATAGTCGGCGCCGCGGCGTCCGAGTTCGGCCAGCAGAGCCTGTTCACGCTGGGGATCGGCGATCGGCCGCTTGGCGTTCCACTTCCAGCGGGCTACGTCGTGCATCACGAGCAGCCGCTCGCGCATCAGTTCGAGCAGTGCATCGGCTGCGGCCGCCGGGGCTGGCGCTGCCGCAACGTTTGACTTGCCAGCTTGCGGAGGTTTCGGTTCGCTCGCCGCCGGCGCGCAGCCAATCACGGCGGCAAGCAAGAGGCTAAGGGCAATCATCAATCGGGCGACGACCATCGATACCAACTCGATCCGGTTTTCGGAAGAATGCCGGCTCGGTCGCGGTTCGCGGCGGCGGCACGCGCACGCCGGGCAGTTGCCGGGCCGAGGGATCGCTCGGCGGCTTGTCGAGCGTAATGAAGGCGAACAAGTCGGCGATTTCGGCCGGCTTGAGCTGCTTTTCCAGGTCTTCGGGCATCAGCGAGAGCTGGCTGGTTTCCATCTCGTCGATGTCGTCGCGGGCGATCGTCTCCTGCTTGCCCCCTTGAATCTTGAGCACCACGCGCTGCGGGCTGTCTTCGGCCACCAGCCCGGTGATCACGCGGCCGTCTTGGGTGACGACCGTGCGGGCCTGGTACGCGGCGCCAATCACCAGGCTCGGGTCGAAGACGTTGGAGAGCAACTGCTCGAACGAACTGCGGCCGTTGACGGTAATGTCGGGGCCGACGTCCTGCCCTTCGCCGTAAATTTTGTGGCACTGGCCGCAGAGCTTTTTGAACACCGCCTGTCCCGCGTTCGGATCGCCGGGATTCTTCCGCAGATACTTGCGCATGTCGGCGATCACTGCTTCGCGCTGCGGGTTGCGCTCGGTGCGGAGCGTGCCCCAGACAGAGCGCACCTGTTCGATCAACTCCTGATCTTTGCTCGCCAATAGCTTGCGGACTTGGTTCAAGTTCAGCGAGCCGCGGGGAACTCGGCCCTCGCCGATCGCGGCCAGCAATTGTTTGCTCCACGCCGCGCGGCCGGTCAACAGTTCGATGGCCTGCGGCTGCAACTCGGCTTCCATCTGCGGGTACGCTTTGAGCACTGCGGCGGCGACCGCCGGGTTGTCGAACCGGCCCAAGGCGTCGAGCGTGCCGCGCCGCAAGTCGAGCGAGTTCTTTTCGCCGGCCGCCAACACCCCGGCCACGGCTTCCAGCAGTTCTCCATCGCCCGCGGCCACCAGGGCGCCAAGCGCCTGTAACCGCCGCTCGTCGTTTCGCTCAGGCGAAGCGAACGCCTGCCGCACCGCTTTCTGGCCGCTGGGATCTTTCCAGGTCGTGGCCAGCAGGGCGGCGTCCAAGTGCAAAGGCGAGTCGCTTGAATTCGTGACGATCTTTTTCAGAAGCGGCTCGATTTCCGTGCGAACCGCTTCGAGCCGTTCGCCGGCGATTTCGCGAGTTTGAATCTTGCCGGCCAGCATCGCCAGGCACTGTCCGGCCAGGGCGGGATTGGCGTTTGGGCCGTCGGCCAGCATGGCTAGCAAGCGCGACACCGCTTTGGCGTTCAGATTCGTTGCGCCGAGAATGCGTTCGATCACGCGCGGCATCAGCGCTGCCAGTGTCGGCGCGTCGCCCAGCTTCAAGCCTTCGACGAGCGCCACAAACTGCTCGCTGTGGTCTTCCAGCCGCGGGTGCAGGTTCTGCCAGACGATGTGCGGGATCAACTTGTCGTCGCCGGCGCGGCCGAGCGCCCGCAGCCAAAGCGGCAGCGGATCGACGCCTTCCAGCTTGCCGGCGGCGATTGCGGCTTGCAACACGACATCGGGCGAAGGATCGTCGACGGACGCGGCGACTTGCTCGCGCACGACGGCATCGACCTGCCGCTGGTTGCCCGCCGCTCGCACGCCCCAAGCGCGAAAGCCCGGATCGGCCTGGGCCAATAGCTTCGCGTGGAACGCCGCATCGAACGGGCCGCAGCCAAGCAAGGCCCATAGCGCGTGCATCCTCGCTTTGCGAGGTTCGGCGTTGTCGAGCGCCAATTGTTGCAGGTTCGCAACCGTCGCGGGTTCCCGCCGTTCCCACAGCAGCCGCTGGGCCAGATCGCGATAGAACACGTTTGGGCTGCGCAGGCGTTCGATCAACTGCTCGTCGCTTTCTTTCGCCAAATCAAACGCCTTGGCTCGCGGCGTGTCCTTGTAACGAATGCGGTACAGCCGCCCTTTGAGCCGGTCGACGCCGGCCGGGTCGCGGTTGGCGTCCTGATAACAATGATAGCGATCGTACCAATCGAGAATGTACAGGCAGCCGTCGGGGCCGGTCTTTTGCACCACCGGCATGAACCAGGCGTCGTTCGCCGTAAGGAAATCGTCGCGAGTCTCGCCGAAGTAAGTCGAGCCGTCGCGGCTCAGTTCGTCGCAGTTGATGCAGTTGCCGTGGATGTTGCCCATGTAGAGCTTCTCGCGAAACTCAGCCGGGTAGGCGTCGCTGTCGAAATAGTGAATGCCGCAGTAGGCGGCCAGTTGGTGCTGGTGCTTGACGATCGATTCCAGCTTCCAGGTGAACGGCGGATAGGGGCCGCCCTGGCGGTGGTAATAGCCCGTCTCGGTCAGGTGCCAAAGATGATCGATCACGCACGCGCTGACGAACGCGCTGCCCTCGTTGTCGAACGCCACGCCCCAGGGATTGCTCGTCCCTTCGCAGAACAGCTCGAACTGCCGCGTCCGCGGGTGGATGCGGAACAGAGCGCAGGTGAAATCGAACTCGCGGCCCCCTTGTTTGACGCGGCTGCGATTGAACACGCCGTTCAGTCCGTACAGCCAGCCGTCAGGGCCCCAGGTGAGCGAGTTGGGCAGCTCGTGCGTGTCGAAGCGGCCGAAGCCGGTGACGACCACCTCCTGCTTGTCGGCCCGGCCGTCGCCGTCGGTATCTTGCATAAAGAGAATGTCAGGGGCGTTGGCGATCCACACGCCGCCGGCGCCGACGGCGATGCCCGAAGGGATGTTCAGCCCCTCGGCGAAGACCGTGACTTTATCCACTTGGCCGTCCTGATCGGTATCCTCCAGCACTTTGACCCGATCGCGCCCGGGGCCCGGCTCGCGGCGAGGGTACTCGAAGCTTTCCGTAACCCAAATCCGCCCGCGTTCGTCGAATGTCATGGCCACCGGGTTGACGATTTGCGGCTCGCTGGACACCAGTTCGACCTGAAAGCCTGGCGGCACGGTCATTTTGGCGATCGCTTCGGCCGGCGACAGGGGCGGGCCGGGCGGCTTAGTCTGGCGTCGCGGCAGCACTTCGTCTTCGGCCCGCGCGGAGCCGAGCGAAAGACTCGCGAGGAGGCAAACGAAAACAGCACGGAGCCAGAAGGAAGGCACGGCGAGTCACCTGCAAACAAGGGTCGTGGAGAACGCCAAGGCCGCCACGACTTCGGCCGAGACGTTCGATTATGAAAGCTGGCCCGGTTCATCGCAAGAACGCGGCGCCGGGTCTTGCCGGCCGCATGAGGTGCAGTAGGGTGGGGCGCAGCCCCACGCCGGCGCCGCATGTTATTTTTTCGGCGTGAAGTGCGTGGGGCCAACGCCCCTCCCTACCGTTTTGCGCTCGTCCCATGCCTCTGATTGAAATTGCCACGCTCGACGACCCGAGCGGCTGGCGCTGTTGTTCGGCAGTGAAGGGCACGGGCTCGAAAGCTCGCTCGTCGAACGCTGCGATCGCCGGCTGACGATTGCGATGCGCCGCGGAACCGATTCGCTCAATGTCGCCGCCGCCGGCATCTTTTTATATCACCTTTCCAACCCCGCATAACGGCGAAATTCGGCTTCCTCCAAAAACACAGCCTCGCGGGCCAACTGAAACATCACCGACGTCGCGGGCCAGCCGAGCGCGGCCAGCAGCCGATTGAACTCGCCCAGCGTGCAGGCGCCTTTCAAATCGACGTACAACAGCCGTTCATTTCGATCGTACAGCACGCCGTCCAATTGCCACGGCCGCTCTTGGGACGCCGAAACCCAGACGAACGAACCATCCGGCTCCAGAAACATCCGTTCCAAGGCCAACAGCGCCTCGCTCGCTCCCTCGAAGCTGATGGCAAACGGCGTCCCCAGCGCCGCGGCCGGAACGTCCAGCGTGCGAAATGGGTTGCCGCCCAAAGCCGCAACGGCGCTCTCTTTGGCCTCGGCGGGGCGGGCTTGAATCGTGATCTGAAAGTACTTGAAACTCACGTGTAAAAACCTCACTCCGCCGGCGCCAACTCGTGGTGCAGCCATTCGAGATACTCGGGCAGCCCGGCCAGGATGGCCTGGGCAAGGATCTCGGGCGTTTCGTAGGGGTGGTCTTCGCGGATTGCGGCTTCGAGCTTGGGGAACAGATCGGTGCGGCTCTTGGCCACGAGCCGCCATTCGCTCGACGAGTCGATCTGCCCTTGCCACCAGTAGACGCTCTCGATCGGACCGGAAATCTGCACGCAGGCCGCCAGCCGCCGCTCGACGAGCTTGCGGGCCATCGCCCGGGCCGTATCGGCGGTCGGCAACGTGGTTAGGACTTGGATGTAGTGAGTCATAGGAGGTCGGAGGTCGGAAGTCGGAGGCTTTTTCGAACCAAGACTCAGAATGCCGGATTGAGGCCAGGAAAGCAACGTGGGAGGTTGGAGTCGGCGGTCGGAAACCCATGGCCCGCCGGAACGTCTGCCGTTGGCAGGGAAAGCCGAAGGATTGCCTGTCTTTCCAGCTTGCCCGCCTTGCCCTCTTTTCCGACCTCCGACTTCCGACCTGCCAAAAACTGCCCTTGGGCTCTCTTGGGCCATCCCGGATAATGCCGCCCCTAATTCAAACATGCGAACTGGGGTATCTCCGCCGATGGCCGGCACTCGACATAACCGCAGCCATGCTCCGCGACGGCGAGTGCCGTGGCGAAGGACGCCGGATGAGGCGGGCGTATTGCCGCCGCCGAGCGACGATTCGTTCGGGCTGGAGCGAGGCTGGTTCGCGCGAACGGCCTCGGCCTGCAAGCGGCGGGCGGTCTATGCCTGGCGCCGGCTGACCGAAGGCGAGCGCGAGCCCGCCGTGCCCGCGGCCATGCGCTGGCTGAAGACGCAGGCCGCCGCCGGCGGACTGGCGCCCACGCCCAACGATCCGCTGGCTTGCCCAGGCCTGACGGGCGCCGCGCTGACGACGCTGGCGGCATTTGGGCAATTCGAACTCGCGCGACGCTGCGCCGCCTGGCTGCTGTCGACGCAGCTCGACACGGGCGCCTTTCCCGACGCCGGATTGCGAAACGCCTCGCTCTTGAATACTTCGCAAGCGGTCCAGGGGTTGCTCGCCCTGGGCGAGGAAACTCCGCAGGCCGAAGCTTCGATTCGTCGGGCCTGCGATTATCTGGCCTCGTGCGTCGATGCGGCGGGCCGCATCGACCCGGCCGATCGGCAAGGGGGCGCCGTCGAACTCTGGGCGGCGCCGAGCTTCTCGATCGTCTGCCTGCCGGCTTTGGCCTCGGCCGCGCGACGTTGCGACCGCGCCGATTGGCAGGCGGCGGCCGACAGGGCGCTGGAACACGCGCTGCGCTCATACGATCTGACGCACTGGAACGGCCCTCTGCATTTGTTCGCCTGGCAGATCGACGCGCTTGCGCAACTCGGCCAGCGCGATTTGGCGCGCGAAGCGCTCGTCTGGCCGGCCGGTTTGCAGCGCCGCGACGGTTCTGTCCCCTCGGCGCCGAACCTCGATTGGGCGTCGACCGCAGGGGTGGCGCATCTGGCGGCGATCTGGTATCGGCTGCACGACCGCGATCGAGCCGATCGGGCTTTGGCCTGCTTGCGGCGCCGACAGCGAGCGGGCGGCGGCTTCGCCGGCAGTTGGGGCCGCGAGGCGGCGCTGCACCCGCAGCAGGAAACGGCCTGGACGGCGAAGCATTTTCTCGATGCCTCGTTACTGCAAGTCTACACCGCCTTTTCCTCGCTCGCGGATGAACAACCGACCGAGATCGCCGCGGGCGACGGCCGCTTGTCGGCGGTGCGGGACTGGATGAACCGACTGGGCCCGACGGCCGCGGTGGCCGACGTGGGTTGCGGACCGGGGCGATATTTGCAGCAACTGTGGCGAGGCTTTCCCGAGGCCCGCTTGACCGGCATCGACCCTTCGCTGCGCTGGCTGGCCCACTTGCCGTCCCGCGCCGAAGGACGCCGCGGCAGTTTGCTGCACATTCCCGCGGCCGACGGCGAATTCGACGGGGCCTTCGCCGTCGAATCGCTCGAACATTCGCTCTTGCCGCAGCAAGCCGTGCGCGAACTGTGCCGGATCGTGCGGCCCGGCGGGAGCGTGTTGATGATCGACAAACAACGCTCGAAACAGCCGCTCTCCGAGCACGAACCGTGGGAGCAATGGTTCGCCGCCGAGGAAGTCGCCGCCTGGCTGGCCGAAGCCTGCGACGAGATTTCCGTGACCGAGATTCCGCACGGCCGGCATGCGCAGCCCACCGGCCTATTCTTGTGCTGGCAAGGGCGGAAGAAACTCACCGGCGACTAGGTTTGCCGCCGGCTTCGCGGTTTAATGGACTCTGGCGGCGGGCCGCCGCGAAGCAATTGGATGAACCACGATTCGGCCAGTTATGACCGCCGCCATCGAGTGCCGGGAGATCATGAAGCGTTTCGGGCGTTCGCTCGTGATCGATCGGCTGAATTGGTCGGTTCCGGCGGGGCAAACAACAGCGCTTATCGGCGCCTCGGGCGCCGGCAAAACGACGCTGTTGAGAATCATTGCAGGGCTCACGCCTTGCACGTCGGGCCAGGTTGCCTTTGACGTTCCGCGGCCGCGGGTGGGCCTGGTGTTTCAGAACTTGGCGCTGTGGCCGCATCTGACTGCGCGCCGGCATTTGGAATGCGTATTGTCGCACCGCCCTCGCAGCCAGCGCCGCCGCTGCGCCGAACGCTGGCTGGGCGAAGTGCGGCTGCCGCCGGCCACTTGGGATCGGCTCCCGGCGCAGCTCAGCGGCGGCGAAGCGCAACGTCTGGCCTTTGCTCGCGCGTTGGCGGCCGAGCCGCAGATTCTGTTGCTCGACGAACCGCTGGCTCATCTCGACGCGGCGCTGAAAGGCGAACTGCTGGCGCTCATCAAGGGCCTCGCCCATGCTCAGTCTCTGACGCTCGTTTACGTCACGCACGCCTGGACCGAGGCGGCGGAACTCTGCCGCCAGACGGGCGTGATGGCCGACGGCAGAATCGTGCAGGCCGGCGCGCCCGACGAGATCTATTGGCGGCCGGCGAATCGGCGCGTTGCGCAGCTCGCGGGCCCGCTCATCGAACTGCCGCTGGACTGGCTCGACGACGGATCGATCGTATTCGAAGGCGCCGAGCGGGCGGCAGTATCGATCGTGCCGGTCGAGGCGCAACGCGTCGCCATACGGCCGCAGCAAGTGCGACTGACCGAACCTGCCGGCGCCAGTCGCTGGCGACTTTTGGCCTGCCGGCCGCAGGGAGCAGGCTGGCTCGCGCTCTTGGATTGCGACGGGCGCCGCTGGGAACTGCCCACGGCCGCGCCGTCTGAGGCGAGCGAAGTCGGCGTCACGTTGCTCGACGTGGCCAGGGCTTCCCGGGGCGGAGAGCGGCGTTCATCTCTATGGCGTTCCGGGGAGCTGTAGGGAACGCCCTCTGTGGCGTTCCGCGAAAAGCGGAAATGGCCTCGATTCTCGCTCCCCGGATTGCCACAGAGGGCGTTCCCTACAGAACCGAGGGGCTTCCGGTTAACACCGGATCAAATGGTATCACTGCCCCGCCGAGAACCTGCACGACTTTGCCGCTAGTAGGCGCTTGCCTTTTTCGCTTTGTCGGTTTTACTTTGCGGGGGCGTGGCCCCCGGGCCGCGGCGTCCAGGCGGGCGGCGAGTTTGGAACAGACTGGTTACATGGCCGAAGGACACCCCGCGACCGCCATCAGGTTGCTCCGGCGGGACGCGCTCGGCGTTGCCGCGGCGGCCGAAATTGATGGTTTGATTGGGATCCTTCCAACCGATGTGATCCAGGAACTTGGCCAAAGTCAGCGTCCGCACGCCGAGCCGCTGCGCATCTTGGTGCATCTTGGTAAACGCGCCTTCGACCGCCTTATCGTCGGGTGGCGCACCCTCGACGAGATAGCGCGTGTTCATCGTCAACTCGCCCGTTTGCTTGCCCTCCAGGTCCACCTCGGCGTCGATGCGGCCGCCGGCCATGTGAACCAAATCGCGAAGCATCTCACGGTCGTCTTCTCCGTCGTTGTTCAGGTCGAATTTGCCCACGAAGGCAAAGCTCTCCGACCGGCCAGGCTGCCAGAGGGGCGTGAAGATCTTGTCGTCCTGCACGATCGGGTTGTAGAGCTCGTCCTCGAGGATCCGGGCCTGGGCGAAGTGGGGGCCGAGAATTTCGGTCACCTCGATCCGACCTTTGGTCTTCTGGTCGCCCCCGATGTCGTCGCTGCTGCCAACCACGCTGAACGTCACCTGCTGCTGCAAACCGTCAGCCTGCCCGACGTTGATCCACACCGAGCGGGCCTTCTGATTCACCCACACGATCTTGCCGTCGGGCACTTCGAAACCGCTGGTCGGGTCGAGTTCGGTCACCTTTTCGTTCAAGCCCTTGTTGATCTGCGTCAAGTGAGTTCGCTCGGCGGTCAGGGCTTCGACTTCCTTCTTCTTTTGCTCTTCCAGCTCAGTCAACTGCGTGATCTTCCCGTCCAGTTGCGACTTGATTTCGGTCAGCTCTTGGTTCTTCTTTTCCCGCTCCGCCTCGAAGATTCTCGTGGCTTCGGCCTGCGCTTCTTCGGCCTGTTTCTGCTTCTGCTCGGCCGCGACTACCTGGGCCTGTTTGGCGGCTTCGACTTGGGCGCGTTCGTCTTCCTTGGCCTGAATTTGTTCGCGCGCCGAAGCCAATTCGAGGTCCTTTTCGTGCAGCGTGTTGAACGTGTACTCCAAGGCCGGGCGGTAAGACTTCTTATCGTCGGGAATGCCCGCGCCGTACTTCTTCATGTCTGCATCGAACGTCGTTTTGATTTCGTCGATCTTGGCCTGATCGCTGACGCCGATCCAAATCTTCATTTTGTTCAGCTCGTCTTGCGCCGTGTTCATCTCCGTGGTGGCCTTGGCTGCACTGTCGTGGTCCTTGCGGGCGCGCTCGTCGGCGTCGTTATACGAAGTGAAAAACACGAAGGTCGTCACGCTGAGCACGATCGTCAACATCACGAAGATGATGAGTGCGATCTGCAAGCCTTGATTTTCGCTGCTGGCCATGCTTCAACTCCCTTGAACGTTCCTCGACCGCGCTGCCGACCAGCAGCGCTGCTAGCCGGCGGGCCCGAGAACTTATTTGCGACGCCCGGCGCGGCCGATTGACACGCTTGGATGCTAACTTGGTTCTGAACAGAATCTCGCGGTCGAGCGGCGGCCCGGCCGCGGGTAGAATTGCTAAACCCTTGAGAGCAAACAACCAAGAATTCGAGTCTAAACAGGCGCTCCAAGCCTGTCAAAGAAAAAAATGGGCCGCGCCCCGTCGTAGGTCAGGCTTTCCAGCCTGACGCACGTCAGGGCCGAACGCTTGACCTGGTCGGCGATTGTCAGGCTGGAAAGCCTGACCTACGTCCCGCGCACCAGGCCAAACCACTCGATCTGGCGGCGGGGACAAAACCGCAAACCGACTTCGCGGCAATAGGGCTTCAGCCATTCGGCCTGCCGGGCCAAATCGTCGGGGTCGACGCCTTGCGGCATCAGCATCGTCCGAGAACGGCTGATTTCGGGGAACTCGGCCAGATACTGCTCGACCTCCGCGCAGTCGTCCAAATCGTCGACCACGAATTTCACCTGGTAATCGTAGTCGCGGACCAGGCGGCGAACGACCAGCGGGGCGTGCCGGCTTTGCTCGTGCCGGCGGCTCCAACGCGGGTGCAGGCGGTTGGGGGGCTTCGATCCGGAAAGCTTGGGGCTGATCGACATCAGGTCGCACTCGACGGACAAATCGAGCGTGCCGGCGGTCTCTATGGTGACGTGCATCCCCTCGCTGCGCAGGGTCGCGGCCAAAGGCACGAGCTCCGCAAACAGCATGGGCTCGCCCCCCGTCAGCACGACGTGGTTGCACTCGAAGCGATCGATCTGGTCGAGCATCTCGGCCACCGACAGATCGTCGCCTTCGGGCGCCCAGGATGCGAACGGCGTATCGCAAAACCAGCACCGCAAGTTGCAGCCGCTGGCGCGCACGAACACGCTTTCGACGCCGGTCAACAGCCCTTCGCCCTGGATCGAAAGATAAATCTCGGCGACTTTCATGCGGGATAGTCGAGCGGGTCGGTCAGGCCGGCTTCGGCAAAACCTTTCAGTCGCAGCAGGCAGGCGTCGCAACGGCCGCACGGTCGGCCGCCGGCGTCGGGATCGTAGCAACTGTGCGTCAGCGAGTAATCGACGCCCAACTCCACGCCGCGGCGGATGATCTGGGCCTTCGTCCAGTTTACCAGCGGCGTATGAATCTTGAACCTTAGCGTGCCTTCGACGCCCGCCTTGGTGGCCAGGTTCGCCATCTGCTCGAAGGCCGCGATATATTCCGGCCGGCAGTCGGGGTAGCCGCTGTAATCGACGGCGTTCACGCCGATGAACAGGTCGGCCGCCCCGGCGTCCTCGGCCAAGGCCAGGGCCAGCGATAAAAACACGGTATTTCGGGCGGGCACGTAAGTGACCGGAATGCCTTCCGCCATCGCTTCGGCCGAGCGGCCCTTCGGCACGGGCGCCGGCGAAGCGCCGGTCAAGGCGCTGGCGGCCAACAGGCCGAGATCGACATTCGCCACCTGGTGCTGCTTGACCCGCAACGCTTGCGCCACCCGGCGGCAGGCTTCCAGCTCGAACCGGTGCCGCTGGCCGTAGTCGACCGACAGCGCGTGCAACTCGAAGCCTTGCTCGCGCGCAATTGCCCCGGCGGTCGCCGAGTCGAGACCTCCAGAGAGCAGGATGACGGCTGAGGGCATGGGAATTTTGGATTGGGAATTCTGGATTTTGGATTGCGGGTGGGGGGGGCCGAGGAAGATTGCTTTCGTCGGACCTCCAACTCCTTGCTCCCGGCTGACTCCTTCCCACCCTCCCTTCATCATGCCACAATGAGAGATTCAGCAACAGGAGCCCGCGATGACTGATTTTCGAGCGATGCTCGAAACGTTCGAGAACCAATTCCCGAGCCGCGAATATACGATCGAGATCGTCTGCCCGGAGTTCACGTCAGTCTGCCCGAAGACGGGCCAGCCCGACTTCGGCACGCTGACGTTCACCTACGTGCCGGCGAAGAAGTGCGTCGAGCTGAAGAGCCTGAAGCTGTATCTCCAGCAGTTTCGCAACGAGGGCATTTTTTACGAGCACGCGACGAACCGCATCCTCGACGACCTGGTGGCCGCGGTCGAACCCCGCTGGATGCAGCTTCAAGCCGCCTTCACCCCCCGCGGCGGCATCACCACCATCGTCACGGTGGAGTACGAGGCGCCGGGGAGAGAGTGAAGCCGGCGAGCCGGAGGCGTGAGCCTCCGTGTTTCAGCGGCTAGAAGCGAAATGTCATTCACGTCGTTTGGCAGAACAACCGGAGGGCTAACGCCCCCCGCTCGCCTGTAAACTCATCTACTCAGTACGTCCGCGGATTCGCCGTCTGCTTCCATGCGGCGAACAACTCGCGGCACTCGTCGGTTAAGAGCCCGGGCAAGAGTTGGATCGAACTTCCGCCCAGTCGGGCGATCTCGGCGGCGGGGACTTGCATCTCGTTGAAGCCGGCGAGCTTGGCGTCGTCGATCGTGGCGCCGTAATAGACCCGGTCGACACGGGCCCAGTGCAAGGCGGCCGTACACATCGGGCATGGTTCGCAAGTCGTCGCCACGATGGCGCCCGGCAGGTGAATGTCGCCCTGCCGCTGGCAAGCGATTCGCAAGGCGTTCACCTCGGCATGCGCCGTGACGTCGAGCGTCGCCAGCACCGTGTTGTGAGCGATCGATACGACCGCGTCGCCCATCGCGATGGCGCAGCCAAATGGGCTTTGGCCCGCTGCAAGTCCTTCGCGGCATTTGACGATCGCCAACTCCATCAGCGCCGCGGGGTCGATCATTTCAGTCGCTTCCCAACCTCGGCGAAGATGTTGTACATCGCGTGCAGATAGGTGCGGGCTTCGTCGAGCGGCATCACCAGCGGCGGACTGACGCGGATCACCTTGCCGGCCAAGGCGCCGAGCAGGTGGATCGCGGCGCCGGAAGCGTCGCCCCGATAGCAAGCCTCGATGCAGGCGTTGGCCACGTCTCCGGCCGGATGATCGCCAATGCCGGCGCATTCGACGCCCCAGACCACGCCTTCGCCACGGATGTGAGCCACGACCGGCAACTCCAGCAGCTTCGTCAGACCAATCTCGATCTCGTGCGAGAGCCGCTTGGCGTGAGTCAGCACGTCGGTCGTTTCGAATTCGTCGAGCGTGGCCAGCACGCCGGCGCTGGCCAGCGGGTTGGCGCTCCAGGTGTCGGAGGCTTCGCCATAGTGCATGTTGGCGAACAGATCGGCGCGGCCGACGGCGGCGCTGACCGGCACGCCGTTGCCCAGCCCCTTGCCCAAGACGACGATATCGGGTTCGACGCCGTAATCGGTGAAGGCGAACAGCGAGCCCGTGCGGCCGAAGTTGGCTTGCACTTCGTCGAAGATGAAGATGATGTCGTGCTCGCGGCAGAAATTGGCCAGCAACTGGATGTATTCTTTCTGCGGATGGAACGAACCGCCGCCGCCCAGGTACGGTTCGGTAATCAAGCAGCAAATCTTGCTGCCGTGCTGCTTCCACAGCGATTCCAATTCGGCTTTGTACGGCGCCAGGTCGATCGGCTGCTTGCGGCGTTCGAGGCTGATGCACTCCTCGCGCGGAAACGAGATGAACTTCACGCGCGGATCGCGTTCGGCATCCTGCTCGCTGCCGGTCACGGCGCCCGCCAGCCCCTTTTTGCCGTGAAAGCCGTAACGCGTCGAAAGAATGATGTTCTCGCCCGGCCGCCGATCGAGCGACGCCCAGAGCGCCTTTTGAATCGCCTCGCTGCCGCTGGCGGCCCACATCACTTGCTCGCAACGAGCGCCGCCCGGCTGCCGCCGTAAGCAGGCCACCAGACGTTCAGTCGCCAAGGCTTCGACCTCGGTCAGGCTGTTATAGGCGTTGAGCGTCACGGCTGGGCAGAACTCTCCTTCGCCCGCCAGATGTGCGAGGCCCAAATAATCGAACACGCGGCGCCACCAGTTCGTCGGATTGTGGCCCAGGTTCATCACCAGCACGCCGGAGGTGAAATCGGCGAGCCGTCGTCCTTCGGGCGTCCAGTGGCAGCAGCCGGCGCTTTTGGCCAGCACTGCCATGCTCGGCGTGTAGGTGCGCAGGCTATGCGGTTCGACCGCCGCAATGCGGCGGCGGATTTCGTTCGATTTGGGTTCGCCGGGATGTTCGATCGGGGCGGGCGTTTTGGTGGTTGCGATGGCCATGAGGGAAGAAAGGAGTTCGGAGTTAGGCGAGCGGGGGGCGTTAGCCCCCTGGTCGAGCAATAGGAGCGAGGAGTTAGGAGTTGGGAGTCAGAACGAAGGAGTTAAGATTAGATCGCGTGGCTATAGTTTTTGGCGGCTCGTAAACATTAGATAGTAGCGTACCTCTTCAAGGAAACCTTGAGCAACCAGGGGGCTAACGCCCCCCGCTCGCCCGATGCCTAGAAAGTCACTCGCCCCGAATACAGCACTTCGCGACCGCCGCCCGGCTCCAAGAGCACCAGCCCGCCTTCGGCGCGATCGACTTCGACGACGCAGTTGGGCGTGCCGGCGGCGTGGCGGGCAAGAATGGCTTCCATGGCTTGCACGGCGGCGACGGTTTGCCGGTCGGCCGAGATGTCGTTGTAGGCGAGCGTGCGGGCGTCTTCGAGCCGTGCGGCTCGCTCGTGCGCGGCGCCGCCGAATTCGACCGTGGCGACTTCTCGCGCGAACCGCTCCAGCACTTCGACTCCGTAACCGCGTTGCGAACGCTCGCCCCACGGTTCGAGGAACGTGCCGTTGTAGTGGTTGTTCATCGAAATCTTGCGAGCCAGCGGCGTTTGCCCCTCGATCGTACACTCGACGCCCCGCTTGCGGCTGTGGCCGTTCCAGACGCCGTTGTCGAAGCGGAACTGCACTTCCTGTTCGACGTAACCGGGGAAGTTATCGGGCGTGACCCAACTGGTGTGGATATCGAACGCCGCCTCGCGGCCGTCGTCGTATTCGTAGATCAGCCGCAACTGCGTCGAATCCCAGGTCGTCCCATCGGCCGTGCCGACCAGCCCGCGTTGGCCGGTGCAGCCGATGCTCTTCAAGCGGCCGCCGAAGGTGAAATCGATCAGCTTGATGTAATGGACGGCGACATATGTGCCCGGATTGCGGCCGGCGATCCATTCGGCGAACTGCCCGGCGGAGATCGACTTGGGCTCCAACAGCGTGCAGTAGCCGTTGTTGACGTGCCGCAGATCGCCGTCGGCCGCCAACGTGCGCAGCTTCTTGTGGTCGGGGTCGAGCAGCTTGTGATAGACGACCTTGGCCAGCACGCCGTTCTTGCGAGCCAGCCGCTCGAGTTCGTCGAGTTCCGCGAGCGACAACACTGACGGCTTTTCGACCAGCACGTGCTTCTCGGCTTCGAGGGCTCGTTTTGCGACCGAGAAATGCCGGTTGTCGGGCGTGGCCACGCAGACGAAATCGACACCCGCGGCCAGCAAGCGATCGATGGAATCGGCGCCGTGAAAGCTCTCGAACTCGCCCACCTTGCCGCGACCCGACTCGCGATAAAGTTCCGCGCGCTTGCCCGTGCGGCTGGCTACCGCCGCGAGCGGAACCTGGCAGACGCCAAACGCCGGGTCGTACAACCCGCGGGCGTACACTTGCTCGAAGAATGGGCGGTACGTCTCGTCGAAAATCATGCCCATGCCGACCATGCCGGCACGCAACGAGCGATCTGATGGAGCGGACTGCATCGGCGACTCTTCAAGGGATAGGCTAGGCAAGCTTTTTTGGAAGGAGATAGGGGGATACGGAGGAGATTGGGAGATAGGAATTCTTATTTTCTTTATCCCCTTATCTCCTCCGCATCCCCCTATCCCCTTTTAAAAAGGTAAAAGCGCGCTGAGTTCTCAAACCAACTCGATAGCCAGCTTAATGCCGATGGGGAAAGCAGAAAAGGCGTCAGAGAAGAAATGTCGCTGACATCCGGCTGCCGTTTTTTGCCACTTGCGACAAGCGGCCTGCGTCTCGACAATGACCTCTTTCGCACCGCCGCCAACCTCATGGGCCCTTCTGCCATGTCTGAAAATCCTCGCGTCGTGCTGAGCGGCTTCGCCGACGAAGCCGCCAACCAGAAAACCGCCGTACAGCAGTTCGCCGCCTTCGCCGCCTTGGGCTTGCAGTTTTACAGCCTGCGGTTCATCGACGTGGGCGAAGGCATCAAGAACGTGATGAAGCTCACCGTCAAGGAAATCCAGCAGGTTCGCCACTTGGAGAACGAATACGGGCTCAACGTGGCTTCGATCGGTTCGCCGATCGGCAAGGTCAAGCTGCTCGATGTCGACGATGGCACGCAAAACGCCTATGTGCCGTTCAAAAAATACCTCGACAAAGACGTCAAGAATGCCTGCGAACTGGCGCACGCCTTCGAGACTAAGCTGATTCGCGGCTTTTCGTTCTATCATCCGCGCGGCACGGACCCGGCCGATCATCTGCCCCAAGTCGTCGACCAACTCGGGCAGATCGCCGAAACGTGTCACCGCTCCGACTTGACGTTCGGCCTGGAGGTCGAGGCGAACCTCGTCGGGCAGAACGGCTACCTGATGGCCGAAATCTACCGCCAGGTGAACCACCCCGAACTGGTCTTGATCTTCGACGCCGCCAACATTCTTTGCCAAGGCTACACGCCGGCCGAGGTGTTCGATCAGTACAAGGCGATGAAGCCGGGCATCGGCTGGCTGCACATCAAGGACTATCGCCATCCCAAGCCGCCCGAGAAATCGGGGCACGTCGATGAAGACGCGCTGAAGAACTTCGTGCCGGCCGATATCGGCCACGCCGGCCACGAAACGATCCTCCGCGACTTCCGCGACCAGATTCCCGCGCTGCGGCAGCAGTTCGACCGCCGCGGCATTCCGGGCGTGTTCTTGGATCTGGAGCCGCACGTCAAAGGAGGCGGCCAGTTCGGCGGCTTCAGCGGCCCCGACGGCATGGGCGTGGCCTTGCGCGGGTTATGCCGCGTGCTCGATTACGTGCGGATCGACTATCACCTGCGCGACTTCGACGATATTTGCGCCGCGCGAGGATTCTGAACCAGGGGGGACAATTGAGTGCCGGGCGCCCTCGCCCGGCATTGCTTCTCTCGCCAATGGAGTGCCGGGCGCCCTCGCCCGGCATTGCCAATGGAGTGCCGGGCGCCCTCGCCCGGCATTGCTTCTCTCGCGTCAGCCGGCGTAGGCATGCAGTCCGCGGCGAGCCGCATGCGGCGTCCAAAGTAACAGGCACATTCCATCTGCCGCCCGCGGCCGTGGGGTTAAGCTCCTTCGCAGGGTTGGCGACGACACACAGGAGTGTGACGGCTACTTTAGCGCATGCGTCGGAAATGAGTGCGCGGCTACGGCGCCACGTCGAGCGCCCGTAGCGGAAATAGGTCGCTTTTGGCGTGTTGCGACTGCATCAGCGCGGTCAACCGCGCGACGATCTCGGGATGTTCAGCCGCCACGTTCTTCGTCTCCGCGAGGTCTTGAGCCAGGTTATAGAGTTCGACCGGGCCCGGCTGCTGATCCTTGGCCTTGGCGCCGGGGTGAAGGTTGCCGCGAAACGCCTTCCAGTCGCCGACCCGCACCGATTGCTGCCCGCCATAACCGGGCGACTCGCGGTATAAAAACGGACGCGGCTCCTGCCGCTCGCCGAGCAAGGTCGGCGCGAAGCTGATGCCGTCGATGCCGTCGGGAATGGCCGCCTTCTCGCCGATCAATTCGAGCAAGGTCGGCAGAAAATCTTCGAAGCCGACGACGCGGTCGCTCACCGTGCCCGCTGCGATCTTGCCCTTCCAACGCACGATGCCCGGCACGCGAAAGCCGCCTTCGTAGAACGACCCCTTTCGCCCGCGAAAGCCCGCGGCGCTATTGAAGAACTCGTCGTCGGTCCCGCCGTACTGATCGTAAAGCGGCCCGTTGTCGCTCGAAAAAATGAAAATCGTGCGCTCGTCCAACCCCAACTCGGCCGTCAATTTTACGATGCGGCCGATCTCGCGATCCAAGCGAGTCACCATCGCCGCATAGGCGGCGCGCGGCGTGCGTTGCGGCAGATAGCCATGCCCGCCTGGATAGGGCGTCTCGGGGAACGCGCCTTTGTACTCCTTCAGCGAATCCTCGGGCACTTGCAGCGCCAGGTGGGGCACGGTCGTTGGATAGTACAAGAAGAAGGGACGGTCGCGGTTCTCGCGCAGGAATCGCAGCGCCTGCTCGGTAATCAGATCGGGCGCAAAGTCGTTGCCCGAAAAACGAGCGTAGGTCGCGGCCGCGTCGAGATCGGCGCCTTCCGGCAGCTTTTGGTGCGCGGAGAACTCGGGGTTGTCGAGCGCCAGCCGGCGATCGTCGTCCCAGAGATGCGTCGGGTAATAGTTGTGCGCGACGGCCTGACAGTTGTAGCCGAAAAAGCGATCGAAGCCTTGCTTCAGCGGATCGCCCGAACTGCCGACCGGCCCCAGGCCCCATTTGCCGAAGCCGCCCAGTTGATAACCGAGCCGATGCAGCGTGAGCGGCAGCTTCAGTTCGCCGCCCGGAACCGGCTCTTGGCCTTCCGTGCGGGCGCCTTGCTGGCCGATGCCGCCGCGGTTGTTGCGGATATAGGCGTGCCCCGGATGCTTGCCCGACATCAACACGCACCGCGACGGCGCGCAGACGTTGCAGCCCGAATACATGGCCGTGAACCGCATCCCCTCGGCCGCCAAGCGGTCGATGTTCGGCGTGCGAATCTTCTGCTGCCCATAGCATCCGACGTCGCCATACCCGAGATCGTCGGCCAGCAAGAAGATGATGTTTGGCTTTCGCGGAGCATCCGCCGCCCAGGCCTGGCTTGCAAGCGCGACGGACCAAAACGCGGCGGCCGCGGCCAGCAGCAGAGTCGTTCGATGCGCAAAACCTGGCAAAACGTGCGGGCGCCGAACTTCGGCGAATTGCATTCGCGTGATCATGGTAAACCTCGACAAGGCAAGCGAAGTTGGCGATTCGCCGCGGCGCGGGCCGCGGACTTTGACGCAATATCGACTCTCGCGCGGCCCGGGTCAACTTTGCCGTGGTTTTATACCGTGCCCAATTGAGAATGACACGTGCATTTGTTGTGGGGCGGCCTTCCAGGCCGTCT
>DATKRK010000066.1:0-46389 GCA_035532215.1 Pirellulales bacterium | reverse complement strand
TGGGCTTGACGTTCGTATCCGCCACTTCGACCGCCGGCTCGGTCTCCGCTTCGGGCGGCATCGTGACCGCCAATCTTGGCGATCTGGCCCCCGGCGCCAGCGACACGATTACGCTCGTGGGGTTGCCGACCGTGGCCGGAACCCTGACGAATACGGCGGTTGCGTCGACCACGGCCGGCGATACGAACGTGGCCAACAACACGGCCACGGCGACGACGCTCATTAGCGCCCCTGCGGAAGCCGATGTCTCGATCACCAAGATCGCTACGCCCGACCCGGACACTGTCGGCCAGAATCTGACGTATACGATCACCGTGCAAAATACGGGCGGAACCGACGCTGCCGGAACCGTTGTCACTGACGCTCTGCCCGCGGGGGTCACTTATGTTTCCAGCAGTTCCAGCGCCGGCTCGGTTTCGAATTCCGGCGGCACGATTACCGCCAATCTAGGCACGCTGGCGGCAGGCGCCACCGATACGATTTCAATTGTCGTCACGCCGAATGCGGCCGGCACGCTGGTCAACTCGGCCAGCGTGACCACGACCTCGCCCAATTCGAGCCAGAACACCACGGCCACGGTGTCTTCGACCGTCATCGTCTCGGGCGCCGGCGGCGCGGCGGGTTGCTACCTGGCCGGGCAGCCGGGCGATGGAAGCGACGCCACGTTCGTCACGAACTTGTACCGCGAGCTCCTGGGACGCGATCCCGATAGCGGCGGCCAGGCTTTCTGGGTGAATTACCTCAACCACGACGGGTTGGCGAACCATCTGAACAACCCGCGGCGCGAGCAGGTGATCCAATCTTTCATGGCCTCGCAAGAGTACCGCGATCACCTCGTGACCTGCATGTACGAGAAGTTCTTGAATCGCGCGCCGGACGCCGGCGGCTTGCAATTCTTCGTCACGCAACTCGCCGCTGGAGTCGATGAGAGAATCTTGCTCTCGGAAATCGTCGGCTCGCAGGAATATTTCATCATCAACGGCAATACCAACGCGGGCTTCGTCGATGCCTTGTATCGCGACCTGCTGGGCCGCGCCGCCGATCCAGGCGGCGCAGCCTATTGGGCCAATCTTGCCGCGCAGGCGGGCCCCTCGCACGACAACCTCGTGCGCGAGATGCTCGGCTCGCCCGAGGCCGAACACGACCTGCTCATGAACTCCAGCAGCTCGGGATTGTCGCAGGTCACCGGCGGCGGCTGGGAGAACCTTTACTTCCAGGGCAACGTCCCCAACGCCGGCGGATCGAACGACGTCTTCTATCAAAAGCTCCAGGCGAGCACGCCCTGGGACGACGTGATCGAAGACATGCTCGCGTCGAATCATTACTACGACAGTTCGAAGAGCATTTGACCTTCCGAACTCTCGGCAGGAAGGAGAGATCGGTGCGGAACGCCGGCGACACTGAAGTTATCGGCGACCGCGGCAAGAGTCGACGGCGGCCGCTGGCCCGGACGGCTGGGTCATTCAATTCCAGAAGGAGGAATTGGCCGCGCGGCCGACGCTTGGACGCTGAAGTGCGTCGGCCGGCCGACCTCGCACCTCTTCCGCGGCCCTTTGCCGCGCCAATCGCCCACTTCGCCGGCATGAACTAACCCCAGTCTCCGCCAGCGGTTCCGTCGGACAACATTTTTGTACAGGACGGGCGCAATCGCTGCTGGCCGCTGTCGCATGATACGAACGCAATGCGCCATATAGCGCGCAGCGCTCCAGAGAGCCCGCTCGTCCGCGCGCTGCAACGAAACGTACCTCGACCGCGCGAGCCCGTCGCGGCGCCTGCTCAGCCGCTTTTGAAAAGCAATGCCTATTTTGTTGCTCGACTGTCGCACTCGGCGGCGCATATTTTGCTCAACTCGGAACGGTTCGGAGAATCCTGGAATCGCGCCAAGGAGAGAAAACGTGCATCGGACAGGTCATCGGCAGCCAGTGAACGACGTCGAAGCGTCGATCACGAGTCAAATCCGTAGCCGGTTCGGCTGCCCAGTGAGGAACTTGCGAGTTTGCGTGCAAGAAAACAACTTGATTCTCAGCGGGCTGGCGCCGAGCTACTATGTTAAGCAACTCGTCCAGCACATCGCGATGAACTTTTCCCAATTGCCGCTTTCCAACCAGATCGAGGTGAGTTGATCCGCGGCGAAATTGACCGTTATCAGCGGGGAATAACCGATGACAACCCTTGAGCCCATTCTAGCGCGGCACCCTTTCTTCAAGGAGCTCGAGCCCGCCTACCTGCAACTGCTCGTCGGTTGCGCGTCGAACGTGGTCTTCCAAGCAGGCGAGACGATTGCGCGGGAAAACGAACCCGCCGATCGGTTTTACTTGATCCGGCAGGGCAAGGTGGCGGTCGGGTTCCACGCTCCCGAACGCGGGGCAATTACGATCCAGACGCTGACAGACGGTGACATTCTCGGCTGGGGCTGGCTCGTGCCGCCCTATATCTGGCGTTTCGACGCTCGCGCCGTGGAACAGACTCGCGCCATTTCGCTCGACGGCCGATGTTTGCGGGACAAATGCGCCGCCGACCATCACCTGGGGTACGAGTTCTTGATGCGTTTCACTCAGGTGGTCGTACAGCGACTCGAAGCGACCCGCTTTCAGCTCTTGGACGTGTTCCGCGCGCCGGGCGGCGGCAGTTAGCAGCCGTGCGGAAATGCCCAGCGCAGCCTTTGGCCGCAACCAATGTCGCTTTTCGCTCCGCGAAAAGACGTCTTTTCGCGGAGCGAAAAGCGACATTCTGAACCTTGATTTTAAGGTTCACACCGTGGAACCCGGCTTGACCCGCAGGATGAAATCTTCGCGGCCCGGAAAGAAACGGAACGTTTGTAGTACGGAGTCATGGCTTTTGCTCGCCCGGACTTGGCTGAACCTCGGCTTCGCTCGGCGGCGCCTTTCTGCTCGCCGCCAAGCCCAGCCGGTGCAATTCGTCGGCCAGGGCGGCGGCCACGCTCGGCAGCGCGCGGCGCAAAACGGGGGTCAGCTCCAAACCGACTTGCTGCCCCTCGGTCGTCTGCACGCCCAGAATCCGCGTGGGCGGCAATTGGTTCAATAGCCGGGCCATGGCCAGCACGTCGGCCAACGTCACGTCGTGTGCGGACAAAACCGGCCCCAACCGATCGGCCAACTCCTCGGGCGTCAGCCAGCAGAGCGTTCCCGGCGACTCGCTGCCGCGGACGGCGTCGACAATCAACAGCAACTCCGCGTCGGCCAGTTCGTCCAGCCAGGCGAAGCCGCTGACGCCGCCGTCGACCAGCCGGACGACGGAGGGCAATTCATAGCGGGCCGCCAGTTCGCTGAGCGCCCAAACGCCGACGCCGTCGTCCTGCATCAGCGGATTGCCGACGCCGAGCACGATCACGCGCTGCGGACCAGGCGTCATGGTTCGCCGCGCCGCTTCAAGACGTAGCCGGTGAACATGGCGCGGAACGAATGATCCCGCTGGGTCCAACTGACCATCACCGCCATGTAGACGTGAACGGCGGCCGTAATCAGAAACACCCAGGTGATCAGGTAGTGCAGCAGCCGGGTGTTGGCGTTGCCGCCCAGCCATTGCTGCACCCAGAGGAAATTGGCGGCGGAGGGGAACAAGCCGAATACATTGCCTTCGTACAAGGCGAATCCCGTGAGCGCTTGCACGACGATCAGCACGGCCCAAAGCAGGTAGGTCATGGCTTGCAGGGGGTTGTAGCGCCGGTAGGGCTTGTGCGACGGCGACAAGAACAAGTAGTACTTGATCATTTGCGGCGCGTCGCGCAGGTTGCACAGCAGGCCGAAGTCGCGCCAGTCGGCGTCGAAGCGCGAGTTGAAAGCGAGATAGACTCGCACGACCAGCCCGAGAATCAGCACGTAAGCGGCCACGAAATGGGCGAAGCGCATCCAGGCCATCACCAGCCAAGCGTCGGCCACGGAGGCCGCCGGCTGCGATTCCCACGCGCCGGCAAAGGGCCTGTAAATATAGAAACCGCTTGCCGCCAGCACGAAAATCGCCGCGGCGCGGAGCCAATGATCGATGCGATAGGCCCAGTTCCATTCGTAGCGGTATTCGCGCTCGACGCCGGGCGGCAATGCACCCTCGATCTTCTTCGCGTCCGATTCCATCGTCAGCCGGTTCCGGGTTTTTCATGCACTGACGATCGCTTCCGCCTCACCCGCGTCTGGTAATGCTCAAGGCGATCATCGGAATTACGGCGAGGAGGCGGTTCCTGCGTGAAAGAATACGCGCAAAGTCAGGGATGTCAAGCATTTGGGCTCATCCGAGGCGGGCACGTCGAATCCGGATTATCCAATCCTCGGCCGCTCCGGGAAACCAACCCCTCCCGCGGGCCGATCAGCATGTTTGACGGGCCGAGCGTATAATGACTTCGCCCGAGGCTGCTTACTCGTCGCCTCCTCCACAATTCACAAAGGGATGATTCCGTGCAATACGTCGATAAAAGCCACATTACGAAGACCCCAGGAGTCTGTGGGGGAAAGGCGTGCATCGCTGGCCACCGCATCCGCGTGATGGATATCGTTGTCTGGCACGAGATGCGCAATTATTCGGCTGCGAAGATTGTGGACGAATTGTTTCCTTCGATCACGAAGGCCGACATCCATGCCGCGCTGGCCTACTACTTCGACAACGTCGAAGAGATTGAAAAAGACCTCCGCAACGACGAAGAATGGGCCACGTGGGCCGAGTCGAACTGTCCGTCGCTGATTCCGCGCGAACTGAAGGAGAGGCTCATTGGCTGAGCCAATCCGGTATTTCATGGACGAACACTATCCTGCACCCATCAGCCGGAACCTTCGGCAGCGCGGTATCGACGTGTTGACGGCACAGGATGCCGGACGATGCGGCTTGCCCGATCCTGACCAGTTGGCTTTTGCACGTTCTGAGGGCCGTGTCATGGTCACCTTCGACACCGACTACCTGGCCTTGCACAGGTCAGGCATTGCCCACGCCGGCATCGCCTGGTGTCCGCAGCAAAAACACGCAATCGGGATGCTCATCCAACTCTTGGAACTCCTTCACGGAGTCGCCGACCGCGATCAGATGCGCAACCGAGTGGAATATCTATGACACGCGCACGCGGTACCGCTCGTTTCGCTCGAGATCGATCATGTGAACCGTACACGCCAGACAGGGATCGAAGGAGTGCGCCACGCGCAGCACCTCTAGCGGCCGCTTGGGGTCGGCCACCGGAGTGCCGACGAGCGATTGTTCGATGGCGCCCGGCACGCCGCGCTCGTCGCGGGGCGAGATGTTCCAGCAGGTCGGCGTGATGATCTGGTAGTTGGCGATGCGGCCGCGCTCGATCTGGTTCCAGTGCCCCAGAGCGCCGCGCGGCGCTTCCCACAGTCCGACGCCTTGCCCTTCGGACGGCAGACTGTAATCCGTGAAGGTCTCGCGCTTGTCCGCCGCCAGGTTGTCCAGAATCTCTTGGGCCCAGCCGGGCATGGCGTCGGCGATCAGCTTGGCTTCGAGCGCCCGGGCGACCAACCGGCCTGCGACCGAAAACAGCGTTTCCGGCTGGCCCGCCACGCCCAGCGATGCGAGCGCGCCGTCGATCAGCCGCCGGACCGGCTCGCGCCCCTTGGAATAAGCCACGAGCATCCGCGCCAGCGCGCCGGTCTCCATGACTCGCTCGCCGTAGCGCGGCGCCTTGGCCCAAGAGTATTTTTCGTTGACGTCCCACTTGGTGAAGTTGGGCTCGGTGACGCCGACGCTGGGATGTTCGGGCGGACGGTCGGCGTACCAGCCGTGGGTCACGTCCTCGGTGACGTCCCGCTCGTCGACCTCGCCGGGCGCGAGGCGCCCGTCGAGCACGACGCCGCTGGGCAACAGCCGCTGGCCGGGGTCGAAGCTGGCGTCGTCGAACACGCCCCAGGCCAGAAAATTGCGCGGTCCGACGCCCAATTTCGCATAGTCGAGGTAGTGCGGCGCGATGGCCAGCACGTCGGGGACGAACACGCGATCGATCCAGGCCTGCAATTCCGCGATCCGCGGCAGCAGGTTGGCAATGTCGTCGACCGTCGGCACGTGGGTCGAGCCGCCGGCTGGCGTCGTCATGGTCATCGGCATGCGGCCGCCGAAGATGGCCGAGATGTGCGACGCCTTCGCCTGTTTTTCCAAGGCTTCCAAGTAGTGGGCCACGCCCAGCAGGTTCAACTCGGGCGGCAAACGGTAGGCCGGGTGGCCCCAGTAGGCGTTGGCGAACGGCCCGAGTTGCCCGCTGTCGACGAAACGCTGCAAGCGGGCCTGCACTTCCTTGAGCGAGGCTTCCTTGGGCTCGGCCTTCAGCGCCGAGACCACGTCGACGAAGTCGAGCGCGGCCAGATGATAGAACCAGAGGATGTGCGAGTGCAGGAATTGGGCGCCCTCGACCAGGTTTCGCACCAGGCGTCCGGTGTCGGGCGGGCGAATGCCGGCCGCGTGCTCCAGGCACAATGCCGCGGCATGGCCGTGCGAGGTCGGACAAACGCCGCAGATCCGCTGCGTAATGTGGTAGGCGTCTCGCGGGTCGCGCCCCTTGAGGATGATCTCGAAGCCTCGAAACAGCGTGCCCGACGTCCAGGCGTTCGTGACCTGCCCGTCTTGCACCTCGACTTCGATCGCCAGATGCCCTTCGATGCGCGTGATCGGGTCGATGATGATGCGAGTCAAGAGTCCGCCCTTTCTGTCAGCTTGTTCCGAGCCGGCGCCAAGCGATGCTCGTCCTCGGCTTGGGGTGTAGTCGCGTCGATGTGAATCCTGGTCTGGAAGGCTCGTTTTGCAGCAACTTATCCGGGGCCGGAGCGATGACCCGGCGGGGGCTGCTGCGCCGAAGGAGGCGGTTCGCCGCCTGCGACGTCTTCCGGCGGCGCCTGCGGCGCGGCGGGTGCTTGAGGAGCGGCAGGCGTTTGAGGAGCAGTCTCCGGCGGGGCTTTGAACCGCCCTGCCACGGCCGTGCCGATCGCGTGCGCGGCAATGCCGATCCCGGTCGCCACGGCTCCGACGATGCCGATCTTGTCGGCGCCGACCTCCACGCCCCCGAGCCCCGGCGCCTTGACGTCCGGCAGCCGTTCGTAGAAGCCGGCGAAATGGTCGACCCAGCCGTGCTCCGCGCAGCCGATGCACGGGCCGCCTGCGCCAATGCACCAACTGACGCGGTCGTTGTAGAGCATCTTGGAACAATTGGCGTAGGTCATCGGTCCCTTGCAACCGACCTTGTACAGGCAGTAGCCCAGCCGTTCTTCTTCGCTGCCGAACCGCTCCACGAATCGCCCGGCTTCGAAGTGGGCCCGCCGCTCGCACTGATCGTGGATCGTTTGGCCGTAAAAGACCTTGGGCCGGCCGAATTCGTCGAGCTCCGGCATTTTGCCCCGCAGCAAGTAATCGACGAGCGTGGCCACGAGGATGCCCTCGTTCACCGGACAAAGGTCGAGATTGATGCACTCCACGCCCAGCGCCTCGCGCACGCCCTTCAATCCGGACGGATTGGGATTCCCCGAAGGCACGCCGCCCCACGTCGCGCAACTGCCGACGGCGATGATCAGCTTGGCGCGGTCGGCGAATTCGCGGGCGATCTCGATCATGTCGCGGCGCCCGATCATGCCGTAGCCGTGCTTGGTCGGGATGGCGCCTTCGACGATCAGAATATACCCGCCTCGCTTCAGAGCTTCTGCGAGGATTTCTTCGACCTGCGTTCCCGCGGCCGCCTGAATCGTCTCGTTGTAATCGAGACTCAGCGTTTCGAGGATCAGTTGCCCGGCATTGGGATAATTGGCCTTGAGCAGTTCTTCGGTGCAGCCGCTGTCGGAGGCGAAATTCAGCCAAATCACCGAGGGACGCTGTTTGACGGCATCCTCGATGGCCTTGACCACTTGCGGAACGGCGCCGGCGCCCAGCCCAAGCAAGCCCGCCGTGAAGGCGCAAAATCGCAAGAAGTCGCGCCGATCGACCCGCTTCAGGCTGCGGCGCTCGATCTCGCGGCAGGCCGCGTCGCACAGCGCGTCCTCCTGGGAAACGACTTCGAGCGACATCAACCGCGATGGTCCGGCGCCCGGCCGGCTATCAGTTCCTTGCATGGGCCTATCCTTTGTAGATGTTGGACCGATGCTGGGTTATGCGATTGCAATCCTCGTCGAGCCGTGCAAGCTCAATTTCACTCGACACGTTTTTGGCGCGACGGCCGTCATTATAGGATCGTGCGATGCTTTTGGCGAGTTCCTGGCTGCTTGATCGTTGGAGGACGGCGTGGCGGGGCAACAGTCGCGCTCAACGGCGTGCAACGCACGGCGAAGCGCGCCCTAGAGCGGAGCTATAACCGAATTTTGTGTACGGCGGGAGGTTGAAGAAGGCGGCGTGCTTGGCGAGAAAGGTGTTTGCAAACAATCTTTTTGCCCAGGAGCACGCCCACCATGCAGGAAGTTATATAACTCTGAAAGAGTTCTTGCTGCTTTCGCTATTGGCTCGACATTGCGGCGAGGTGTTATCGCGAACGGTAATTGCAGAGCAGGTATGGGATATGAATTTTTGGCTCTTCCGCAGAATCCGTGGGTGGTTTTGACGCTGATTAGCGGGGCCACGGTTGCGTTTTCAAAGGCATATCCGGGCAAATAAATGGGGTGCTGCGAAGCGAAAAAGGCCATGACCCACCGCGGCAGGCCAGGGCAAGGCGAGTCATTTTCCCGGTGCGGAGCGTGATCATCCCTTGCCTTGCTTGCTTGCTCGCCAGCAGAGCCTGACTCCGGTGAGCACCAGGCGGCGAGGATTCTACCACGAACTATTTCGTCCGTGCATTGCAACGTGCATTTATTTGCCCGGATATGCCTTAAAAACGCACGCCTCCACTTGATCTGCAGCCGGAATCACCCACAGATTCTGCCGAGGAACCAAAAAATCCAACTGCGAGCCATGTTGGCTGCGTGCCCAAAAAAGCCATGTGCTGACTTCTCTACTTCAAGCAAGCGCCGAGCACGATGACCGCACTCGAACCCGATTACGCGATCGCGCAAGGCCTGAGCTGAGAGGGGAGACGAGATCAGAGTCTGCAGGTTGGGAGTCCGAGGTCGGAATGCGGCATGGACGCCCTTCGCACTTCGGGACTCGCTAGCACGTCGAAGGTTCCGATTTTCGACCTCCGAATTCCGAAAAGGCGCGCCTCACTCGTCCGGCACGTAGACGACTTCGCCTGATTTCAGCCGGTAGGCGGTCCCCAGCCGCCGGCCTTCGCCGCCGAGTTGTTCCTCGGTCAAGCGGACGCGCTCGACTTGGACCTGCTGGCGGTCGGTCGCTTCGAGCGCTTTCCGCTCGGCGTTGTCGGCGGTCGAGCGGGCGGTCAACTCGGGCAAGTGATAGTAACTGGCCAAAGCCAGCAGCAATGCGACGGCAAACACCATCCAGACGTCGAACAGATTGGCCAACCCGGCGGTCGGATCGTCGTCCCCGAGCAACTCCCATTGCCGTCGTTTGCGGGCGTGCATTTCAGGCCGCCTCCTCCGAAAAGATGCGCTCGATCAGAAACTCCAGGTCATCCAGATCTCGGCGATACCAGACGCGCCGGGCCAGCCCCATGCCGTAGCCCAGGCAACTGATCGCCAGACCGACCACGGTCGTCGTGAAGGCGACGACCAGATTCGACGACAATTCGGCCAGATTTCCCGCCGCCAGGCCGGTCAGCGCCGGGCCAAGCGGAATCAGCGTGCCCATCAGCCCGAGCATCGGGCCGACCCGCGTGGCGAACGAGAGCCGGGCAAGCGAGCCAGTAACGTCGCTTTCCAGGTCGGCCAGGGCCTTGGCCGCGAGCGGACGCGAATCGAGATCGCCCGCACAGGCGACGGCCAGGCGGGCCGGCAACCCGTGGCGGATGATTCTTATCGCATCCCAAACCGCCGCCGGCTCGGCTGCCTGGCGGGCGGCTTCGAGCGCCGCGGCCAGGCGCCGGCGCATCGGCCGCCGCTCGAAATACTCGCGCGTGAAGCCGCCCGACATGGCCAGCGTCCAGGCCAACAGCGCCAATTCGAGCACGATCACCGGCGCCAGCAAGGCGGTCGAGATCGCGTACAGCCAATCGGTGAGCGCGGGCAACAGACCGCTGGGCATCAGGCGGCTCCTTGTCTCAATAAAACTCCCAGACCGATCAAGCCCAGCGTCGCCATGCCGAAGATCGTCGTCGAGAGCGGCATCGTCGCTTCTGCTTCTACCGGCGGCGCCGCAACCTCGCGCTTTTCGGTTTCTTGAGCCGGCTCTTGCACCGGTTCTTCTGCCGGTTCAAGCCGCTTGCCGACGACATGCTCGCGAGCGACTTCGGTTTCCGAAGCCTCGCCAGCTTCCGCCGCAGTTTTAGGCGCTCCGGCCGAGCGGGCAAGCGAAGCCGACATTTCCATCGCCAACGTCTCGCCGGGCGCTTCCCCGCCGTCCGGGCCCGGCGCGGCGAGAAGCTTCGCGACGTGCTCGTGCAGTCGCTTGTTTCCGCCCGAGACCAGCCCGCCGCTGTCGCCGTGCCTGGCCACGAGCGTGGCATAAGTCTGACTCAAGTGCGTCAACTGTTCGGTCGTGGCTTGCCAATAGCCTTTGCGGTGCGCTTCGAGCATCGTAGCGAGGATCTCTTCCAGCGCGTGCGGACCTTCGCTTTCGAACCATTCGCGCAGTCCAAGTTGGCGCCTGTCTTGCACGTAAACTTCGTAGATCTCGTTCCAATCTCGATCGCTCACGCTCTCGGGCCGCGTGACCGACCAGCCGAACGCGTTTTTGACCAATTCGGCCATGTGGCCGGCGCCGGCGTAGCCGTGCTCGCGCATGCCTTCGATCCACTTCCGATTCAAGAGTTCGCTGCGCAGATTCGTGGCCAGTACTTCCTCGAAGTTTCGCACGCGGGCCCGTTCGGGATCCCGCACGTCGGCGATCAGGGCCCGCGGCTCGCGGGCGGTGAGCTTCTTGACGGCCATGCTCAACCCGCCGAAATACTCGTAAGCATGATGGTTCGAGAGTTGGCTGGTCATGTTCGAGGCCCAGACGCGCACGAGCGTATCGACATCCTGGATCGACGACTCGTACAGGCCGTCGATCTTTTCGCCCCAGGCGCCTTCGGTGTAGACGTAGCTCATGTGGTCGATGTAGACGTCGGCGATCTCGTCGCTCGAATCCCACACGCCCGAGCGCGGCACGAGGTCCAGGATGTTCGTGCCCGACATGTTGCCCGGCTTCGTGCCGAAGATGCGGGCTGTGGCAAACTGCTCCACGCGGTTGGCGGCGAAGCCGTGAGCCGCCAATCGCTCGGCCAGCCGCCTGGTCCCTTTGCGGACGTAATTCTCCGGCTCGTCGAGCGAACTGACCAAACGCACCGCTTTGTCGAGCAATTGCACGCGCGTGGGAAAGTTGTCCTTGTAAAGCCCGCCCATCGCCAGGAAGACGTCGATTCGCGGCCGCTTCAATTCTGCGGCTGGAATCAACTCGATATCGACGGCCAGGTTGTTCGCGTCCCAAACCGGGCGCACGCCGAGCAGGTAGAGCACTTGCGCTTCGAGCACCCCAAAATCGCGCATCGTCTCCATGCCGTTGAGGTCGAAACCGATCTTCTTCGGCCGCTCGGCCGGCGGCGCATGGGCGAACATCTCGTCGACCAGCTTGACGGCGACTTCCCAAGCGGCGCGGGTGGGAATTTCTTCGGGATTAAGCGTATACAAGTTGCGTCCGCCCGGCAGGCAGCTTGGATTGCGAATCGGATCGGGCCCGGGGCCGGGGCGGATGTAGCCCCCTTCGAGCGCGTGCAAAAGTCCGGCGATTTCTTCGTCCGCCGCCAATAGCTTGCCGTGCATTTCGCGGGCGAATGCCAAGTCGCGTTCCAGCTCCGGCGAGAGCGGAAACGGCGGATCGCGGCCTTCGAGCACCGCCACGCGAAGCAACTCTTCGCCGCGAGCTCGCAGCCATTCCTGGCGGTGGCCTCGGCTGGCGGCCGCTTCCGCCGGAACCGGCAGTGCCTGGACCAGGTGTTCCAGGAACTTCCCGCGTAGCATTGAAACAAGGTACGGCGCCAGCAGCCGCTCGGGCGGCGCCCGGCCGAGCACGTGCAGCGAGGTCGGCGTCAAGGCATGATGCACTTCGTGCAAGTAGTCGTCGACCTTGGCCACAGCCTCATCCGGCAATCGGCCCTCGCCGGCATCGAAGTCGAGCGTATCGGCGATGCCGGCCCGACCAACGGCCGCGGCGATCTGCTTGCGGAACTCTTCTTTGAGCAAGCCCGGCTCGAGACTGCGGAACTTGTAGATGTCGTCGTGCAGAGTTTGCAAGTCGCCGCTTAAGCCCGCGTTGACCAAGGCCGGCGGCATGTGATCGACCAACGCGGCGTGCGATCGCCGCCGTGACGTGGTCGCCTCGCCGAGATTGTCCATGATCCACAAGTTGACGATCGGGATGTCGCCGGCGCAGACGTCGCACCAGCAATCGGCCGAGAGCCCGGTTTCTTTGCCGGGCAGCATTTCCAAGTTGCCGTGCGTCCCCCAGTGGACGATCGCGTCGGCCTTGAACTCTTCTTCGAGCCACCAATAAAACGCCAGATAGTTGTGCGGCGGCGGCACGTCGCGCGAGTGCAACAGCGCTTCGTCCTGCTTTTCGCCCCGTTCCGGCTGCGGCGCCAGGATGATGTTGCCGAGTTCCATCCGCGGCAGCACGATCTGCGGCTCGCCGTTGCGCTCGACGACCATCAACTTGCCAGGCGGCGGCCCGTAAAGCTCCATGGCTTTCCGCTGGTTCGCTTCGCTCAGCTTCTCGCGAAACCACGCCTCATATTTTCGTAGCGGCACGAGCGCGGGGCTGCCGCGATCGGCCAAGGTTTCTAACTCGCCTTGCGCCCAAGGGCCAATGTTGCGGCCGCGCTGGCGAGCCCAGTCGACGAGTTCGGCGGGGCCGGACGGCATTGGCTCGACGCGGAATCCCTGGGCCGCTAGTCGCGGCAGGAAGGCGGCCAGGCTCGCCGGCCCGTCGAGAAACGCCCCGGTCGGGCTGCCCCGCAGCAAGTCGTCCTGGCCGAGCCCTTGGTTGTAGTAGACGATCGCCAGCCGTTTCTCCTGATTCGGCTTCTTTCGCAGCCACAGCCAACGGGCAATGCGTTCGCTGGAGCGCTCGATGCGATCGGCGATCGGCTCGTGCAAGCGAAACCCCTGGTAGTTGGCCTTCAGTCCGCCGACGACCACCGGCTCGATCACGCCCCAGTATTCCTGCAGGCTGAGGAACATGCCGACATCGCGATACGACATCCCCTGCGGGTTTTGTCGCCACTCGTCGATGGTCGAACCGAGCATTGAAATCGGCCGCACATAGGGCACATCGAGCTTTTCGAGCAATTCGCGGTTCGACCACATCGCCCCGTGCCGGTCTTCGATCACCAGATCGGGGCGCGCGTCTTCGAGAAGTCTGGCGACGCGCTCTTGCGTATCACCGAAGATGACCAGCACGTTGACTCCACGGCGCTCCAGAGCGAGGACCTGGGCGTCGATCACGGCCAGATCGTGCGTGATCCAGAAGGACTGCTGTGTCAAGAGCACGGCGACCGGCGCCCCCTCGCGCCACCGATCGTGCCCGGCTTTGAACTTTCGACAGGCCTCGACCGTGTCGAACGGCTGTTCGCTTTCGTAGTCATAGCAGCCAAAATCGGGCACGACGACCGGCGGTTCGATCTCGCCAGGACGGCTGAGATACTTCGCCGTCGCATAGACCAACAGCCGCTTGACGTTCGTCGGCCCGTTGGGCCGCCAGTATTTGGGCACGGCATCATCGCGCGTGAGCAGGCCCGCTTGATCGAGCTCGGCGTGGGAGGAGCGGGCGTCGAGCGGCACGATTTTCAGTTCGCCGTTCCTCGCTTTCGCGGCCGAGAGATGCTTGACCAGCGGGCCGACACTCTCGGGGCTGAGATTGAGCACGAACAGCAGCCGCAGCCGCTCGGCGATCGCCGGGCTGGCCAGCAAATCATCAGGCTTGTAGAAAGCGACGCGCACCTTCGCCGCCCGGGCCGCGTTTTCCACCAGCGGCATCGCGCGATCCCAGACGCCGAGAAAGCCGATCTCGGCCGGCGGCTCCTCGGCCGCGGGCGCCCGAGCGGCGCCGCAGCAGGCGATTGCTAAAACCGCGAAAACAAGGCCTCGGAGGTTTGAACCCAAGCGGTTGAGCACGACGGTCACTCCACGTTGAACGGTTCCAGTTCCAGCGGCTGCGAGCCGACCTCGATTTTCCACTTGGAAGTCTGCGGATCGCTGTAACGGCCGCGGAGCCGGTCGGGCCCCTCGATTTCTTCGTCGCCTTCGCCGTTGCTGCGCGGGTTAGGGCCCGGCCAGGCGATTGTCACGCCATAGCGGCCGGCCGGCGCCCCGTCGCCCGTTTCGTACGTGCTGAGTCGAAACGAACCATCGGCGCCGACTTGAGCTTGCGGTTTGGGAGCGAACGGATCGTCGAGCGGATAAAAGCCGACCCGCGCCCCGGCCGCCGGCTGGCCTTCGACCAGCACTTTCCCCCGCACCGGAAATACCGGCAGCCGTTCGACCTTCTTTTGACAAGCGGCTTGCAAGGCGATCAAGGCGACGCCCAGGTAAAGAAAACAGGATCTCATGGAAGGCGAGCTTTTAAGAACGTTAAATCGACCGAACAGTTCAACCGCCGTCGCCTCACAAGTTGTTGCTCCACGATTCTCCTCCAGCGAGCGTGACGATGGCGAAGAACACTTCAACGTCCATCGACCTCGGCAAGAACCGCACCGAACCGTCGGCGAACAGTCCGTTGGCGCCGAGCGGATGGAACGAGTAGATCGCCCAGCGGTTGGCACAATTCAGCGGGCAGCCGCCGGGCGAAACCAGCCCGTCGTCGGTATAGGTGCGGATGAAGTGCTTATTATTGTGGGCCCAGGCGCCGTAGCCGTAGGTCAAGGGGGGCTTGGTCGGATCGGCCGCGTCGTTGTGCCAATAGACGGGCCGGCCGGCCATCTCGGAAACCATCACCGTGTTCGAGGAGCCGTCGGTGATTTCGGCGTAGCGACGCACGTGGTCGTCTTGCATCGCGCCGGTCAGCTTGTACGTGGCCGGCAAGTAGCCCGGCACGAGATTGCCGTTCAGCCCTTGAATGGCAAAATAATCGGCCGCGGCGGCCTGAAACGCCACGCCGACCGGACTGACCGTAATCATCCGCGGCGCTGCCGTCGAAGGACATTGCATCGCGGCCAGCTCGGTGGCTACGGCCTTGCGTTGAGATACGTCGTACCAGGCGATGTTGAAGTTATACAGCGAATGCAGAGCCTGCTGCTCGAAGAAAGGCAAAATCAGCGAAACCCAGCCGTGGCGGCCCGAGTCGGTCATCGTGGGCGAATAGACGCTGGCCGGCGGCAGGCCGTCGTACACGTCGCCATAGTTCTGGCAAGCCAGGCCGATCTGCTTCAGATTGTTGACGCATTGCGTCCTCCTCGCCGCCTCGCGCGCCGCCTGCACCGCGGGCAGCAACAAGGCTACTAGCAATCCAATGATGGCAATTACCACCAGCAATTCGACTAAAGTGAATGCGCGGCGACGGAGCATGGCTGACCTGATGGATGAAGCGGGCGGGAAATTGCGCTCGAAATGTCCGAGCTATGTGCAAAGATCGGGCCATGCCCATAAGCGGGCTTCCGAGGAGGGCATTCTGCGGAAATGGGTCTGCCGCCGTCAAGATTCTCACGGAGGCTGGCGACGAAACCGCCACAGCCGGCGAAGTTTTCGCCACCGGCCGGCTGGTTCGGAAATCCTGCGTCCGACGCTTGGAAGCCATTTCTACAAGTAGTCGAACAGATGTTCGACGGAGTGGGCAGCCTCGGTCTCCGCCCACGGTTCCGACGGACCACGTTTTTGGTTAGGACGGCGCCTCACAAATCCTTGATCCACCCGTGGCCCGCGTCCGACAATGTTTTTGTATCGTGCGGAATCAGTGGAAACTGCGAGTCTTAAATCGCTCCAGGCGATGGACGTCTAATGCGGGCGGCAGCGGCAACAACGTCTCAGACAGATGGCACATCCGCGCCCAATCGACCAAACTGTCGTAAAGGAAATCGACCGTAACGTTGACGAACCAGTCGGCTCTACGGGCCGTCAGCACCAGTACGACATTCGGTACGTCACAGGGCCCCAAGCAGCCTGAAATCGTGAGTTGGATCGTACGGTTGAGTTTCTCCGCCTTCCAAATGGCCTTGATGCGTTCGACGGGCACTTCGGGCAGTCCTCGCGCTGTCTGTCCGCAGCAGCATCCGCGGCACAAGAAGAGCTGAGCGAGTTGCGATTGCGTGCGGCTGGCCGGCTTCTCGATGGCAACAGGCTCTTCGCTCATAGATTACTCTCACCAGCCCGCGGCTGAGATGCCAGATCCATTTGATCGCCAGGCGCGCGATCCACAAGCAACGGGCGCCTCGCTGGTTGATTGGCAGTTTCGTCAAGTTCCACCCATCGCCCGTGCGGCGGGATCAGCTCTGGCCATCGAGACGCAGGCAGTCCCGCCAGAGCGCCCCGCAGCGCAGCGATCGATCCGCCGTGCGCGACAGCCACGATCAGCCCGTCGCTGGGTAACTCGCGATGCCAGGCGAGCACCCGGTCGCGCAGCTCGAAAACGGTTTCGCCCGACGGCGGACGAAACGTTGCCGGCGAATGAATCATGCCGGCCATGGCATCTCCTGTCTCTGCGAAAATGTCTTGCCAGGTTCGCAACTCCCATTGGCCGAAATCGATTTCCGCCAAGGCGGGCGCCGCGATGGGCGGCACGGCGGTGAGCGCGGAAATCAATTCTGCCAGCAGCCTGGCCCGCGACAGTCCGCTGTGAAAGAGGCGCGTCATCGGCAGCGCGGCCAACTCCTCTGCCACGAGACGGCTTTCCCGTCGTCCTTCGTCGCTGAGTTCCACGTCGCTACGGCCATAGCAGACGCCCTTGTAACGGGCGGCTACGCTGCCATGGCGCACCAGCAGGATCCGACGTGAGGCGCGGTTCGAGTTCATTGCCAGGGCCACCGCAGGCTGCAACAGAGAAGCACCACGATTTGCGAAACATAACAGACCGCTCCCACAGCGTCGCCCGTCGTGCCGCCGATTCGCCGCCGCAGATAAGAAACGAACCACGCGGTGACTGCTAAGACAACCGCGATCGACAATCCGAACCGCCATGGCGACTGAAACGCGAGCGGCAGGGAGCCGGCGAGCGCCGTGCATGCGCCCCAAAACACATGCACGCCCAAGGTTTGCCGGCCGGTCTGCTGCGTCAGGCTCGGCCGGTCGGGCAGAGGCGCGAGCCAAGCCATTGCCAACACCATGGCCCAACGCCCGATCGCGGCGGAGGCCACGACCGCCGGCAAAAGAAGGCTGGCATCGAGCGACGCGAGCGCGCCCGCTCGCAGGAACAAGGCGAATGCCAGTCCCAGAACGCCGTAAGTTCCCAGCCGGCTGTCGTCGAGAATCCGCAGCACGTCGGTTCGCGTCCAGCCCCCGCCCAGGGCGTCGCAGCAATCGGCGAGCGCATCTTCGTGCAATGCGCCGGTGAGCAGCGCTTCGACAACCAGTCCCAGCGAGACCGCGAGCCAGATCGGCCAGGCGCAGGATGCCAGCCAAATCACCGTGCCTGTCGCCAGACCGATCAGCGCGCCAACCAGCGGAAAATAGATCGTCGCAAGCTGCAATCGCGGCCCCTCGTGCTGCGACTCGGAAATTGGCCGCGTTGGCGTCGGCACGCGCGTCAGGAATTGCACCGCCGCCCAAAAAGCCTGGCACTGTACGACGATTGCTTGAGGCCGACGAATTGCGTTCGGACGAGGCGAATGTTCGGATTCGATTGTGGAGCCTTGGGGCATCGAGTTGGGTTCCCTTAGCCGTGCAGCGCGGCGCGGATCGACGCATGGCGACGCGCAAACTCCTCGTCGCTCAAAACCGGCGAGGAGCCAGCGGTCGAAACGTCATGGGTCAACTCGATCCACGACTTACAGCCCGTGTATTCCTCCTCCAGCGGCAACACGACCGCTTGCGGCAGAGCGTAGACTCGCACCACCAGCGCGTAAACAAAATCTCGCCAACGGTGGAACCGCTCCTCGACGACCTCGTCGGCCCAGACGTGCTGGCCGCGCAGCCGCAGCACGGCAGACAAGCTCTTGACGCGCAACGCCTCGGCGACCGTGGCGTAATGCCGCAACACGATCGTGCCCGTCTCGGGCTCCTCGGCCTCTAAATCGATCAAGAGCGGCCGGGCCTCGGGAACCACGTTGTCGGGCGACTGGTGGGAAAAGGTGGGGAACAAAAAAAACTCGGGCTGGTCGGGGCGAAACTCGCCTCCGGCTTCGACAATGCCCCCCTTTCGCAAAATGAGCGCCTGCCGGCCACTGGCCAACGCCTTGCAAATCACGGCCCATTCCTTGAACGCCGTTTTCACTCTTTGGCCCTCCGAAAGGCGTGGCTGAACGTTTCGTCGTACAGCTTCGAGCGGCGCCCCTCGGCCGCCAGCGCCTCGCCGACGATCACGATCGCCGTCATTGAAATCCCCTGTTCGATCACCCGTTCGGCAATGTCGGCGAGCGTGCCGCGCACGATTTTCTGATCCGGCCACGACGCGCGGTAAACCACCGCGACCGGAGTTTCCGCCGGGTAGGCCGTGCGCAGTTCGTCGACGATCATGCGGATGACCTGCGTGCTGAGAAAGATCACCAACGTGGTGCGGTGGCGGGCCAGATCTGCGAGTTGTTCGCCGTCGGGCATTTTCGTCCGCCCCTCGGTGCGGGTGAGAATGATCGACTGGGCCACGTCGGGCACGGTCAACTCGTGCCCCAAGGCCGCCGCTGCGGCGAGAAACGAGCTGACGCCCGGCACCACCTCGTAAGCGATCCCTTCGCGTTTGAGCCAAGCCGTCATCTCGCCCATGGCCCCGTAAATGGCCGGGTCGCCGGATGCCAAACGCACCACGGTCTGGCCGGCTCGGGCCGCATCGACCATGATCGGCATGAATTCGCCCAGAGCCAACTTGGCCGTGTTGTGCCAGGACGAGCCAGGTTTGGCCAAGGCCAACAAGCCCTCCGGCATCAGACTGCCGGCGTAGAGCACCGTATCGGCTTGTTCCAGCAACCGCCGGCCTTTCACCGTGAGCAGATCGGGGTCTCCCGGCCCGGCGCCTACGAACCAGACTTTCATCTCAACTCCTTCTACCACTCGATTCCTCGCTGGGCCTTGATCCCTTTTTTATAGGGGTGTTTGATCTCGCGCATTTCCGTGACCAGGTCGGCCAGTTCGATCAGTTCGGGCTTGGCGTTGCGGCCCGTCAAAATGACGTGAACGTGCGGCGGACGCGCGCGCAGCGCCTCGAGCACCTCGTCGAGCGGCAGATAGCCGTAGTCGATGGCGTAATTGATCTCATCGAGCACGACCAGATCGGTCTCGCCGGAAGCAATGCGCGCGCGGGCGAACGCCCAGGCTTCCAGCGCCACTTGCGTGTCGCGCTCGCGATCTTTGGTGTCCCAAGTAAAGCCCTCGCCCATGGCGCGGAATTCGAAGTTCTCGAAACGCTCCGCGGCGGTCCGCTCGCCCGTCTTCCAGTTTCCCTTGATGAATTGCACCACCAGCACGGAAAACCCGTTGCCCAAAGCGCGCAGCGCCGTGCCGAAAGCCGCCGTACTCTTGCCTTTGCCGTTGCCGGTGTTGACGATCACGAGACCTTGGCGGTATTCCACGGAGCGGCCTCCTCCTCGTCGTCGACCAGGAACGTCTTCGATTTCTTGACGATGATCAGCGTCATGTAACCGGTCGTCTCGTTGCGGAAGCGGCGCAAGTCGGTTTCGACGCGTTCGTCCTCCGTGCCGATGTAGTTGAACATCACGGCATGGTCGATCAGATCCATTTCCTCCAGCAGCGCGACCAGCCGGTTCAATTTCGAACCGGCTTTCAGCAGCACGACGGTATCGTACGCCTCCAGGGCGTCGCGCACGTTCGACACGTCGCGGTTGACCGGCACGATCGCCACGCGCTCGGTCCCCTCGCCGATGGCCAGGTTCATCATGGCCGCGGCCGCCGAGAAGCTCGAGATGCCCGGCACGGTTTCGATCGGCACGTCCGGCAACGTCTCTCGCAACGTCTTCACCACATAGATGAACGTGCTGTACATCGTCGAATCGCCCAACGTGATGAAGGCGGCGTCCTGGCCGGCGGCGAGCACGTCGGCCACCTTCTGGGCGTTCAAGTTCCAGTAGTATTCCAGCAGGTCTCGATCCTTGGTCATCGGGAACATCAGCTCCTCGACGCGGGCGTCTTTGCGCATGAACGATTCAATCGTATTCAGCGCCAGGCTCTCGTCCGTCGAGTTGCCGCGGGGATAGAAGACGCACGCGGCTTTCTCGATCGCCTCTCGCGCCTGCTGCGTAAGATACTTGGCGTAGCCGGGACCGACGCCAATGCCGTACAGCGTGCCGTAAGTCTTGAGCGAGCGGCCGGGCGACGGCTTTTCGGACAATTGCCGCCGCATCATCTCGACCGTCGAGCGATCGACGCTTTCCAGCTCGTACTTCGTCTGATAGCCGCGCGGCGTGACCATCAGTCCCTCGAACTCGAAGGTCCGGCTGTTGCCGACGATCACCGTGGTCAACATGCCGATCTCATGGTTGAGCATGTCGTCGAGCGTCGTGAGCACCACCTTCTGCAAGTCGCGGTAGCACGACTTCACCAGGCCCACGGGCGTCTTCGGGGAGCGGTGGCGGAGTAAAATCCGCTGCGCCTCGACGATCTGCTTCGTGCGGCGTCCGCTCTTCGGGTTGTACAGGGCCACGACGAAATCGGCTTTGGCCGCGGCTTCGATCCGCTCGACGATCAAGTTCCAAGGCGTGAGCAGGTCGGACAGGCTGATGGTACAAAAGTCGTGCATCAAGGGCGCCCCCAGCACGCTGGCGCACGAACTAGCCGCGGTGACGCCAGGGACGACCTCGACCTCGATCCCTGCGCCGCGCTTCCAACCGCGTTCTTTGAGGATCTCGAACGTGGGCCCGGCCATTCCATACACGCCGACGTCTCCCGACGAAATCAAAGCGACTCGGCGGCCTTCGCAAGCCAGGTCGATCGCCTTGCGCGCGCGGCTCAACTCTTCAGTCATGCCGGTATAAATTACCTGCTTGCCCTCGCAGAGCGGTTTGACCAGCTTGATATAGGTGGAGTAGCCGATGACCACTTCGGCCTCTTCGATAGCCGCGCGGCCGCGGAAGGTCAGATGGTCGTGTTGGCCGGGTCCAAACCCGACCAGCATCAGTTTGCCTGGCATGATGTCTCCCTAGAACTTGATTCTCGCCACGGCCAAGGTGAGCATGGGCGCTTTTTGCTTGGGCACGATCAATTCGCCTGCGGAACTGAGGATGGCCGCCGGTTCGCAGACGCCGGGCGTACCGACGTATTTTTCGACCGTGGCCGACGGATTCGGCGCCCGCACTTGCTTGAGCCGCTCGCTTGGATAGCACGTCATATCGAGCTTGTGCTTGCCGCAGAATTCCACGAGCGCCGGCTCGTCCTGCTTCAGATCGACCGTGGCCAGATTTCGCACCGACTTGAACGAAAGCCGATGTTGTTCGAGCGTCGAGAACACGAATCGCTCGACCTCTTCGCAGCTTACGCCGCGGTCGCAGCCCATGCCCAGCACCAGCGACTTGGGACGATAGATCACCGCCTTCGCTTGAAACTCATCGTCGACGAGCCGATCGGTGACGATCAGCGCCGTATTGAACCGCCGCGCTTCGTCGAGCGTGACGAACTGGATGTTTTTGGGCGGCGGCGTCTCGCGGCGCCACCAGTTCGTTTCGCCCGTCTCTTGCACGAAGGCAATCGGCTCTTCGTTGACGACCGCGGCGCTGACCTTGGTGATGTTCCGCTCGAGATCGGTCGTCCATCCCAGTTCGCGGCCCAAGATATCGACGGGGATCGTCTTGCCGACGTCGCTGGCGGTGGTAATCACGGCCTGGGCGCCAAGCCGGCCGGCAATGCGCTCGGTCAACTCGTTCGCGCCGCCGACGTGGCCCGAGAGTACGCTGATGGCGAAGTTCGCCTTATCGTCGACCACGATCACCGCGGGATCGACGTGTTTGTCTTTGAGAAAAGGGGCGATGGTGCGGACGACGGCGCCCAGCGACACGACGTAGACCAGGGCTTCGTATTGCGGCCAGATTTCTGCGGTCAATTCCTTGATCGGCTTCTCGAAATAATGCGCCGCCTCGTCGTTGCGGAACTTCGCCGAAATATAACGGTCGCCCTCCAGCCGGCGGGCCAAGGCGGCGCCGTGTTTGGTGATGGCGATGACGGCGGTCTTCATGCTTTCTCCCGCGGGCTATGCTCGTTGGCCTGCAACTTAAGGGAATCACGGAACCTGTCCCAAGGCCATCATCAAAGGCGCCCACGGCGTGCCCGACAGAGCATTGACAAATCTGTCGTCGGCCGTGACGAGTTGGCCGGCGAGGTTTTCGGCTAACGCGAGATAGAGCGAATCGTAAACCGTTCTGCCTGTCTTCTCGGCCAGTTCGAATGCCGCCTTAAGGATCGGTGCGTCGGCGTGGCGTGCAACGGGTATCGACGGCAACTGCGCGACGATCGAGTTCGCTGTCGCCGACGACAATTCGCCGCGGCGGAGCTTTTTCCAAATGGTGTTGGCGACCTCGACATCGAATAAAGAAGGAACGTGAAGTTGGTGGACTGGATTTTGAAGCCGCTGAGCGGCATCGGAATCGACTTCGGGCACGAACCATTTGACTCCGACGCTGGCGTCGACGATGTAAAGACTCAACGCTCGCGGTCCTCCCGAATGAGCGCGGCGCTGTCGCTGAAATCTCCCCCGCTGGCCGCCAATTCATTGCGGGTGGCGTTCACTTGCTGCCACCCCGCGGCGGGCGGCGGCTGCAGTGCTTCTTGTAGTATCACTTTTGCCTCGACCGCTGGCGTCCGGCCGTGAGCGGCTGCTCGTTGGCGCAAACGCTCGATGACCGACTCCTCGACGTCGGGAATAAGCAAGTTGCTCATTGGATTGGAAGCCTTCGTTTGGTGATGACGTATTCAATTATATCAGCCTTTCTCCCAGCAGGCGATAAACACGGGATTAAGCGCCTCGAACCGGTGCAAGTCCAGAATTGGCCGCGTACGGCTGATCTGCACCAACGTGACGTCCTGGGCCGGCGCCTGCCCGAGGTTTTCCAAAGTGGCGACGTTGATCACCAACCGGCCGCCGGGCGAGAGCCGTTCGCGGCAAAGACGGATGATCTCGCTCATTTCTCCGCCGCTGCCGCCGATGAAAACCGCGTCGGGCGCCGGCAACTCGGCAAGGGCCGCCGGCGCAATACCGTGGACGACGGTGACTTGCGGCGTGTCGAACTTCTCGATGTTGCGGCGAATGATCTCGCAGTCTTCTTTGTTCTTTTCGACGGCCCAGACTTTCGCGCCGAGCAGGGCCGCTTCAATCGAGACCGACCCCGAACCGGCGCCCACGTCCCAGACGACGTTGCCCGGCCGCAGCCGCATCTTTGCCAGGCTGAGCACGCGCACATCGGTCTTCGTAATCAATCCCTTGAGCGGCTGCCGCTGATAAAATGCCTCCTCGGGAATGCCGACGGTCCAATCGCGCCGCTGGAAACTTGGCGCTGTGGCTTTTTTCGTCAGCACCAACACGTTGAGCGGCGAAAACGATCGCTCCGCCAGTTCTTCGAGATTCCAGGAACTGACCCGCTCTTCGGCGCCGCCCAGATTCTCGCAGACATGAGCCAGGAAACCGCCGATGCCCGCCTTCAACAATTCGCGAGCAATGCGGGCCGGCGTATTTTCATTGTCGGTGAAGATGCCGACCTTTTTCGCGTCGCGGATGACGTCCAACGCGTCTTCGAGCGGCTTGGCGTGGCAACTGACCAGGGCTGCGTCGTGCCACGATTCCTTGATCCGGGCGAACGCCAGTTGCATCGAGGAGATGTTCGGCAAAATCTCCAAGCGGTCGCGGCCGATTTTCGCCGCTAGGTAGCCCGCGATGCCATGAAACAGCGGATCGCCCGAGGCGAGCACGACCACCCGGCGCGTCTCGGCTTGCAACCGCGCGGCGATCTCCTTGAGATTGTCGCGAATCGCCAGCTTCTCCGCCGGGTGATCCGCGAAGAACGACAGTTGCCGCTCGCCGCCCAGCAACAGTTCGGCGTCGGCCACTCGCCGCAGTGCATCGCGGGAAAGGCTATCGGCGCCGTTGTCGCCGATTCCAACGACGACCACGTTTGCAGCACCTGGCTTACTCACTCGACCACCTGCCAATCACCTGCCCGCTGAATTCGGTCAAAAGACATTCCACGGCGGCGGCATTGCGGACGTGCTGCCGGCAGGCCAGCACCACCTTCCGCGCCACCGCATCCCAAAAACCGCTCACCTGCCGGGCCGCCACGATCTCGGAGACGTGCCGGGCGGTGTTTGCACGGCGGACTTCGTCGACCACTTCGGCCGGCGCGCCGCACTCCTCGGCGATCGAGGCTAAAAACTCGAGATCGACCTCGCTGCCCGCGACATGCGTCTGCATCTTGCCCTTGGCGATTTTCGACATCTTGCCGGGCATGCCGCAGATCACGATCTTAGGCGCCTGTCGCTGCACGGCGGCCTTGATCGCAAAACCGACGAAATCGCCCATCTGCACGTAGCACTCTTGCGGCAGCCCGAGCAGCTTCATGGCGAACTCTTCGCTTTTGCCGCCGGTGGTGAGCACGATGACGTCGCGCCCCGCCGCGCGGGCGACGTCGATGCCTTGGGTGATCGAGACCTTGAACGCGCCGGTGGAGAAAGGCACGACGATCCCGGTCGTTCCCAAGATCGAAATGCCTCCCAAGATGCCCAGGCGCTCGTTCTGGGTTTTTTTCGCCATCTCTTCGCCGCCCGGAACGGAAAGGATCACGCGCAAGCCGCGTTCGCCCAGGGTCTCACCGGCCGCTTCGCGCACCATGTCCGTGATATTGCGGCGCGGCGTCGGCGTGATGGCCGGCGCGCCGACGTCGAGGCCGACGCCCGGCTTGGTGATGACGGCGACCCCCGGTCCGCGGTCGAGTTCGATTTCGCCGCGGCGATCGGTCCACGAAACGCTGGCCGTCAGGCGAGCGCCGTGCGTGCAATCGGGGTCGTCGCCCGCGTCTTTGACCACGGAGCACGTCGCTTCGCTCGGATTGTATTCACATCGTTCCACGGCAAACATCTGCTGGCGTCCAATCGGCAGCGTGATTTCGACCTGATTCAACGGTTGCTGATTCAACAGCGCGAGCGTGGCCGCCTTGGCCGCGGCGGCGCTGCAAGCGCCGGTCGTAAAACCGGAACGCAGGCCCTGCTCAGACTTTCCTTTGCCCCCAGCGTTCATAAAAGATTACCTGATCCAAGGGGAGCCGGTCGCGCCAGCCGACCTCTTCGAGCATCGGCCGCTCGCGAAACTCTTGAGGATAACCGAGGCACAAGTAGGCGACGGGCACGACCGTTTCGGGCAACTCCAACAACTCCGTCAGCGCCTGGGGGCGTAAAATGCTCAGCCAGCCGACTCCGACGCCTTCGGCCCTCGCCGCCAGCCAGAGGTTTTGCACGGCGCAGCACGTGCTGTAGAGGTCCGCGTCGAACATCGTGTTGCGGCCCAAAACGGGGTCTGCCCGCGAACGGTCGCAAGTCACGCAGAGGTTCACGGCCGACTCCAAGATCCCCTCCAGCTTGAGCGACTGGTAGAGTTGGCGTCGAGAGCCGCTGTAATTCTCGGCCGCGAGCGCATTTTCCTCCTCGAACAGCGTTTTCACGCGGCGGCGGATTTGCGGATCGCGAATCACGATGAAGTTCCAAGGCTGCATGAAGCCGACCGAACCCGCGTGATGGGCGGCGTCGAGAATCCGCTCGAGGACTGCGTCCTCGAGCGGGTCGCCGCGAAAATGCCGCACGTCGCGCCGCGTGTAAATGGCTTCGTAAACGTCCATGGCTCAAGCTTGATGAAAGAGGTGGTCCTGCACGACCTGGCCTTGCTTAAGGTGCTCCGCCAAGATCCGATCGAGGACGTCTTCGGTGACGCGCTCGTACCAGGTTCCATCGGGATGCACGACGACGATCGGACCGCCCTGGCAGATGGCGAAGCAACTGCAGCGGGTGCGCTTGACGCGCAACTCGTCGGCGTCGAGCCCGTGGGCCTTGAGCTTTTCGCCGAGCGAACTGAACAGCGCTTCCGACTCGCCGTCTTGCGTACAGCGCGGGCCGGTACAAACGAGCATGTGCCACTTGTATGGTTTCATGAAATCCTAAGTTTCTTCGTAGGTAGGACGAAATTCATGCCCTCAACTTCCGGCCAGGCGGATCAGGGCGTTGACGATCGACACGGCCACCGGCGTGCCGCCCTTGCGACCGAGCGCCGTGATGAAAGGCAGCCGCGTCTGCGAGAGTTCGTCTTTCGACTCAGCCGCCGACACGAAGCCGACGGGCGCCCCGACGACCAGCGACGGCCGGGCGACATCGGCCAATTGCACCAGTTCCAACAGCGCGGTCGGCGCGTTGCCGATGGCGTACATCGCACCCGGGAGCTGCTTGGCCGCTTTGCGCATCGACATGATGGCCCGGGTCAGTCCCGACTCCTTGGCCGCAGCCATGACGTCGTCGTCGCTGATGAAGCAATACACCTCGCCGCCAAACTTTTTCAAACCGGGCTTGTTAATGCCGGCTTGAACCATCTGCACGTCGGCCACGATGCTGCGGCCGGCTCGGATGGCTTCGATGCCCGAGCGGATCGCGCCTGGAGCGAATCGCAGAGTGCGGGCAAATTCGAAGTCGGCGGTCGAGTGGATGGCGCGCCGCACCACGGCGAATTCGTCGGGCGTGAACGAATGTTCTCCCAACTCTTCGGTGATGATGCGGAACGACTCGGCCTCGATAGCCTCGGGATTGAGAATGCGCGTCATCGGATCCTTCAAGTTTTCGAGGGGGCTGGAAATAGTTCGTGTACGAAATCGTGCATCTCATCGAGATCGCGATAGAATCGCGTCAGGCTCTCCAGTTGGTTGCGCAGATCAAGTTCCACCTTTTTCGTCAACACGATCAGCGCCCGCAGGTAAGGCATCTGTCGATCGTTAGCCGGCGTGCGGGCCACCCGCTCTTCCAATTGGGCCAGCGCCGTCTCGAAAAAACGTTTCAGACTGCCGAAATCTCGCGATTCCGAGAGCACTCGCAGGGCATCGGAGGGCGCCTCGCCTTGGTTGAGTTCGGCCAATTCGTGCTCTCGTTCCGCCTCATCCTGGATGCCCAAGATCTGCATCAACCCCAGCCTCAACGCCGCAATTTCATGACAAGCCATCGATTGAAACTCCTTATTGCATGATGTTGTCGACCAGCCGGGCGACGAGCCGGTCGGCCAGCAGATGTTCTTCGACCAACTCCGCGGCGTCTTCTTCGCGCACTCCTCGATACCAGATTCCGTCCGGATAAACAGCGACCGTCGGCCCTTCGCCGCATCGCCCCATGCAGCTCGTCACCGTCACGCGGACGTCGCGCTCGCGGCCGGCGTCCTTGAGCGAGCGGCGCAGCGACTCAACCAGGCCCATGCTGCCGCGAGCGGCGCAGTCGATGTTGCCGCACACCAATACGTGCTTGCTCATCGGCCGATGCGCATGGACGTGCGGCGCCGCCTGGGCGTGCGTAAACGAATGTCGCAGACTCCAGAGCAACGCGCGCAAACCGCCCAAGCTTTCCGCGCGGCCGGGCAGTGCGGCCCGATACTGGCAATTATCGCACGGCAGCGGCGCTTGCCCGTTGCGCGCTTCGGCGAGACGCTCATCGAGCACGGCGAGCAGCGACTCGTGGACGCCCAAGTGCGGCGCGAGCGTCGTCTTGATCCAGGGGTATCGCGCTAGGAAGTCCGCCACTTGGTTTTGCAGTTGAGACAGCAGCCGCCCGCCGAACAACAAGTAGGGCAGGACCAGCAGCCGCTCGGGCCTGGCGCGGGCCACGAACTCGAGCGTCTCCTCGAACTTGGGCCGGGTAATCCCGATAAAGGCCGGCACGACCCAAGCGAAAGAGCGCGCCTCCGCGACCATCCGCGCGAACTTGCAGAAATCGCCGTTTGCGTCGGGATCGCTCGATCCGCGACCGACCACGATCGCGGCCGTCCGCGACGCTTCATCCGGCGCCGAGGATGCCGATTCCTCAGCTCGCTCCAGCGCCAAGCCGACAAGCGCGGCGTGAACGCCGAGCGCTCGCGCAGCGCGAAAGCTCACCGTTGGCCGTTGGCGGCGCGCGGCGGCTAGCGCCAGCGGAAGGTCGTTCTTCACATGCCCTGCGGCGAACAGGAACAGCGGCAAGAGGATCGCCTCGTCGCAGTCCGCCGGAATCTCCGCGAGCGCGTCGCTGAGCGACGGTTGAGCCAATTCGACATAGCCGTAGCGCACCTCGAGGTCGGGCCGGCGCGCTTGATAGCGCGCCACGAGTTGCTCGAACTCCTGGTTGGCAGACGCTTCGCGGCTGCCATGTCCGACGATCAAGACCACGGGGCGCTTCGGCATCGGTTCAGATCGCCCACTTTCGCAACACCGCGGCGATGAGCCGCCAACCGACCCAAACGCCCAGTGCGAATTGGCCCGCGTAAATCGGTAAAAACGCCGGCTCGACGTGATGTGCCAACAGCGTCATCATACCTTGCTCCCTTCAGCTTTGAAGCGTTGCATCAACCCCGCGACCGCGCCTACCAGCACGCCCAGCACGAAGAGCATCAGCATCTGGTAGACCTCCTCTTCGGGCACGATCTCGTGCATCAAGTCCATTGCGGTTCTCCTTCTGAAAGTCGGCTGCGGCCCGCACGAAACGCCGTGCGAACCAGGGACAGCCGTGAAAATGAATGTGTACGTACGACGCATGAATCTGCCCCGCGGCGTACCCCTCGGGCCGCTCGTCGCCGGTGCGCCGGCGTCTGGCAATCACCGCGGGGGCCACTCCTTCGCCCTCCCAGCGCGAATAATGGAACTCGTGCCCGCGCACGCTTTCGCCCGGCTTGAGCAAGAACGACCCGCGCCCCTCCGCCTCGCAATAACCGAAGTGTTGCAGTCGTTCGGTCATCGACACGTTTCCGGGAACGACTCCAATCATACTCAGAAACATCAATCCGCCGCACTCCGCGTAGATCGGCATGCCCGCTAGCGCGCGGGCCAGCGGACTGGCGCGCAGTTGTTCTTCGAACAGCTCCGGAAAGCCGCCGCCGAAATAGACCCCGCCCACGCCTTCAGGCAGGCGCCGCTCGGCCAGCGGGCTGAAAAACGCCAATTCGGCGCCGCACTCGCGCAGCAAGTCGAGATTGTCCTCGTAGTAAAAGCAAAAGGCATCATCGCGGGCCACGGCGATTCTGGCAATCGTGGGGCGCCGGGGCCGGTCAGGCGGCGGCGCCAGCGGCGGCGCCGAGCGAGCCAGCTTGAACATCGCATCGAGATCGACGGTCTTTTCCAACTGGGCGACGAGTAGATCGGCCAGGGCGCCGACGTGGCCCGCCTCTTGCGCCGGCACTAAGCCGAGATGCCGTGCCGGCAAACGGAGTCGATCGTCGCACGGCAGATAACCGAGCACCCGCGCCCGGCAGCGCTTTTCGATCGCCTGGCGCAACAGTTCATAGTGCCCTGCACTGGAAATGCGGTTGAGGACGACGCCGGCCACCTGCACGCCGCGCTCGAGCGTTTCGAAGCCGCGCACGACCGCCGCCGCCGAGCCGGCCATTCCATGTCCATCGACGATCAACACCACGGGGGCTTTGAGGAGCCGGGCCAGCTCCGACGTGCTGCCAGGGCCGTCGAAAAGCCCCATGACTCCTTCGATGATCGAGAGGTCGGCCTGACGCGAGGCAAGCCGCTTCACCGTCGCCTTGGAAAGCATCCACAGATCGAGGTTTCTCGACGGTACGCCCGTCACTGCCGCGTGCCAGGTCGGGTCAATGTAATCGGGGCCGGCTTTGTAAGGCTGCACGCGCAGGCCGCGCCGCGCGAAGGCCGCCATCAGGCCCAGCGCCATCGTCGTCTTTCCGGCGCCGCTGTGCGTTCCGGCGATTACCAGGCGCGCCATACGAGCATCCTTAGGCTAAGGCCCAGCAACAAAGTCAACGCCGCCACGCAATACATCAGCCGCACCGCCGCCGCAATGTGGTTCCTGCTCAGCGGATTCACCGACTCGCCCAAGTAAGGCCTGACCGTGGCGACCCCTTGATAATAATTGACGCCGCCGAGCCGCACGCCGAGCGCTCCGGCGACCGCGGCTTCGGGAATGCCGGCATTGGGGCTTGGGCTTTTGCGGCCATCGCGCCAAGCGACGCGCCAACATCCGGCAGCGTCATAACCGCACGCCAGCGACGCTAAGGGGTAAAGCAGTCGCGCCACTCGCGCAGGAACCAGATTAGCGACATCGTCGAGCCGCGCCGAGGCCCAGCCGAAGCGGAGATAGCGATCGTCGCGATGACCGACCATGGAATCCAGGGTGTTGATCGCCTTATAGGCCATCGCGGCCGGGGCGCCGCCCGCCAATGCAAATAGCAGCGGCGCCACGACTCCATCGACGCTGCTTTCGGCCACGGTCTCGACGGCGCCGCGGATCACTTCGGGTTCGTCGAGCGAATCGGTATCCCGGCCGACGATCATCGACAACGCTCGTCGGGCCGTAGACAGGTCGCCGTCTTCGAGCGACCGATAGACCCGTCCGCTTTCGACGTCGAGATCGCGCGCGGCGAGCGTCGTATAGAGCAGCACCGTTTGCACGGCGATTCCCGCGCGCCAATCCCAGCCGGCGGCCGCGGCCGTCAGCGCGACGCAAACGGCCCAAACTCCGCTCACGATCAAAGCCGTGAACAGAAAGCCGGCCAAGTAGGTCCGTCCTAACCAGTACGCCAAGAACTTCTCCAACATCGTCGCCACGTAGCCGATCAACCGCACCGGGTGCGGCAGCCAGCGCGGATCGCCCAGCGCCAAGTCGAGCGCGAAGGCGGCCGGCAGGGAATATTCCAACTTAATTCCAGAGGATTCGATACAAATGTTCCACATCAATCGCTTTTCTCACGGCCGCCGCCAGCGCGTCGAAACGGTCTTCGCGATCCTGTTGAAGAACAGGGACAGGCGCCTCGCGTTCGCCTTGCGCCTCGAGTCGATCACTCGACGGCTCGGAGCGAACTTCTTTCTTCGATCGGCCGCTAAGTCGCTTCAGCCACCAGCGCCGGAAAAGGTCGTTGTCGAACAGCCCGTGAAGATACGTGCCCCATACCAGGCCGTCGGGCGACGCGGCGCCGTCGTACCCCTCGGCGGCGATGCCATGCCGCTGGCGGATGCGAAATAGAGGCTGCGGCCCGGGATTTCCCTGCGTGCAACCCATGTGAATCTCGTAGCCTTCCACCGTGGCGCCGCTCTCGACGTGAATGCCTGTTACGCGCGCCGTCTCCTTGACGGCCTGAAACACCGTGCTGCAATCGAGAAATCCAAGCCCCTCGGTTAACTCCTGCGGCGACTCGACGCAGTCCGGATCGAGAATCGTGCGCCCGAGCATCTGAAAGCCGCCGCAGATTCCTACGATCTCCACGCCGGCCTGACGCGCTCGTCGCAGCCACGGCTCGAAACCGGCGCTGCGCAGTTGGTGCAAATCGGCGATCGTGCTTTTCGTACCTGGCAGAATAATGGCGTCGGGCAAGTCGGCTGGCGGTTGGCTCACGTAACTCGCTGCGTCGCCTAACGCGTCGAAATCGGTGAAGTTGGCGATCCGCGGGTGACGGATGATGTCGATGCGGAGGCCGCTCTTGGTCGCCTGCCGGTCGACGCGGTCGGCCGGGATCGTGTCTTCTTCCGCAATCCGCAATCCCCGAAGATACGGAACGACGCCGAGCACCGGCCGCTTCAGCCGTTGCTGGAGATAATCCAAGCCGGGCGCGAGAATGTCGAGATCGCCGCGAAACTTATTGATCACCAGCCCGCACACGCGGCGGCGCTCGTCCTCCTCGAGCAGCTCCCAAGTGCCCACCAATTGAGCGAACACGCCGCCCTTGTCGATGTCGCCGACCAACACGACCTGAGCGTCGGCCAACGCCGCGGTGCGCATGTTGACGAGGTCGTATTGCTTGAGGTTGATTTCCGCGGGACTGCCCGCCCCCTCGATCACGACGACGTCGTACTGGGCCAGCAACGATTCGAGCGCTTGTCGCACCTGCGGCAACAAAGACATTTTGTGGCTCTGGTATTGTTTCGCCGTCATCGTTCCCGTGGCATGGCCCATGACCACGACTTGCGAACCGACGTCGGTACACGGCTTGAGCAAGATCGGGTTCATGGCCGTCGTCGGCTCGATGCCGCAGGCGGCGGCCTGCTCGGCCTGCGCGCGGCCGATTTCGCCGCCGCCGATGCATACGGCGGCGTTGTTCGACATGTTCTGCGCTTTGAACGGCGCGACTCGGTATCCGTCTTGCCGCAGAATGCGACACAGCGCAGCGGCCAGCACGCTCTTGCCGACGTGAGAGCCTGTGCCTTGGACCATGATCGCCTTACCGCGCGGCATCGAGCGCCTCCAGCAAGCGTTGGTTCTCGCTTCGCTTTCGCACGGCGACGCGCAGGTAACGATCGGGCGCCAAACCCGTGAAATCGCAACATTGCCGCACGACGATGCCCCGCTCGTGCAATCGCCGGGCGATGGCGTTCGCCTGCGGCAAGCCGAAAAAGACGAAGTTCGCCGCCGCGGGAAAGACTTTGGCGCCGGCCAGCGACTGCAAGCCTTTCGTCAGATCTTCGCGACATTCGCGCACGAACCGCCGCGTGAACTCCAGGTAGGCCGTCTCGCGGAGCAGCGCTTCGCCCGCGAGTTGGGCCAGGCGGCCGACCGACCAGGCGGCCTGCCGCTCTCGCAATCGTTCGACGTCGCCGACGATGTAACCGAGCCGCAATCCCGGGCATGCGAAAATCTTGGTGAACGATCGCACGACCAGCGTGCGCGGCCGGCCAATCGCCGTTTGTGGTCGATCGACAAAATCCAGGAACGTCTCGTCGACCAGCAGCGTCGCTTCGAGCTTGGGCAACGTTGATACGACGCCCGTGGGATTCGCGGGATTGCCGAGCACGACCAAATCGTCGGGATGAACGTCGAGCCGCGAGAAATCCCACTCGAAGCCGTCCTCTTCGCGGGCCGCGATCGTCCTAACTTCGTGTCCCCAGACGCGAGCTGCGTCTTCGTATTCGGTAAAGGCCGGAACCAGAACCACCACGCGTCGCGGCTTGAACGAAGCCATCGCCAGTTCGATCGCCTCGCATGCGCCGTTCGTGACCAGCACGGATTCAGGGGCGACTCGATGATGCTGCGCCAGCGCGTGCTGCAACGTTTGCGACTGCGGTTCGGGATATCTGGTCAAGTGATCGTTGCTCGCCAGCAAACCGAGCGCGTCGGGCGGCCCCAGCGGATTCAGGTTCACGCTGAAGTCCAAGAGTCCCGGGCCGGCGGCTCCGCCATGCGATCGTCTCATGCGCCGACCGTCCTTCCCGCCACGCCTGCGTCTTCGAACGTCGCCATCTCGCCCGTCGTTCGACAGGCCGCCTCCAGCAGATGAAACGCGAGCGCGGCGCCGGTCCCTTCTCCGAGCCGCAATTCCAGATCGAGTAGTGGCCGCAGGTTCAACTCGGCGAGCGCAACGGAGTGCCCTCTTTCAGCCGAACGGTGGGCTGCGATCAAGTATGCTTGGACCTGCGGACAAAGCCGTACTGCCACTAACGCTGCGGCCGTAGAGATAAATCCATCCAAGACGATCGGCACGCGCGCGGCCGCCGCGGCGAGCATCGCCCCCGCCAGCGCGCCGATCTCGAAGCCGCCGACGGTGCAAAGCAGCGACAATCCGTCGCCGCGGTCGGGCTGGCGCCGCGCGAGCGCCTGCTCGACGACCGCGATTTTCTTGGCCAGCACCGCGTCGTCGATACCCGTGCCGCGACCCACGACCTCTGCCGGCGGGCGTCCCGTCACCGCCGCCACGATGGCCGCGGCGCTGGTGCTGTTGCCGATCCCCATTTCGCCCATGCCTGCCGCCTGGCAGGGACGGAATGCGGCGCGGCCCGCCTCAAGGCATTGAAGCGCTTGCTCGCGGGTCATCGCCGGCTCGCGGAGGAAATTGCGAGTGCCCAGGGCGATTTTGTTGGAGATCAGTTGCGGGTGCGGCGGAATTTCCGCCGCAATGCCGACGTCAACCACGACCAACGAGGCGCCGGCTTGTCGCGCCAACGCGTTGATCGCAGCCCCGCCGTTGAGAAAATTAGCCGCCATTTGCGCCGTTACGGCCATTGGATACGCGCTGACCCCCTCGGCGGCGATGCCATGATCGGCGGCAAACAGGTAAATCGTCTTTTCGTTTACCGCGGGAGGTACGCGCCCGGTGATCCCAGCCAGGCGTACGGCCAGCTCTTCCAAGCGACCGAGGCTTCCCGGCGGCTTGGTTAGCGCGTCGAGTCGCCGCCGCGCGGCGGTCATCGCAACGGCATCGAGCGGCGCCACGCGGGCAGATAGTTCAGCCAGCATGCTTCACCTTCAGCGGTATCCCGGAAACGACCAATTCCACTTCGTCGGCCAGCGAAGCGGCGAGTTGATTGCAGCGGCCCGCCAACTCGCGGAAACGCCGGCCCAGCGGATGTTCGGGAACAAGGCCGCAACCGACCTCGTTGGTGACCACCGCGACCGGATAGCTGGCGCGGCGCGCGGCTTGGCAAAGATCGCCGACTTCTCGATAAATTTCGGCGTCGGGCGCGTGTTCGACGAGCAACTGGGAAACCAAGAGCGTCAAGCAATCGACGACGGCGCCATCGAAGCCGTCGCGAAACGCCTCGCCGAGGCCGCGCGTGGCCTCAACGGTTTGCCAGGTCGCCGGTCGCTGGGCTTGATGCGCTGCGACCTTCGCCCGCATCTCGTCGTCGCGCGGCACGCAGGTGGCGACGAACAGGATCTTGGGGCCCCAGGCCGAAGCGAGGCGCAGCGAGCGCAAGCTTTTGCCGCTGGCCGCCCCGCCGGTAATCAACGTCATCCTCATGGTCAACTCGGTCAGTTCGACCCATGAGGGACGGCACCCAAGTTTTCTTGGTCCCCCAACCCGGCGCAGCACCGGGGCCAGCCGATTCCCTCGCCCGTGGAATCTTCAGGCTCGCCTGGCGTCGGCAGGTCTTCTGGCTCCGGACTTTCCACGCAGCCTTCCCACGCTAAAGCAGTGGCTGCGCTTAAACATGCGTCCGTTACAGCGGCGGGACCGCCCCCGGTTTGCACGGGGTTCCCTGTTAGGCCCTCATTCGGGCGCCGACGTTGCAGTCAATTTATCCTGCGAAGCCGGCATGTCAATCTGTAAGGACCAATCGCGTGCGATAGTCCAGAACTACTTGCCCCTGCAAAGCACTCGTTGAACAACGCCTCCGACAGTCGCACCGCATCTGGGCCTTGAGATCCGCGAGGACGAGGGCCATTTCCCGCCTGGTCAGAATCTTGCCATGGTCGATATTCCAAGGGGCGAAATGCATGGGGCGGTCGGCGCCAAAAAACACAGGAAACCACTGGCGCGGAGGCGAATTGGCGGTTTTACGCTTGGCTGCGAAGAACAACGATCGGCGGCGGTCGAATTGCCCGCTGGTTCCTACGCAGGTCGATGCCCCCCCTGCGTGGGAAACCAGTTGCCGCCGGGAATTGACCGTGGAATTCGGGGGGAAGACAATGAAGCCGGAACCGGTTTCGGTTCGTTGCCGCCTAGGGGCCGTCATACGGGTCGCCGCCCATGGCCCTCTGGTCTCTTTTTAACGCGCCAACGCCGCGGAGGCGGACGAGAAGGGATCGACTGCAGCGCATGGGCCTTTTGGATGAGAGGATTCATCGTGTTTCAGTTTCTTGCCATGTCGCCGGCCGGTTGTCGCCGGCCATTCCGGCGTCGCCTACGACGCCAAATAACGACACTGGCATGTTGTGTCGCCGCCGCGGTCGTTTCGCAACTCATGCCTACGGAACTGCTTGCCGCCGAACAGGCTCAACGCCCCAACGTCATTCTCATCATGACCGACGACCAAGGCTCGTTCGACGCGGGGTGTTATGGAGCGAGGGACCTGGCGACGCCGGGGATTGATGCGTTGGCGCGGCGGGGAGTGCGGTTTACTCAGTTCTATTCGGCGGCCCCGGTCTGCTCGCCGTCGCGCGCCGGGTTGTTGACCGGGCGGTATCCCTTGCGGGCCGGGCTGCCCAACAACGCCGGGTCGCAACGGGGCGGGCAGGGCATGCCCAGCGAGCAAGTGACGATCGCCGAAATGCTCAAGGCCGCCGGGTACGCGACGGCCCATATCGGCAAGTGGCATCTCGGCTACACGCCTGAGATGATGCCCAACGGCCAGGGCTTCGACCACTCGTTCGGCCACATGGGAGGCTGCATCGACAACTATTCGCACTTCTTTTACTGGAGCGGGCCGAACGTACACGACCTGCACCGCAACGGCCGCGAAGTGCAGTATCCCGGCCGGTTTTTCGGCGAGTTGATGGTGGAAGAGGCGGCCCGCTTCATCGAGCAGCATCGGGACCGGCCGTTCTTCATCTACTTCGCCGTCAACATGCCGCATTATCCCTATCAGGGCGATCCGAAGTGGCTGGAGCATTACAAAGACCTGCCCTACCCGCGGAACCTGTACGCCGCGTTCGTCTCGACGCTCGACGAGCGGGTGGTGGGGGCGTTGCTCAAGAAAGTGGACGACTTCGGCCTGCGCGAGAAGACGCTGGTCATTTACCAGTCGGACAACGGACATTCGACCGAAGAACGGGCCCACTTCGGCGGCGGCAACCCGGGGCCGTACCGCGGCGCCAAGTTCAGCCTCTTCGAGGGAGGCATGCGGTTGCCGGCGGTCATTTCGTGGCCCGGCCATTTGCCGGAAGGGGAGGTCCGCGATCAGCTCGTACATTCCTGCGACTGGATGCCGACGATCGCCGAGTTGACCGGGGCCAAGCTGCTCAATGAGGACATCGACGGTCTAAGCATCGTGCCGGTGGTCCGCTCCGCCACGGCCCCGTCCCCGCATCAAGTGCTGCATTGGCACGTGGGCGCCGGCCGCAACGCTCAATGGGCCGCGCGCGAGGGGGACTGGAAGCTGATCGGCAACGCCCGCGACACGTCTGGCGGGCCGTTGAGCGACGAGGATAAGAAGCTATTCCTCTCGAATCTGGCGACCGACGTCTCGGAGACGCGCAACCTGGCGAAAGAGCGCCCCGACGTCGTCGCGCGGTTGAAGAAGCTGCACGACGACTGGTTCGCTGCGCAACAGCCGCCGTCGGAGGACCGGCCATCACGGGACAAGCAGGGGAATGAACAGTGAGAAGCGACGGCCCGGAAGGCAGCCGCAGACCTCGACGACGACCGGGGCTATAGTAGATTCGCCACAAATGGCAGGAGACCGACCTTGGAATCGAAGCCTGAACCGGCGTCGGATCAGCCGAACGCAAAAGCCCGCTGGGAGAATCGCTACGAGACCGGCGACACGCCCTGGGACACGGGCCGGCCGTCGGCAGAACTGGCCGCCGTCCTTGATCGTGGCGCGATTCAACCGTGCCGCGCGATCGAATTGGGCTGCGGCACGGGAACGAATGCGGTCTACCTGGCGCAGCGAGGCTTCGCCGTCACGGCCGTGGATCTCTCGGCTGCGGCCATCGAGCGGGCAAGGCGACGCGCCTTCAACGCAGCCGTCGCGGTCGACTTCCTCGTTGACGACGTCTGCGACCTTCGCGCCGCGCTGGCGCCGTTCGACTTCGTGTTCGACCGCGGTTGCTACCATTGCGCCCGCCGCGAGAATTTGCCCGGCTTCCTAAAAACGCTCGAGCGGGTGACCAAGCCCGGGGCCAAATACCTCCTTTTGGCCGGCAATGCGAATGAACCAACCGAGGCGCCGGGACCGCCCCGGGTACACGAACACGAAATCCGCGCCGAGCTTGGGGGGCTGTTCAGCGTGGATTCGATTCGGCCGTTCCGCTTCGAAGATCCCGGCGGGGCTGAAGGACCGCTCGGTTGGTCCTGTTTGCTGACGCGGCGGGGATAGCGGCTCGTCGGCAGCGGACCGTCTCGCCGTCTCTTTTCGCATTACCACTTGCGGCAGTAGATCGCGGCCTGCCCGTCGGCGATTCACTGGCCCGGTTGCTCGGCCGGCGGCGACGATGGAAGCGGGCGCCCGCCGGCCGCCGATAGTTCATCGGCAGCTTTGCCGGATGGAATTACGGAGCATGGCAGGGAGACGTTCGATCGCTTTTCGAGGGGAGTTAGCCGCATTGAAGGACGGTGGCTAGGCTGCCTCGGTGTGTCGGACCGACGCGCGCTACGTTGTGGCCGCCTTGGGAAACAACTTGCTTCGACCCGTGCACAGCAAAAGAGCTGGAACACGGGCCGGCGGGTTGAGTATCTCTCTCGTTCCGCGGGCGATCCCAAGAGTCCGCAGCGGATGCCTTCAAATTCGGAAATCCAACGATCGTATCGTTGACACATGTAGTCGGAACGACTATTGTTTATTCCACTTCAGGGTCGGATCGCCGATCGCTTCTTTTTCATCGTGAGGTCATTGAATGGAATCCGGCGAACAGAAAGATCTATCCAAGGCCGAATGGAAGGTCATGAGAATTGTGTGGGAATTGCAGAAGGCGATGGCTCGTGAGGTCTACACGATTGCGGGCGAACAGTATTCGTGGGCTCCCGCTACTGTCAAAACCATTCTCAGGCGACTGACGGACAAGGGATATGTCTCGGCCACGCCCGTCGGAAACGGATTCGTCTACCGACCGATCCGCAGTGCCGGTGCAATGTTGAAGTCGGCCGCTGACACATTGCTGACAAACGCAATCGAAGGGACGACCGGTCCGCTACTGGTCCACATGGTCGAACAGACGCCATTGAGCGAAGACGACCTGGATTCATTGCAGAAATTGATCGACGCCAAAAAACAGTCGTTGCAACGACGAAGCAACAAATCGAAATTGAAAGGTCCTCAAGGGAGACCGCGACCGTGATCTACAGACTAATCGAACTGACGAATTCGATGGGCGATCGATGGTTCACGTGGGTTCTCGCGAGCCTGTTGGATACATCAGCTTTGTTGATCCTGATCAGCGTGCTATGGCTCTTGATTCGACGACGAGTCGCGCCCCAGGTGGGTTACTGTCTTTTTCTGCTCGTGCCTTTGAAGTTGCTGTTGCCGTTGAGTATCACCGCCCCCACAGCGATTTCGAGATGGACTCCTTCGGTCGCTGTATCCACGTGGCTCGAGGGAAGTCGGAATCGTCGCGACGTCGAAAGGCAGCCTCAGGTGCAACGGCAGGAGACCTTGAGCACGACGAATGAATCGGATGACTCCGAGGTCGATTCAGCATCACAAACAACGGTATTACCGCCATCAGCAAGAACATCAGCGACGGCCCGCATAATTCCGGACGAATTGAATCAACCGCGCGGCTCGCAAAATGCGCATTCCGCAGCACCGAACGCCACCGCTGGGACGCCGATTCATTCGAAAGTGCCATCCCTCAACGTCTCGGCGACCGCCATGCTCGTTTGGCTTCTCGGAGTCGCATTTTTATCGGGAAGACTGGCCTTGATACAACTTCGATTTAGAATGCGGATCAAGCAGCTCGAGCCGGTCGATGAATCGCGTCTGAGGCTGGACCTTCGCGAATTATGCCGACGCATACGGATGACTCGGGCGGTCCGCGTGATCTTGAGTGACGAAATCTCGGCGCCTGCCGTCTGGGGAATCTTTCAACCGACGATCATTCTGCCGCGAACGATCGCATCGACGCTCTCATCGCAACAATTGCAATGGGTTTTGCTGCATGAGTTGGCTCATATTCGTCGTGTCGATCTGGTGGTCGTTGCGTGTCAGCGACTTGCTGCCGTGCTGCATTTCTTCAATCCGGCCGTGTGGATCGCGAATCAGATGATACATCGGCTGCGCGAATACGCCTGTGATGATCTGGCCGTGGCGTTGAGCGACACTTCCGCTGTCGATACGGGGGAGGCGTTTTTGCTGATCCTGCGACAGGCGAATCGAAATGCTCACCACCTGAACGGGGCGCTGGGAGTCTTCGGACTGGATTCGAGAGCCTCTTGTTTCGCACGAGTGCGACGATTGATGGATACCGAACGGTCGATCCGCATCGGACTCGATCGCCGGTCCCTGTGCGGACTGATTCTACTGGCGGCGATTTCGTTGCCTCACATTCACGCCGCTCAAGACTTGAACCAACCAGATCCAAGTCAAAAATCCAGAGCCCCAGCCGAGACGCGCGCGGGTGACAACAACAATTTACGACAATCCGATAAGCTGAATCCTGGTCGCGACACGGTCCTCGCCAAGAACGCCGGAACATTCGAATTGACCGTAGTCGGACCAGAGGGTAAACGGATTCCTGAAGCCACCGTCGAACTGCGGATCGATCCCAGCCCGACGGCCGAACAGATACTCGTGGGCAAATTCGTCAGAAAGGGCGATTATGGAGCGTTTGTGACTGCGGATTTCGAGGGACGAGTCGTCGTCAAGTGGCCGCAAAGTCCCGGGAAAAGCCTCGTCGTGAGAATCCTGGTTTCCGGCCATCAACCGTATTGGGCGAGTTGGTCATCCGAAAACGAATCTGCACCCGTTCCGGCGAAATCGACTGTCACATTGGCAGCAGGACCGACGGCGGAAGGCTTGGCAATGCAAAAGAACGTTTTCGTTCGCGAGGGAAGAGGCATTTTTTTCGTCGCTGCGAGCAATGTGGTTCGGAAAGACATCGGAATCGACGGCGCTGCTGCGATCACGGTTCAAAGCATCGCGGAGCAATACTGCGAAGCGGTGTCCGCCGGGCGCACCGGCCAGTTGAAGGTGTTACGCGAGCTCGCCGATCTGAGTCCAGAGGACAAGAAAAAAAGATCTCGTGAGTATTTTGAGAAGCAAAAGGCTGAAACGAAGTCGATCAACGAGAAATTCAATGAGCAGTTGAAGGCGGCCCTCACGGCTGGACAACTCGAACGATTACAGCAGATCGCCCGGCAAGTTTATGGCAGCGTGGCCTGGCAGCACGACACGGAATTGGCCAAGGCGCTGGACCTGCAGGAAGACCAGATCAAAAAGGTCGCCACTATTAATCAGGAATACGAGCTAAAGGAGTTCGAGCTGCTCCGCTCAGGAGCTGTGTTTGCCCAGTATCAGGAGCTCGTCAAGGAACGCGACAGCAAGGCCAAGGAACTTCTGACGCCAGAGCAACAGATGAAACTTACAACGCTCGAAGGCAAACCCATCGACCTTGCGCTCTTGACGTCGCAAATTCCGCCGCAACAGTTCGGGTGGTTTGGCGGCAGTATTGTTATTTTTACTGTGGCAAACGGGGCAGTCCAGAAAGATTTGGGATTGAACGAGGATGCTGCGACCAGAGTTAAACAGTTCCAGGCCAATTTCAGGACCGCCTGGTTTGAGGCAGGCAGAGGTTTTAGGGGGCGACGTGTCAGAGTGTCTCAAGACGACCAGCGATACTTTGAGGACGTGGACCTCCCGCCCTGGGACTTTGGCGAGTGGAAGGCCGTGACGGCGAAATTCCTGCCGCAGCTCAAAGAGGCGCTGACCGCCGATCAATACACCCGTTTGCAGCAGATCGACTGGCAGACCAAGGGAACGGCGGCCTACTGGGATCCCGAAGTGATCCAGGCTCTCGCCATTACGAAAGAACAGCAGAACAAGATCGCCTCCGTTACGAACGAATACGTCGCCAAAAGGCAAGAGCTCTTTGCTCAAGGCGGCGGCGACATTGATCTGCGCCACAAAAAGATGAGCGAATTGATCAAGGAGCACGACGCTAAGATTAATGCCTCACTCACGAAGGCTCAACTTGATACGTTTGCGATGATGAAAGGCAAAGAGTTCGACGTGGACCAGCTTCGGATCGCGGATCTCGTCTCTCGGCCGGCTCGCGGGCCCGGCCGTGCAGGACCAGGTGGTGCAGGGCCCGGCCGTGCAGGACCGGGCGGTGCAGGACCCGGTCGTGCTGGGGCAGGTCAACTCATCTTCATCGGAAACGGCGGCATGTTTTCAGCCGTGAAGAATGAGGCGGTTCAGAAGGAACTGGGATTGAGCCGGGATGCCGCGATTAAGGCACTTGCGATCACGGACCAGTTCAACAAAACCTGGCGAGACGCCGGTGGCGGATTTCGGATTCGACTTGTCCGGTTGGCCAACGGCAGCGGGCGCAACTTCCAAGAGGCGGCGATGCCCCCCTGGGGGATTCTTCCGTTCCCGGGCCAAACGGAAGAGTCGCGCACGCAGGAGATCGCGAAATTGATGGAATCGTGGAAAGCCACGAATGCGAAATTCCAGGCACAACTCAAAGATGCCCTGACAGCGGATCAATTCGCCCGCTTGCAGCAGATCAACTGGCAGGCGATGGGAACGGCCGCCTATTATGCGGACGCCGAAGTGATCGACGCGCTCGCCATTACGGAAGAGCAGCAGGTAAAAATCACATCCATTACGAACGAGTATCTTGCCAAGAGGCAGGAGTTGTTTAGGTCAGGCGGTGATGGCGACGGTGGTGATCTGCGCGAGAAAATGAGCAAATTGACTGCGGAGCAGGATCGTAAGATCAATGCATCACTGACAAAGGATCAACTCGAAAAGTTTGCGATGATGAAAGGCAAAGAGTTCGACGTGGATCAGCTTCGTGATGCGGAACTTCGCCGTCACGGGCGCGGAAACGGTGGTATTGGCGAAGACGGACGTCCAAAGTGACACCCTTTTTGAAATTGGACGCCGTCCCGGCCGACCGTTTAACGGCTGCGAACGTGCGTCGGTCACATCGACCGAACGCACGTTGCGGCTTGCACTGGCGAACGGCTTTGTCCGGCAGGGCGCCCGCGGCAGCAAGACCCGACGCCGGCGGATCGAACGCGACCGCGATGAGTCGTGAGGCCCTCCTGGCGTCCTTTCTGCCCGGCGACGCAAACCGCTCGCGGAGAGCCGCTGACTGCGCTTCATGCGAGCCGGATTGAGGGCGACTTGGCCAACAGTGGCTTGTCGGCTTGTCATGCGCCCGGCTATCCTGAGCCGGACGCGACCTGAGCCGCGCAGCGAAAGCCCGCGGCCAGGAAATTGCCGCAATTCGCCGCAACCGCTTCGAGACAGCTAGCAAGATTCAGGAGTTCAGCCATGTCGATCGGCAACAACGCCAAGCGCTGGGAACGCCTCGAGGCATTGGGCATCAAGCGCGAATCGGTGAAGCGGGACATCCCGACGCCTGACGGCGAGCCTAAAATGTCGGCGGTGCTGCTCAAACTGGCCGAGCCGCTGATCCAACGCCCCGGCACAACTGCACGACAAGCAGAGTCGATCATCGCTCTGACGGTGGTCGCCTGGAACAAGAGCCTTTTGCCTCCCGGCAGCCAGCCGGAGCTTGAAAAGGAAATCGTCGACGCCTTCGTGCCCCAAGACGGTTATGCCGAGGACGTCGGCACGGTCGTCGAAGTCATGGAACTGATCGCCGAGCGGCGAGCGCGGCTCTTCCCGGACATTCGCAAGTTCGTCGTAGACTACGAGCTGAGCTTCCCGCCCGGTACTCTCACGCTGAACGTCACTTCGGCACCGGTCCCGAATCCGCTGGACGCTGGCGGAGACGCTGTAGATAGCCATCGCTGAACCCGTCTCCGTCCCACAGGTCATCGCGGGTCCAAACCGAATCGCTCGGCTGCCGTTTTTACGGTTCCAGCAGTTCCCGATCCGGCCGAGCCAGGAACTCCAGCAGGTCGGCCATGTCCCGCACGTCGAGCTTCTGCTCGAAGCCCTCGGGCATCAGCGACTGGCCGCTCGCGCGCAGCTCGTCGATTCGGCTGCGGGGGACGGTTTCTTGCACGTCTTCGGCGCGGCGCAGCGTCACGGCTTCGGCGCTTTCGGAGGCCAAGAGCCCGACAAGAACTTGCCCGTCGTTCGTCACCAGCGTGTAGGCCACGTAATCGGCTGAAATCCGCCGGTTGGGGTCGAGCACGTCTTCCAAGAGCGTCGGCTTGGGCCGCCCGCCAATGCCCGATAGATCGGCGCCGACGCGGCGCCCCAGCCCCTGCACGTTGTGGCACGCGAGGCAGTGCTGGCGAAACAGGCCCGCGCCGCGCCGCCGATCGCCGGCCTGCTCGAGCGCCGGCTGGTATTGGGCCAGCACCGCCCGCCGATCGGCAGGGGCCGCGGCACGCAGCGCCTGCTCCGCCCGTTCGCGCAGAGACCCGTCGCCGAGCGAGGCGAGGGCTTGGAGCAGGCTGGCATCGAGTTCGATCGCCAGCACGTCGCCTCGTTCGATTGCTTCGACCGCCGCGCTGGCCGCTTCTGGACGTCGCAGCGCCGCGGCAGCCACCGCTCTCCGCGTCGCGGCTGTATACATGTTCCACCCGGCGAACATTCGACGGGCCGTTTCGGCGTCGGCCACGGCGCCCAGTGCAGTGCCAGCCGCCGACTGCACTTCTTGCGGATGATTTGCCTCGAGCAATGCGAGCAACAGCGGCGCCGCCACTGCCAGCTCGTCCAGACGGACGATCGTAATTGCGTCGATTCGCTGAAAGACCGCCATTTGTCCATCTGCCGCCACACGACGTGCGACGTCGATGACGCTGCGGAGCGTTTCGGCGGCAGAGGACTTGTTTTCCTTGCCGTCGAACAACCATTGCCGCAAGGAGCGATTGTTCGCCTGTGCGACTTGATCCAGCCCCGCCACGATCGCCAGATGCCCAGGCCCGATTTGGGAAGGCCGGAACGACCCCAGGAAAGAAAACGCATCGATGACATCGGCCTCGCCGCGCAGCAATGCGGCCGCCTGCTTGAGAAAAGCGGCCTGCTCAGGCGTGGGCGCCTGCAACCAGCTCGCGTCTTCCGAGGCGAGCTGCTTAAGAAAGGGCCAGGCCGAACGCTCGTCGAGGGCGGCTGACACGGCCAGCAGCAGCCACGGGGCGGCGTCGGGCTGGCGTGCCAAGCTCCGCCACAAGGCCGACTTCTCGTCAACGGCCAACGCGTCGAGCGAACACGCCAGCCGGAACCGCACGGCTAGACTCGGATCGTCGACCAGACCGCGCATCGCTGCGATCAGCTCCTTCGACGGCGAGCTTAGTCGAGCGGCAAGCTGCAACGCTTGTTCCCGGACTTCCGGAACAGCGTTGCCCAGCGCCGACAACAGCGTCGCCTCATCGAGCCCATCGAGCGCCTCAAGGGTCCACAACGCGTGGGCCCGTGGCAGCGGCTGCTGCTTATGCACTGTTTCGCGCAACAAGGGGATGGCAGCCGGATCGCAGCGTTCGACAAGCAGCCGTTGGGCCGTGTCGCGGCGCCAGCCGTTTACATGAGCCAACTCGGCGACGAGATCGGCGATGCCAGCCTCGCTCAAATGAGGCGCCTTCGGCTGCCCGCCGGCTTGGTTCCGCCGACGAATTCGCCAAATTCGCCCATGGCCTGCTCCTTCGCGCCAGTCGACGCCGCCGCGCAGCGAAGGCGAAACGAACTGCGGATGCTCGACCCAGCGGCGGTAAAAGTCGACAACGTACAGCGCCCCATCCGGGCCGGTGGCCGTGTTGACGGGATGAAACCAGGCGTCGCTCGACGCCAGGAATTCGCGATTCTCTTCGCCGCGGCGCGACACGAACGACGGTCCGTCGTCCGCCAGCACGCGCCGATGAACGAGGTTCGTCAGCGACTCGCCGACGAACGCATTGCCGCGATATTCCTCGCCCAGGGCGTCGCCGCGGTAAATGGAAAGGCCGCACAGCGCGTTGTAGTAGTCGGTCGCCTCGCGGTTGAACGTCTGTGGCCGCGGGCTGAGCGGAAACACGCGTCCCCGATCGGCCGGGTCGGCAATGTCGCGCACGGCTTGCGGGATCAGCCGCGGGTGCGAGTCCAGCGTCGCCGGATCGAGCAGCGCATGCCGAATCGGAATCGTGTTCCATGACAGAAAGCGGCGCCCCCAGTCGTCGTGCGTCTGACCGAACTGGCTTTGCCCCGGGATGGCTTCGAAGCGCTCTGTGTTCGGCGAAAACCGGAAATCGCGAGTGCGAATCGAAACGGCCTCGTCGGCGCCCGGGCGGCGGATGTCCCCATTACTGCGGCCGTTGGCGCCGTAAATCCAGTTGTCGAGGCCCCACGCGAGTCCGTTGGCGCGAAGCTGCTGGTTCCCCTCGCCAAACCCTGTCCAGACGACGCGCCGCTCGTCGGCGCGACCGTCGCCATCCGTGTCTTTGAGATACCACAAGTCGGGCGCCGCGGTCGCGAACACGCCGCCCCGCCAGCAGAGCACGCTGTTGGGAAACTTCCTGACTCTATCGGATTGCAGGTGTGTGGTTTCTTAAGCCCATCAGTGAGGTTGACGCCATGAGGTTGTGGAGCCAATGCTCATGGTAGCGTTTGCCGTTGAGTCGATGAGCCGGACTGTCATGGGCGCGTGGCTGGTT
>DATKRK010000065.1:0-16433 GCA_035532215.1 Pirellulales bacterium | reverse complement strand
CATCACCAGCGGGTCGCCCAGCCGGCGAACCAGCGGGCGCCAACGCGGATCGCAAGCATTCAGCCGCTCGTCGATCAACAAATAGTTGTCGAAGGTTTCGACGTCGGGCAACTCCAGTCGCGGGTCGATGTAAGGTTTGCTTTCGGGCGAATTGTGAAACAGGTAGACGCTTGCCAGGCCAAGATCGTAAGCCAACGCGCCGCGCGGCAAATCCTCTTGCCCGGCGAACTTGGCAGCGTCGTGCGGCGCCGCAAAAGGCATTTCGCCCACGGCGACGTGCAGTTCCGGCTGGCCCGACCAGCGGTACAGGCGGTCGGTGACGAGCGCCAACAAGGCCAGAGCCAGCGCGCCGATCGCCGCTCCTCGGACGGCCCAGCGTGCGAGCCCGCCCGATTCGCCCGCGACCCGGCTCCGCAGTGCGGCGCCCCACTCGCCGAAATTCCAGGCCAGAACCGCGCCGCCGACCAGACCGAACAGCGCCATGTTCCTCACGGCTTGCAGGCTGAGATAAGCGAAGGCCGCGGCAATCAGCAAACGAAACAGATGACCGCCATTTCGCAACGAAAGGACGGTCGCCGGGATTGCAGCGAAGAGCGTCAACGGCGGCAAGACGGGGGACAAGGCGGCCCCGGCGCTTGAAGCATAGTCGCGTCCAAACAATAGCTCGGGCGCCCAGACCAGCCACAATGTCATGGCCGCGCCGGCGCAAACGGCCAGTTGCGCGGCGGGCCGCGAACGCTTTGACAACACGTAGCCCGCCAGTGCCGATAACAGCAACATTGCCGCAGGCGCAGCATCCGCGATCGCCGCCAGCCAGGCCGGAGCCCCTCGCGCAGGCAGAGCCGCGGCGGCCGCCAACACAATCGCCAAGGCGGCGACCGCGGCCGACCATTGCGTTTTGTTACTCGGCCAATCGCTTTGAAATTCGTGGCTTCTGCCCGGCCTCCGGCCTCGATGCGCTGTTGCTTGCGATGCGCTCCAGACGGCGGGCAAGAAAAAGCTCAGCGGCAAAGCGAGCAGCAGAAAGAACTCTGCGTGCAAATTCCATTCGCCTAACGGCCCCGAGGGTCGAGAAGTCGCCAGATACCGCGCTGGGCTGGCGAATTCCTTGATCGCCTCCTTGTAGAGATTGCCCGAGCTGGTCACTTTCGGCAACAGTTCGAACGGAAGCAAGGCGCCATCGACGAAATAAGGATTCGCCAGACAGGCCGCACACGTGGCGACGAAAACGGCAAGCAGTCGCCGCATGTCACGCCGATCTTCCGCCGAAATCGCCTGACGGCGCCATCGTCTCGCGGCGATGTTCCAGGTAGCGTCCGTCAGATACGCTCCCAAGACGATCGGACCGAGAATGAATAGTCCGTGGAAGTTGACCCACATCCATTGGACGCCCGGCAGCAACCAGAGCCAGCGAGGCGAGCCCTTCGCGCCGTGCAGCACGGCCAGATAGGCAGCGAGAAACAGCATCGAAAAGACTTCGGGGCGCGGACCGACGCGCGAAGCTATCAGCCAAATCGACGGCAGCCAACAGGCGGCGCAAATGGCCAACGGCATGCGTCTCCAGCACGGAAGCCAGCAGCAAACGACCGCGAGCATCGCCGTCGTTGCCGCGAACAGCACCGTGCCAGAGACCCCTTGCCAGCGGTAAACGAGCGCCAGGACGACTTGAAAACCCCAGTGCAGATCGATCCACAGGCGGTCGGCCGAACCGAAGGAAAACGGATCGCTGAACGGAATGCGGCCTTCGTCCAAGATCCATTGTCCGGCGCGCAAATGCCACCAGAGATCGTTATCGGCGACCTCCCGGCAGCCGCGCAACAACGTAAACGCCGCGACCAAAAACAAGATCGCTCCGTCGAGAATCGTCGCCGAGCGAGAGCTGCGGTCGTTAGCGGAGACATCGGCTGCGGCCGTCGTCATGATGGACCCTTATGCACGAGGATTTGTCGCAACCTAGGGGGCGCGCAGCTCCACGAGCAGCACGCGATACCGCCCCCGGCGAACGTCGGCCGCCTTCCGCACGAGCCATTGGCTGCGGGCGGCTTGCACCACCAGCGCCTGGATTTGATGACCGCCGAGCGCCGCGTAGTCGACAACGACATGAAAATGCCGCGGAAAGTCCCTGAGCCGGCCATTGCGGTAAGGCTCCTCCAGGGCGATGCAATGGCCATTGCGGGGCCGATGTTCGACGAATCGCATTTCCGGATAGCCGGTCATGAAGTGTTCGGGGTAGCCATAGAAGACCGGCGTTTCGGCGGGAACTTTTGCCAGCGCTTTGATCGCAAGCCGCTGGGCTTCCAGCAGATCGCCGTATTCAAGAGAACGTTCGGCGACCGAACCGTCGTTGGCGGGATTCTCGCGATAGAAAGCGCCGCCGCAATTCGCCGCGAACAACGCCAGCGCCAGCGCAGTCGCCGCCCACGCCGCTCGGGGGCCTGCCGCTCGCCGCAACGCGTCGAGAAGCACGAGAAACAGGCACGGCAACACCTGCACGAAATACCGCGGCAAGACGTACAACTCGCCGACTAGCGGCGTCGCGGCCAGCACGCCCAGCAACGCCCAGACGGCAAGACCCGCCAGGCCGAATTGCGGCGATGCGGCGCCTGCGCAGCCCGGTTCTTTCGCCCCGCGCAGCGATCGCCAGACCGTCTTGATTTGCAGCAAGCCGACCAGCGCGAACAAGCCGATGAAACAACACAGGTCGGGCGCCTGCACCATGCGCTCGGCCACGTGATAGCGCAAGAAGAACGCCAACTGCGGCGGGCGGTAAGCGACGGCGCCCGGCGGGCGGACCACGGCCATTTCGATCAGCACCGCCGTCGTAGCGGGCGCCAGCACGCTGAAGGCGCCGATCACGCGCGTGTGCCAAGCCTTCGCCTCGAGCAGCGCGGCGGCGGCGAGCGTCGCCGCCGCGACAACGCCCGTTTCTTTGATCGAGCAGGCGACGAGGGCCAAGATAACCGCCCAACCCCGGCGCCCCGACGACCAGGCCGCCAAGGCCCCGATCGTGCTGGCCAGCAGAGGCGCTTCCAGGTAAAGACAGCCGGTTTGTGCGAGTAGGGTGGGGCAGCTCAGCACTGCCGCGCAGAATAAAGCCGCCAGTGCGTCGCCCAGCAGCGGCTGAGCAAGCCGAAACGTTGCCGCCAGCCCCGCGGCGGAGATGGCAAACTGGCAGAGGTGCATGATCGGAAAGAGCGCCGTCGAGCCGCTGAATCCCCAATAAACGACCGCGTATAACCAAGTCACCGTAGAAGCGCCGTGCGTGTTCGGCCCGCCCTGCGCGTAGCTCGGCAGGTGCAGCAATTCCGCCAGGTTAAACCCGTTCTTGCTGAGAGTAATCGCCGCCGGATGGACGCTCATTGCCGCATCCCACGCGGGCGGTTGCGCGAGCTCGTGCCAATTCACCAGCAAGATCGCAGCGAAACTGGCGACGAATGCCGACCAGGTCGGGCGTCGCTTGAAACACGTGGCTGCGCTCGGGCGCCGGCCGCTTTCAGACCTGGCGTCGCTTTCGAACGTCGGCTCTCCGCGGCCTCGACGGAATTCGGGGGAGTTCTGCGCTAACCGCTCTCGCATCATCGTCGTGGACGCGTCTGTCATGCGTCCTGCTGGGGGGGCGGAAGCCGTGTCAGCGTGCAGGCCGCAGCTTGGCCGATTCACGAATGCTCTGCCCGACGATGGCTTCGAAACAGACAATTCTCTCCGCGAAATGTTAGTGCATGATGAGCCTAACGTTTTAAAACCGTACGAGGCGAGATCAGCAGCTTTTCCCAGGCTTGCAATTCCGCTCGCATTGCCTCGCCGGGCGAGGCTTTCAATCCGCCGCGGCACGCCTCAAGAGCGCCAGCGGCATCGCCCGTCTCAGCGCGCAGCGTCGCCAGCGCGAGCCAGGCTTCCGCGAGATCGGAGCGACGTGCCAAGACTTCGCGATAGAGAGCCGCTGCGGCTGCTTGCTGTTGTTCGGCCGCATAGGCGTCGGCGAGCAGCAACTGTCGCCGAGTTTCGTCGGCCGGCGGCGAAGAACTCGTGAGATACTCGCGTGCTCGCTCGGGCAATCCCATCAGCAGGCACAACCGGGCCGCTTGCTCTGCGACGGGCCACTGGCGCGCGGAATCGGGGTTTTGCTCGGCGACGGCCAACGCCGCCACCGCCCGGCCGCCGCGAAGATGATCGAAAAACTGTCTCTCGGGCGGTCCGCCGCGCGCTCGCGAATCTTGCGCTAGAGCCGCTGCGGAGCGTTTCAAGCGTTCGATTTCGGCCGACTGCTCGGGCGACGCCCAACCGATCTTTTGCAACGTTACGCCCACCGCGGTTTGGGCGTCGATCAGGCCTCTGGCGGCGAAGAGTTGGTACAAGCCCGCGAGGGCCTCGGGGTCGCCCGGCGCAGCGTTGAGCGCGCGGCAATAAGCATAAGCGGCTTGCGCCCAGGGCAAATCGCGGGGGGTTGACCAGTCGGCCTCGGCAGCCAATCGTCGCGCGTCTGGGATCTTCGCCGCGAAGCAGTTGCCCAGCATCGCCCAGCCGCGAGCCGAGCCCGACTCCTCGTAGAGGGCGATGTCGATCCGCTCGCGCGCGGCCAGCAGGGCCGGCATGCGATGCGTCCACGTCCGATCGGGGAAGCGCTTCAGTTCCAGGGCCAGCCGGCAGAGCGCGGTCGCTTCCTGGTAAGCGGCGCCCGGCAGATCGGGGACCGAAGGTTGCGAGGGGTGCATGCGGCGAGCCGCGAAGTCCACTTCGGGATAGGCCGCAGCTTGACCGCGCCTGACGAAATTCACCGCCACCGCATCGAAATAGACGCAGCGCCAATCCGGATGAATCAGCAAGCTCGCTTCGCGACGTTCGTTTCCCGCATGCGCGAAGAGCACCAGCGGATTGCCGATGCGAGCGAGCCGTTCTGGCCAGCTCTGGTCGTTTTCGCCTAGGGCGTCGAGCAGCTCGACGTAATTCCGATAGACTTCGACGTCGGGAATTTCCAGTCGCGGGTCGAGGTACGCTTTTCGCTCGGGGGCGTTGTGGAACAGGTAAACGCCGGCTTGCTCGAAGCCGAACGCAACGGAGCGTGCGGGCATTCCGGGCCGGCCGGCGAATCTCGCCGCGTCGTGCGCGGACGAGAACGGCTTTTCATGAAAGCCGAACTTTCTCGAATGTCGCAGCCAACCGTAGTAATGACCGTAATCATCGTATTGATCGTTGACGATCGCCCAGAGCCAGCAGATCAGCAGCGAGAGGAATACGCCGCGGCCCGCAAGCGCCGCGCGGCGCGCGAAGCCCGCGGCATACCGCTCGGTCGCCGCGCCGGCGAAATAGTCGCCGAAATTCCAGGCCAGCACGACGCCTGCGACCAGGCCGAACAGCGTCGTATTGCGAACGGCCTGCAATCCGAGGTAAGCGAACGCCGCGGCGAGCAACAGCCGATACGCGCTGGCGCCGTGACGCAGCGCCAGCCAGACGGCCGCGGCGCCAACGACGAGCGCCAGCGCGCCGAATTGCGGAATCAACTCCGCCGCCGAAGCGGCGACGTTCGTTCCGCAGAAGTACAGCCGCAGCCAAGCGAGCCAAACCGCGCAGCCGACGGCGCAGCCGACGGCCATCGCCGCGGCGCTCGGCGACGTTCGCAGCGCCCAACCGCCTGCCAGGCCGATCAGCAAGAACCCCAGGGGCAGGTAATTGCCGGCGCTCAGGAGCCAAGGAGACGCGGCCGCTCCCGGCAGCGTCAAGGCGCTCGCCGCGGGCAGGGCGACGGCAAACATGCCGGCAACGGTTCGCCAGGCCAGGCTCAAATCATCGGGTTGCTGTAGTTCGCGGCGTCGCTTGCCTTTTCCGGCGGCCGCATTTTGTCGCCAGGCCTGCCGCACCGCCGGCAGCACGAAGCTGACGGGCAGCAACCCTAGCAGCCAATACTCTTGGCCCAGATACCAGCCTCCGTGGACGACGCCGCTCCGGTATTCGCGAAGCGCGCGAACCGGGCTCGTAAACTCGGCCACGCTTTGCTTGTACAGGTTTCCTTCGCTGGCGATCTTCGGCAACAATTGCCAGGGGAACAAGGCGCCGCGAGTTCCATAGGGATTGACGAAGGTCGCCGCCAAGACGAACGCCAACACCGCGGCGGCGCGGCGCCAGCCCGACATCGCGTCCGGCTCGTTCGCCAGTGCCGCTGGCGCACTCCGCCGGCGACCGACGAGGGCCGTCGTTCGTTCGAGCAAATCGAAGCCCACGACCAGCGGCCCGAGTATGAACAAGCCGTGGCTGTTGACCCACAGCAATTGCACGACGGGCAAACACCACAGCAGCCCGGGGCGCTTGCGGCCGAACTCGAGGATCGCCAGATCGGTCGCTAGAAACACGAGACTGAACAGTTCCGGCCGCGGCGGCAGCCGCCAGCCCATCAAGGCCAGCGCGGGCAGCCAACAAGCGGCGCAAACCAACCAGGGGCGGTTGGGCGCCGTTGCCGCGAAGGCGATGAGCACGCTGGCCGCGGCGCACGCCCCGGCGAGCAACACGACGCCCGACAAGCCGGCCAGGCCATAGGCGCCGGCAAGCACGATCTGGAACAGCCAGTGCAAGTCGATCCATTCCCGATCCGCGGAGCCGTAACTGAACGGGTCGAGCGCTGGCACGCGCTGGTGATCGACGATCCACTGCCCGCTGCGAATTTGCCACCAAACGTCCTGGTCGGTGATTTCATAGCAGGCCAGCGCAAACGCCACGACGCCGAGCAGCGCCACGAGCAGATAGTCCGCGAGGTTCGCCCTGCGATCGGCTGCGGGCGCCTTTGGCGGCGCGGTGTGTTCAGGAACCGACATTGCGAAAAGCTACCTCCGCGGATTCGCCGCTTGCCGCTTGGGCAACGCGGCTTCGAGCTTGGCGGTTTCGATCTGGAAACGCGCCGCATCGACGGTTTCGCTCAACAGGGCCAGTTCGCCGTCGGAATTCATGACCAAGATCCTGGCCGGGGCCTTGGCGCCGCCGGGGCCGCCGACCAGGGGCGCCCCGCCGATGAGATCGACCATCGTGGCGTCGGTCTTGATATCGACTTTCGTCCGCGGCGGCTCGGGCGACTTCGGGTCGATGCGCAAGTGCGGCAAAGGCACTTCAACTCCGTCAGCGTTGGCCGTGGAACCTCGCGACATTTGGAACACGCGGACCGCCGTGATGGCGTGGGCCGAATCGAATTGTCGGACCAGCACCTTGGCTTTCGGTTCGACCGGATCGACTCCGCCGGCCAGCAACTCGTTTCCCGCAGGCACGAGCACGGCGGCCGTCGGCGGGCTCCAAGCGGTAAATATTTCGGGGGCCGCGGCGAGCTTCTCATCCGCCAAAAAGTACCGCGCCACCGAGTAGTTTGGATTGTAGAGCGCCAGCCGCACCCGATATCGATAAGTTTTGCGGGGCTCAACGCTGAAATCGAAGAAACGCATCAGTTGCCGTTCGGTTTTTTTCTGCTTCGCGTTCGAAGCCGCCGGCGCGCCCCAGGCGCCGCGCGAGCCCATTGCGCCCGCCGGGCCCATTGCGCCCGCCGGGCCCTGCCGCAGACGAGGCTGGCTGGTGCGCCCGCGAGACGCCGTTCGATGCCGGCGACTTTTCGGCGCCGGTTCCGACTCGATCGCGTTCAGCAGCAGAGCTTTCTTTTCGACCGTCGTGGCGGCCAACGGAATCATGGGATGTCGAATGCGGTCGGGATCGTGATTCGCGAACACCAACGGCGGAAGCGGCCCGGCCACGTCCACCGACTGCGGAAGATATCTCGGATCGACCGGCTCTGGATAGACGGCGGCCCAATAGGCAATATCATCGGCGGCGTGGTCCATGTCGAGCATTTCGAACTTGCCCGGCTGTCCGGCCGAGCCGACTTCGGCGCGTTCGACGTCGCAATACACGTACAACGGAACGTCGGAAGCAAAGGTCTTCGTCGCGTCGCGGAAAACTCGGCGGTACTCGGCTTCCTGCTCCCAGGCGGGGATCAGTCCTACGACCGCGACCCAATACCGGCCTTCGAGCTTGGCGCCGCTCGGAATCGTGAGTGCGAATTTTTCAGGCGCCAAGGCCGCCGTCGGTGCGCCTCGCGCGGGCGGCTTGGGGCGCCGGTTTCTCGCCCTCCGGTCAATGAACCTTCGACCGCGGCGTCCGGCGGCAATTTGTCCGGCGGCAATTTGTCCGGCGGCAATTTGACCGGGGGAATTTCCGTTGCCGTTATTCGGCCAACTCGACGCATTGCGGCGGCGGAGTGCCGGATTGCCGGCCACAAGGCTGGGAGGCGCCGCCTGCCCCAAATCATCGTCGTAGTTGCCCGCCCTCGGACTGATATTGGACGCTTGGGATTGCCAACCGAAAAGCGTCCAACGGGCTCCGCGTCGCCCTTGTTCGAAGCGATCGCGACCCAAGTCTTGATCGCCGACCACGATCGCACCGAACCCGGCAAAGGCGCGAACGTCTTCAACCGCCAACAACTTGGGCTGTCTCCGGCGAACTTTATGATCCGAATAGGGCCGCGCCAGCTCGCTCATGGGAAAAAAATCGGGATTCACTTCGGTCAGCGCGTCCTGTAGCAATCCGTTCATGTCGCGCTGGGCGGGCAAGCCGGCGAACGATTCGGGCGGCGTCGATTGCGCGACCCGCGCGGCGACTTCATCGGCTCTTCGCATTAAGTCATCGGGGGTCTCGGCGTAGGGCGCACGGAACAAGGAAGCGCCCAAGAGATAGAGCGCGATGCACGCCGCGGCGCCGAAGACGACCTTTTCGATTTGGCCGATCAGTACGGCCTTGATCGGCCCTGGCGGGGCTAGCGCGTTGGGTTTCATGGTTGGAGATTCCTGGCAGCGCGTCGCCCAACGCGCCCAAGGCGCTTTGGCCTTGGCGCGCCGCCCAGAGAGCGCCGGCCTCGATAACGACGAAGCAGATTCGCAGCCGGCCGCCCGTCGAAAGGGGGAACCTCGCGTTCGTCGTTTCGCACTGGCTCGCCAACCCATTGGGACGCCCGCACGCGGGCCGCACCCGGCGACTACAGCTTGCCATCGCGATGTTCGTGAATTGTGAGAGCCGCATTCAAAATGAATGAGTCCGGCCGCCTGCGCTGTCATTCGCCCAGCGGCGCGGGGGGCCTTTTATGGACGGTCGGGCGCACCTGCTCCAACTGCGATCAAGTTTTCTATGGAATCGCCACTTGATTGACGGGCCATTCCTCGCCTGAACGGTATAGAACCGTATCGGGCATTTTCCCGGCGTTTTTGGCCGGCGGGACGTTGCTTGTGTCCGACGAAACTTCCGTGGTACGGCCCGAGACTGGCCCCGAGTGTGCGCATTCTGTGCGCAAATCGGCGGCCGCGGCTTTCGTGGCTCGCTCAAAGTCGGCCTGCTGGTCCCGCATGTAGTGCTGGGCTGCGATGCGGCTGGTGTTCCCCATCCAACGGCAAACTGTCGCCAGCGGAAACTGTTCGGCCAACTCAGTGAGCCGAGAAGCCCGGCAGTTCACGAAGAGCTTCTCCCAAACCGACAGGCCGGCCGCCCGGATGATCGGCCGCATCTTGCTTTGCGGGTTGGGCATTACCCTCACTGAAGGGAACACGTACGCCGAGCCCTCGGGAGCTTGGTCGTAGAGTTCCCCCAGCACCGCGCGCAGCTCAGGGAACAACGGGAGAATCCGCGTCGCCTTGTCGCAATGCTTGGTTTTAGGCGACCGGATGAGGACCGTTCCTGCGTCCACGTCGACGTCGCCCCAAACCATGTCGCGCAATTCGCTCGGAATACGGACGCCGCCTATCCGTGCGAAAGTCCAAATCGCCCGCCACTCCGCGTCCGGGCAAGCGTCGAGAACCTTTTTGAACGCCTCCTGCGTGACGAAGAACTCGCGATCACGTTGAGGCCGGAACGTCGCCTTCTGATCGTCGAAGGGGTTTTCCGAAATCAGCTTGCCGCGAACCGCCCGGCGGAAGAACGCTTGAACGTACCCGATTCGACGTGCGGCTGTGTTCTCTCCCAGGTGCTGCCGTAAGTGAGCGGCGAAGAGATCGGCGTCGGCGCGGGTGATCTGCGATAACTGCCGGGCGGGCCCGAAGAACTCGATCAGTGAACGCTTGGCCTGTAAAAGCAGCGAGATCGTTCCAGGAGCGCATTCGGGCTTCCTGCTTTCGATGTAGCCCGCGACGAACGCCTCCAGTTCGAAGTCTGCGGCCTTTGCCCTCTGGGCGAGCAAGCCGATCGCTACGAGCTTATCGAACTCTTCGTCGGGCAGTTTGGCACACCAGGCCGCCGTCTCTGCGTCCAGGGATTCGCCGAGCTTGATGCAGGTGACGATCCGCTCGACGCGAAATTTAAACTTTTGCGCGTCGCCCTTCGCGATCCTGCCGAGTCGCAATGCCTTGCGGTTGCGGTCGGGCAACACGACGAGCAACCGCCATAGGCCGTTGCGATCTTGGGACAAACTAGCCATTAGCGTTTACCTCCACTGCGACGTTTGACGACGACGAGCCCCAAGTGATCAGCGATGCGGTCGATCGCCTCGGGCCCGAGCACCTTGCCCGCCAAGAACTTGTTCAAGCTCGGCCTGCCAATGCCGCAAGCCTTGGCGATTTCGGCCTGCGTCGCGCCCGATGCCACGATGTGCGCCTTGATGTGGGCCCGAATCTGATCGTGGAGCCCGCGCTGCTTGGCTGCTTTTGCTGGTGTCATGGCGGGAGCATTCTACAGGCGCGTTCCCATTGGGCAACTAGTTTTTTTGCGATTCGGCGCCATCGCCCGCTTCGACCAGGCGCCGCTCGGCGAAGGCATGCAAGTCGACGGTGCGAACGCGGACGATGCGCTGCTCGAAGCGCACGACGGGCAACTCACCGTTGCGGATCAGCCGGTCGACGATCGACAACGAGACGCGCATCGCGTCGGCGGCCTCAGCCTCGGTCAACAACACAGGCTCGGGCGCCGGGCGTACGGCCGGCTGCGAGGCCACGGTGATCGCGGACGCCGGAGCTTGTGCCGCTGGCATGGGCATTGCGGGGGGGGACGGTAATCGGTTTCCAGCTTCGGTGTTCAGCCATCGGGCTTCCTCGGAAATCAACTTGTTGCGTTCGTTGGCGGGTGGATCACGTTGGTGGCGAAAATCCTGCGGGTCGGAAATGCTCGGCGTTCCGCTGGCGGATGCCTTTCCGCCCAGGCGGCGGCTTTTTCGGATCGGGGAAGCATGTTCATTTCACTCTCCTTCGCCCCGTTCGTCGTTTTCCATCAGAGGGGGCCTTAAGGCTCGCCTCCTCGGCCGCGCGTCGGGCGAGTTCGCGCTGTTTGATTCCGGCCAGCACTTGAAACTGTTCAGGCGTGCAGAATGGCTTTCGGCCTCGGCGCTTTGCTGGAGCCTTTCTGCTTGAGGTCATCGTTGCCTCCGATCACTCGGTACACACTTCGTTGGGGACCAGGCAGTCAGTCGGGTCAATGCCCCTATTACATAGGGGGCATTTTGACCGACTACCTGCCCCAGTCGGTCCCAGGCGGTCCGCCTGACTGATTTTGACCGACTGCCCCGACTGGCCCGACTGCTCTTGAACCTCATCTGACCGCCTTTAACTTGTAAGCTGCCTGCGGAGTTTTCTGGCCGCTCTTGCGGATTTCGCACTCGACGATCTTTCCCTCCTCAAGCAGAGCGTCGACTGCCGCCACGGTCCGCTCGTGGCTGTTCAGGTGCGCATCAGCGCGAATCTTGTTTTTTGTCTCGCCGCTGGGCAACTCAGCGAGAAGCTTAAGTACGGCGGCCTTGTCGTCGTTGAGCCGCTTGGCATTGCGTTCTTGCGCGGCGGAGGCTTTTCGGGCTTCTTTGGCCGCTTTCTCCTCTTCGGCCTCCGCGCGGACCTCACTGGCCGCACGAATAGTCGCTGACCAAGCCTGCGGCCTTCCACATTCGTCGGAGCGTTCGTCGACGTCCAAGGCCCAGCCGGCCTGATGCGCCCCGCGGGCGCCAAACTCAAGCCAGAGCTCGTGGGTTCCAGAGCCGGCCACGTAGGGACGCCGCCGGGCAACGAGCATCCACTGGCCGACGAACTCGGAAAAACCGGCCCATGATGCGTCGGTAAGGGTCGGCTGCTCGTACTGTCTGCTGGCGGTCCGGGTCGTGTGGTGGAGCAGCATGAAATCGCACCCCGCATCGCGGCAAACGTCGAGAAGCCGGCGAAGCTGGATGCCCTGTGCAAACAGGTTCCCTGAATCGCGTGGATCGAGCATCTGGTACGCCGGGTCGAGAAACAGCACCTCGACTCCGTGCTCCTTGACTTGTTCGGCCAGGATTGCGGGATCGGCGTCTGTACCGAGGAACGGAACGCGATCGCTCCAAAGCAGGTATTGCAGCTCGGCCAGTTCGAGATCGCGCGCTTCCGCGATTCGGCGAGCGTTTCTTTGGAGTTCCTTCAGGCCGCTTTCGGCCGACATGATCATCACCCGCCGGGCTTGCGGCACGCGGAAGAATTCGCAGCCGAGGAAGTCCGTCGCGGACGCGATGCTGATCCCGGCATCGACCGCCAGCGTCGTCTTCAGCATTTTCGTACCGCCGAAGAGGCCGCCAGGCTGCCCTTCAATCATCACGTTCTCGATGATGGCGTTCTCCTGGAACTTCATGCCGGCGAGCTCGGCGGAATTGTAGATCTGGAACCGCTTCGAATCCGCCGCACGGCTTTGTTGAGTAGCGGCAGCCGCTACCTCACGTACCTCCTTGAGCCAGTTGTCGTGACCGCGACTCGCGGCCAGGTTGTCGGCGGCCAACTGCAGCATGCGCACCGCTGCCTTGTGCACGTTGCGCTGGCTGGCCTTTTTGATGATCTCCTTCGCATGAAGCACCGCATTGTGGGCATTTGCTTCGGTGTCGGCGATTTCTTTGAGGAAGAGCGCTTCCCGCCCGTCGATTGCCATACTTGCGACAAGCCTGTCGTATAAGAACGACTCGTCAACAAGCTTGCCCTCCTTTGCGAGCTCACGCATCGCCTCGAAAACACGACGGCAATCGGGATTGTAGAATTCGTCGGGTTGAAGGAAGCCGACCTCGGCCAGGTTGTGGGGATCGAGCAAAATGCATGCAAGCAACCCCTTCTCACTACGTAAGCTGTGGGGTTCCCCTTGACGATCAAGGATTTCATGAGGTTCTTGAAACCGCGGGATGGCTGCAGTCGCCGCGACCTTTGGCGCCGGCTTGCTCGAGCCGCCGGCCGTTTCGGCCTCGCTGGTAGCCGGCCGAATGAGGCCGTGCCTTTCGACAATTTCTCGCGATTTCTCGAGCGTGATGTTGCAGTGCACCCTCGTGAATCCAATGGCGATAAAGTGCTGCTCGCAACTCTCGCACATGCTCTCGCCGGTCTCTGCGTTCACTTGGCGTCTGCCGCCGCAGTTTCCAAGGCACCGCACCACAAAGGCGCCCTCGGCCTGCTCGATGACTGCCACTCCGATCTCGGCGAGCCAGTTCTCGACGTTGGTTTGAAAGGTCGTTGCGGTCGCCATCAATCGCCGCCTCCTGTTTTCTTCCTCTCGGCGATGGCGCCGATGAGGCCGCGCGATTCACGGAGCCGGCGCCTGGCGACGATAAAAAAGAATCTCGAAATGAACCGGCCGGCCTGTTCGTGGTCGCCGACGAGGGCCACCGGCAGCCCGTCCGCCATCAGGCCCGTCAGACTGCCGATCACCGACGCCGGGGTGATCTTGCTCCGCCAGCCGCCGGCAGAAAGCCGCTCCCAGGTCGACTCGACAACGAGCACGCGATGCCGGCAGCCCATCAGCCGCAAGACTTGGCGGCTAAACCGATCGCGTTCGACTCCGAGACAAGCGAGCAAATCGGCTTCGCTCTTACGTTCGACGACAGCCTCGTTGCCCAAGTGCTTCAGCGAGTAATCGCCGACGGCCAGGTGCGCGAACTCGGTGCGGCAGGGCGAGACGTCGGCCGGGCTTTTCTCCTGCTGGTCGACGAGAATCACCAGCGTCGACGGATCCAGCTCGGCGGGCAACGCACGATCGGTCACGCGGCAATCCTCCGGACATGCGGGATCGCGTGCCAACGAGCTGCTGCCCAGCAGCCAACCGGATCGCGGCGCCGCTCGGCCGCGTCGATCGAGAGGTAATACGCGATGGCCGCGATCTGCTCTGTGAGACGGCCTGGTTGCTCAGGCCCAGGCTCGAGCTGTCGCGCAACTTGACGCGCGCTGCATGTGGCTGTATCGTTCACTTGCTTATTCCTTTCGCCCGGCGACGCCTCGTCCGCGTTTGCCGGGCATTTTTTCGCGCCGGCCGCCGGGTGCTTTGCTACTGCTGCGCGCCGCACGTATTCCGACGGACAAGCTCGTCGACGTCCTCCCAGCGGACACGCCTCGAGCCGCCGAGTTTCACGAATCGCAACTCCCCGGCATCCATCATCTGGTAGACCTTGGATCGCGAGACCTTGAGATGGGCAGCCACCTCGGGGACCATTGCCAATCCCGTCCGCGAGCCGGCGGTGATTTCTGGGAGTGCCATTTGCGTTCCTTTTGTTGACACAAACTTGGACGCGACTGAATGTACTGCACTTGACTGGATGCCACAACACGAACACAATATTTTCTTCATGTACGCAGATCGCCGGCCGCCCCCGCTCCCCGCTCCCCTCGAAGTCGCGTGAAATGACAGACCGCCTCGATCAAGGATTTCCGGTTTTTCGCGAGTATTGTTGGCACGGTCCCGACCTCGACGCGACCATCGCTCAACACATTCCCACTCATCAAAGCCGCGCCGCCGTCAATTCGTGGGCGAACTTGTGGGAGGCCGATCCCGGTTTGGCCGCGGAGGCGAAAGGGCTGTACTTAAGCGCGGGTGCTTACGATGGCTCGGACATCGCGGCTCGGTTCCATGCCTCTGAACGCCCAACGCTCTTTCTTGAGTTAGCCGGCGTCGAGCTGACACGCGACGGTATTTTGCGCTTCGTGACTCGTAACGGGCTGCTTGAAGTTAGCGACCGCAATCGTGTTAATGCGCCTTCGAGGCGGGAATGGGGCCAGAGTGACAGCTTCTTCGATATCGTCGAGCAGGTTATGGAGATGCGCAGAGCTTTAGGGCTCCTGGTCGAACGCGACCGCTTGCGCAACGCCCGGCGGTTCGACATGGCGTCGAAATACACTGAACAGTTGGCCGCACAAATTCGTCCGCACTACAGAGAAGGAGAGAGGTCGATCGACGATAACCTCAAGCGTGTGTCGCGCCAGTCTCGGTTGATTGATGCCATCTGGGTGGGGCTCCTGGATGCCATCGACCGGAAGGCACGCATCTACTGCTGCGATCGCTGCGGCAAGTTCTTTCAGGTAGCCGACAAAGCGGCGAGCACCGAACAGCACTATTGCGGCAACACGTGCCGGGTTGGCGCATACCGAGGCAGGAAGCAAACTGCGGCGACGATGCACGCGAGGGGGGCGACGTTCCGAGAAATTGCCCGCGAGACGGGCTCGGACGTCCAAACCATTAAGGGCTGGCTTGAAAAAGTAAGCTGATCGCTTCGCCGGCAGCCTGGCGGCGGCATCCTTGTGGGCATTGCTCGGTCTAAAAGCTTGCGGAATCCTTGTCTGCAACCCTGAGCGGTCGATCCTGCGATTCGTGCGGAGTTTTAACGACCTGATGCGCGGAGACGGAAAATGAACGGGCGCCGCACTGAAGACCATGCTACGATGATTGTCACCCGGAGGCGGCCCACGCATGACGGACGAACAAAAAAACAGCCTCAGCCTCCAGGACTTTATGCCGCAGCGGACGGCCGAGGAGGGCGACCGCCTAGCGTCGGAGTTCAAGCAGGTTCTCTACGCGAGGTCCGTCCAAAACGCCAGACATCGAGGCTCGCTCACAGTGACAGAATCAGACGTTCAACAAGCATTCCGATCGCTTCTAACCGAGCCGAAATCAGCGAAGATTCGCCGGGCGGTCGGCGACGCATTCCTCATCTTCGGAGGCGCCATGTTCTCATTGCCATTCGGGGCGGACTACCCCTGGCTGCTGGCCGTCTCTGGCGTTGCGCTTGTCGGAGCAGGTCTTTTCGTCCGAGAGTGGACCGAATAGGCCAGCTTTCTGAAATGGTATCACTACCTCCTTGTGGCGAGGGTTACAGCCGGCCTCGACGGCGTCTCAAACGGCGACACGCTCCCGTGTTTGCGTTTCGATCGCCGCCCGGTACGATGCAGTCATCTCGGGCGCCACTCATTCGACAGGAAAAGACTCGTGGCCATTTACGCCTACGCCGCCCCTTCGCTCACAGCAGCAAATGAAGGTTTTGAAGTCGGCCGCCAAAAGATCAGGGCGTTTGCCGCGGAACGCGGGCTTTCGATTTCCTGACTCTATCGGATTGCGGGTGTGACTTGAAAAAGCCGGGTTTTCAGTGAACGCCTGATTCGTCATCCTTCTGCTGACCAAAGTAGGAGGATGCGAGAATGGACGCTCGCCCGAAGACCCGGCGTCTGAATCGT
>DATKRK010000064.1:0-14274 GCA_035532215.1 Pirellulales bacterium | reverse complement strand
CTCGACGCAATCGAATCAACCCGCGCGTCATCAAACAAAAAGTCTCGAAGTGGCCAAAAAAACGGCCCCAGCATCGCGGCCCCCGTCCGCCGACGAAAACCTTTATGCAGTCCGTCGTTTTGACTAATTGAACGGTATTGGATTTAACCCTCCGCACGCGTCCCCTGTCGGCAGCAATGACAATGCCCGATTTATTTTTTATTTTGCCCGCGAGGGCAACCCCGGTGCGATCGAGCTGTCGTCGCTCCTGCCTTTGGGGCTTTTGCCGTCTGGGAACCGGCCTAGGATCGAAATCCCGACGCCGTTAAACTGCACCGCCAAGGGGGTCCCGTCGTCGCCGGAGGGCGCTATGCCCTGCATTTCCTCGTGTCCCGCTTGCCATCGCGATCTGACGGTGGCCGACCAAGCCGACCCGCAACGACGACTGCGCTGCCCGTTATGCTCGGCAGAATTCCCCGCCGCGGAAATCCTTGCCGATGGCGTGCCCTTTCCGCCAGCGGCAATCGAAATCGAGGCGGAAGCGGCGGCCCAGTCGCCAGAGGCCCCATTGTCAGAGGCCCAGTCGCCGGCGGTCCCTGAAGCCGAGCCGCCGCACGGCGAAGTCCCGCCCCCGTCCGCCGAATCGGCCCAGACCGCTGAAAACCTCGAACCGGCCGCCGCCGAGAGCGAAGCGCCGGCGGAAGAGCAACAAGAACTGGTTGAACCGGCCGAGCAACCCGCTTACGCGGTTCGTTCGGCCCCGCGGCCAAAGGCAGCGACTTCGACGCTCGGCTTGTTCGGCCACTTCGTCGGCATGGCGCTGGGCGGCGTGCTGGGGTTGGCCATCGGCTATTACGTGCTGCTCTGGGTGGGCGGCCCCCAGGCCGATTTCCTCGAATTGCGCGACAAGCTGCCGGCTTGGATGCTGCCCGCCAAGCGAGCCAAGCGCGAGCGTTCCGACGCGCGTCGCGGCGTCTCTCGCGGCGAGGCCGATAGACGCAGCTTGGCCGATTTGCTCGATGAACCCGGCGAATCTGGGCCCCACGAATCCGAGCCCGCTGAACCGGCCTCCACTCTTGACGCCCCAATCGAGGCCGCGCAACTGGCCGCGGCGCAACGCAACGCCTCGGCTGCGCCCGGCAATGCGGAGTTTGCCAACCCCGTTTCGTTCGATTCGCTGGCCGACAAACCCGCCTCTGGCGCTGTAGAAGAAGCGGCGCCGAAGAATCCCGCCAGTTCGCCGCGTGCAGCCGCAGAGATTGCCCTCGGCCCGCGAGGTTTCAACGCGTACACGGCCGACGACCTGTGGGCGGCGCTGGCAAAGGCCGGCGATGCAATCGGCTGCGAGCACTGTCACTCCACGGGCTATGTATTGCGAGAACCGCCCGCCGGCGCCAAGCCGGGCGTGACCGCCGAAGGGCAACGCTCGCGCTGCCCGCATTGTCACGGCAAGCCGGTGCGCGGCCTGACGGCCGAGGCCTTCGATCGACTCTGCGAATTGGCCGACACGGTCACGTTCGCCCAACTCGCGCCCGACAACGCCGAGCGCGAGCGGTTGCGAGAGCAGCTTGTCGAAGCGTTGCTGCAAGTCGCCGACGACCGCGGGAAGGCCCAAATCATCGGACGGCTGGCGGGCGCCCGGCTCGACGATAGCCAGCGGTTGACCAACGGCATCGCGCTGGCCGGTACGGTGCAAGCCGTGGCGGCCGAAGGGCCCTTGTATCGCATCCAACTCGTATTGCTGGGCGTTCCGCGCACCGTGGTCGTCTACAGCCGCCAACCGCCGGAACCGGCGTTCTCTCCCGCCGATCGCGTGCTGATTCTCGGCAGCATCGTCGACAGCCCCAGCGACAACCTGGCCGGCTATCGGGGCAATCTCACCCAGGTCGTCTGGGGCGGTTTGCCGCTGAAGCTGGCGCCGGCGGGCAAGTAAATACGATCTGCTGGCGGATTTTCGAAACGTCGGCCCGGCCGTCTTATTCTTCGTCGAAGTCTTCTTGAACCTGCCGCAATGCCGCGGCAATTTGCGAGACATCCGGGCCGGTAAGGACGAACCGAGCCAACGGCTTCTCGGACGAGCCCAATGTTAGGAAAAAGCGGTCTGCGTATTCCTCGTCCTTGACGAGCGCAACCCGGTTCTCCTTCGGTTTGCTAATCACGAGCGAGCACGCTCTTTGTAGACTCGCCTGCGCGTGTTCAAGAAACTCAATCATCTTGCCAACGATATCCACGCCAGGGATTTCAAAATAAAAGGTCGCCGTGGGCCCCTCGATTTGAGCCCACCATCGGCCGGCGCCCGACGCTGTTTCGTCGATCGCAATCTCCCAAGAACCCGAGGCGCCGTTTGCCAATAACACGACCGAGCCGAGGCCCGTTTTGCGACTTGCCCGCGTCTTTCTTGTCGTAGCCATAGAATTATCGCCGTCTACAATGAGTTCCGTTCGATTAGGTCAACTCATCCCCTTGGAGATCGACGCGGATATATTTTTGTCCGCCATCCTCCTGGACGTCCCAATGATCGGGATCGCCTGCGTGAGCGCGGTCCTTGATCCAGATTCTCCCTTTCACATCGACGTACCCCACTTTGCCCTTTTTGGGACCGTGTGTAATTACGTCTTTCTTGATGACTGGATTTCCATTTCTGTTTTTGACGAGTTTCGGCTCGAATGGGACGGAGCCGCCCGTTGGCAATGCAGCTTTTTCGATTTGCCGAACAATCTTTTCGGGAAGCTTTTCCGCCACGACCTGCCCCCTAAGCTCGATCTGTTTTGGGCTATTGCAAATTCCAGACTTCTCGACCTAACTTCTACTTTTGAAAGAGGATCGCAAGACCAGCACTTTTCAATTGTACACGTTTTGAGATCACACGCCCTCTCGCTCGCTGCTGCGGTATCTGCCAAAATGACAGCCAGCTTTGACATTTATAAAGCGCACCTGAAAGAAAACCGTTGCTTAGGCCGAGAAACTCTCTAGAATAAAGCCGGACTGAGACGCAGTCGCAATTAGAGATCCAAAGCCGCGAGCGTATTGGAGATATCCGGTGACCGAAATGGCCTATGATTTGATCCCTTTAGGTCAATTGACCTCGGGCCGCAAGGCGGTGGTGGCTGCGGTCTTAGGCGGCGCCGATCAGGTTCACCGGCTGCACGAGTTGGGTTTGCGCGACGGGGCCGACATTGAAATGGTGCGCTCCGGCAACCCCTGCATTCTGCGGCTCGGTTCGCAAAAGCTCTGCTTTCGGCCCGACGAAATGGTCAGCGTACTGGTCAAGCCGGGAGCGTCGCGTTGAGTTCGCTGGCAGAGTTGCCCGTGGGCGGCCGCGCCCGAGTGCTCGAAGTCAGCGGCGGCGACGATGTCAGCATGCGGTTGCTGGAAATGGGTCTGACGCCCGGCATCGAGCTCGCCGTGGTCGGAACCGCTCCGCTCGGCGATCCGTTGGAATTGGAAGTGCGCGGCTATCGATTGAGCGTTCGCAAGAGCGAGGCTTCCAAAGTCGCCGTCGAGCGGCTGGCGTGAACCAGACGGCTCGCCAGCCCCTACTAACCCGAAGCGTAAGCGAGGACGTACGGCGGCGTTGCCTCGCTAACGCTTCGCCTTAGCGTGAATCGCCGCAGTCTGAATTCATCCCTCGAAATTCCTGCCTGCCATGCCAGTCGCCGCGGTCGATTCGCTCTCAACGGTGGCCTTGATCGGCAACCCGAACACCGGCAAATCGACCTTGTTCAATGCGCTGGCCGGCGTGCGTCAGCAGGTGGGCAATTATCCGGGCGTCACGGTCGAGAAGAAACTCGGCCAGCTCTCGCACGCCGGACGGCGTTTCACGCTGATCGATCTGCCCGGCGCCTATAGCCTGGCGCCGCGCTCGCTCGACGAGATGGTGACGGTCGACGTGCTGCTCGGCCGCCGCAGCGACGCCCCGCTGCCCGACGCGGTGCTGTGCATCGTCGATGCCAGCAACCTGGAGCGCAATCTCTATCTGGTCAGCCAGGTGCTGGAACTTCGCTTGCCGACGGTCGTGGCGCTGAACATGATCGACGTGGCGCGCGATCGCGGCATCGCGATCGACCTGGAGCGGCTGCGGCGGCAGTTGGGCGTGCCGGTGATCGAAGTGCAGGCCAACCGCAAGCTCGGGCTGGATGAACTCAAAACGGGGCTCGCGGCCGCGGCAGGGCAAAAAGTCGGGCCGCGCGAGAGCCCCTTTCCGCTCGCCTTCCGCGACGAGGTCGAGCGGCTGGCCGTTTCGCTGGCCGAGCGCAACGCCGCCAGCGGATCGCCCGTGCTGCCGCGCTACTTGATCGAGCGCCTGCTGCTGGACTCGTCCGGCTATCTGGAAGGCCATCTGCTGCCCGAGCATTCGCCGTTGCTGGCCGCGGAACTGCGTGCGGCGCGCGCCCGATTGGCCGCGGCGGGTTTGCCGGCGCCGGCCGTCGAAGCCATGGCGCGCTACGCCTGGGTCGGAAGAGTCTTAGAGGGCGTCGTCACTCGGCCAGCCGAACGGCGGGCGACCTTGAGCGACCGCATCGACCACGCGCTCACGCACCGCTTCTACGGCACGCTGTTCTTCCTGCTGATGATGGTGCTGGTGTTTCAGTCGGTGTTTCGTCTCGCCTCCTGGCCCATGGAATGGATCGACGCCGGCGCCGCGGCCGCCGGCGGCTGGATCGAAAGCCGCATGGCCGCCGGCGCGCTGAGAGATTTGTTGGTCCAGGGCCTGATCGGCGGCGTGGGCGGCGTGGTGATCTTCGTGCCGCAGATCATGATCCTGTTTTTCTTCATCGCCGTGCTCGAAGATTGCGGCTACATGGCCCGGGCCGCCTATCTGATGGACAAGCTGATGGTGCGCGTGGGGTTGAGCGGCAAGTCGTTCATTCCGCTGCTTTCGTCGTTCGCCTGCGCGATCCCCGGCGTGATGGCCACGCGGGTGATCGAAAACCGCCGCGACCGGCTGACGACGATCCTGGTGGCGCCCTTGATGAGCTGTAGCGCGCGCTTGCCCGTCTACACGATCTTGATTGCGGCCTTCGTGCCCGACCGCTCGTATGCTCGCGGCTTTCTAGGGCTGCAAGGCTTGACGATGACGGCCATGTACCTGGTCGGCATCGCGGCCGCGGTGGTCGTGGCGTTTATCTTGAAAAAGACGTTGCTCCGCGGCCCAACGCCGCCATTCGTCATGGAACTGCCCAGCTACAAGTGGCCGTCGCTGGGCACGGTGGCGTACCGCATGTTCGACCGCGGCTGGGCTTTCGTCCGCCGTGCGGGCACGCTGGTCGTGGCCGTGTCGATCGTCGTTTGGGCCGCGCTGTACTATCCGCACGACGCCGAATTGGTTGAAGGGCCGTACCGCGCGCGGATCGAGTCGCTCGAAGCCCGGCTGGCCGAACTGCCTGCGGAAGACCGGCGCCGCGCGGCAATCGAGGACGAACTGGCCGAAACGAACAATCAGATCGCCGGCGCCTACAACCGCCAGAGCATTTTGGGCCGCATGGGGCGGACCATCGAACCCGCGGTGCGGCCCTTGGGCTGGGATTGGCGGATCGGCTGCGCGGTAATCGCCTCGTTCCCCGCGCGCGAAGTCGTCGTGGCCACGCTCGGAATCATCTACGATCTGGGCGAGGACGTCGACATCGAAGACAGAGAAGGCCAACTGCGATTGCAAAACGCGCTGCAGCACGCCACTTGGGCAGGAAGCGAGCGACAGGTGTTCAATCTTCCGGTGGCGCTGTCGATCATGGTCTTCTTCGCGCTGTGCGCCCAATGCGCGTCGACGCTGGTCGTCATCAAGCGCGAGACGAACAGTTGGGGCTGGCCCGCGTTCACGTTCGCCTACATGACCGGATTGGCCTACCTGGGGGCGCTGGTCACGTACCAGCTTGGCATGTGGCTTTGGGGCTGAAGGAACCGCTTGGTAAACGACCGATGAACGACCTTGGGCAAAACATCGCGGCGCTCAGTCTCGTCGCTTTGGCCGCCGGTTACTTGCTGCGTCAGGCTTGGCGGTTGTTCGCCGTCAAGCCGGCGCGTGCCTGCGGCGGCTGCAGCGGCTGCTCCGCTCGCCCGGCCGCCGGGCCGCCGGTCGTGCCGCTCGAACTTTCGCCGCGGCGTTTGTCGCGCGAAGACTGACGGACGCGTCGCCGGGCGACTCGCGAGTCGTGCGATTTTCTTGACGCCTTGCGTCCGTGCGGCTTAGCATTGAATGAGAGGGGCCGCCCGGCGAATGTCGCTTGCCGAGCGCTCGCCTCATGCCAAGAAAGCTTCGCCATGTTCCGAACTACGCCGCCGGCAATCGCTGTGATCTTGATCGTTGGCGGGCTCCTCACGACGTTCGGCGCCGAGGCACTTGCGGCCGAACGGGCGCAAGCGAGCAATCCGTCTGCGGCCGCTTCTCAGCCGGCGACCCGAGTCATCCGCCGCTACCGATCGACGCCGGTCGATAGCGGCCGCACCGTCAGCGAGAGCCAAGCCCAGGCCTTGGTCAATGCGCCGACCTCGCGAAACTACGTTCCGGTCGAGTTTCTCTCGCGCTACCAGGAGCCGCGAAATTACGGCCCCACCGACGTCGGCGGACGCGGCACGGCGACCGGCCGAGGCATCTCGCAAGTGCCCGACGAACCGTTTACGAACACCACGCTCTATGGCGGCTACGACCGCTACTTTTCGCCGATGGGCTATGGCGGCGGCGTGGGGACCGGCGGGCTATACGGCTTCGGCAATGGCTGGGGCAATGGGGCGTTCGGCTCCCCTTACGGCCTAGGGTGGGGCATGTATGGTTCGCGTTATTTCCCCCCGTCTTGGTACTATCCGGGGCGGACCAGCCTTTCGGTCTACAACCCGTACTTCTACTACGGGAATTCGTATTATGGCGGCTATAGCGGGTCCGCCTGGGCCGGTTTCGGCCGCTTCGGCTTCCCTTACTCGGCAACGGCCGTCGGCGGCTTCGGCAATCCGTATGCGTACGGCGGCTTCGGCTATCCGTATGCGTACGGCGTCTATGGATATCCGTACTATGGCTACCTGAGGCCGACGCAACTGAATCTCCCCACGTATTCCTTTATGTATCCGGGCGCGGGCGGGCTGTACGTGCCGCCCGGCTACTTCGGCTTTCCGGGCTATTACGGCTACGGGGGTTACGGCATGCCGTTGGGCTCTTACGGTTATGGGGGCGCCTTTTACTGGTAACGCCGCCGCCGCTTTCCGATAACGAGGGATGGCCCCCTTTCGCCTCGCTCGATAGCTCGGAAGGAATTCGTGAGATGCAATCACAGCGACGATGGACCTGCGTTTTGGGTCTGCTAGCGCTGGGCTGCCTGGGCGACGCCGCCTTCGCGCTGCCGCACTGGAAGCCCAAGCCCTCGGGACCGACCACGGTCTACGCCCCCACAGTACGGCACTTCGTGGTCGTCGATCCGGCGCCCGCCGTTGCGGCGTTCATTCTGCCCGCAGCGATGGCGCCCGCCCCCCTTCCGGCCACTGCGCAAAATCCATCGTCATGCCCGCCGACGGCGGGCGAAATCGTCGCCCCCGCGGTCGGCGCGCCGCTCTACGCTCCTCGCAAAGGCGAGCACTTGAAGCAGGCCCTCAGCCCTGCCCAGACGCAGAAGATCTTCTGGCAGCAGCGCGTCGAGCCGGTCCCGGCCTATCCTTGGGGCTGGTTCGGCGCCAGGCGTCACACCTCGCACACGGCCCATCGCCGCTTTTACGAAGACCAGTACGATTCGAAGCTGCTCCTCGGCGACTGAAGGCGGCGTGATGGGTATAAATCTTGCTGGCCAGAATTCTTGCAGTTCGAATTGCCCCGCTTAACGGGCCTGTCCGAAAGTCGATTCGTTTTCTATCTTGGGGAAACCTCAACGGAACGTTTTGGCCGCTTCGGCCGAACGCGTTCTCGCCCGGCCGGCGGCGGACGGCTCGTCTCGCTTTGCTTAAGAAACTACGATGAGTCGCACAACCTCTTCGCCCAACAGCCTGAGCCTGGCCTTCGTGGAAGGTCTGTACGCGGACTTTCTCCAAGATCCCTCCTCCGTCGAGCCGCACTGGCGAACGTATTTCGAGCAGCTTGCCGGCGATGAGCAGGCGCCGAAAGCCTGGAAGCCGGGCCCTTCGTTTCGCGGCGCCAGCATCTTCAATCCGCGCGGCCGCACAGGCGGCAATGGCTTCCGCGCGGCGATGGCCGCCGAAGTTTCGCATGCCGCGGCGTTGCAAGACCGAGTCGACCAGTTGATCCGCGCCTATCGCGTGCGCGGCCACATGGCGGCGCAGATCAACCCGCTCGGCCTGCCCCGCCCGCACCAGCCCGAACTCGATCTGGAGTTTTACCGCTTCACCGAGGCCGATCTCGAGCGGCCGTTCTCGATCGATACGATCCCCGGCGGCGGCACGCTCTCGCTGGGCGGCATCGTCGAACATCTGCGCAACACCTATTGCCGCTCGATCGGCGTGCAATTCATGCACATCGACGATCTGAGCGTCCGCCGCTGGCTGCAAGACCGCATGGAGTCGACGCAGAACCGCATGCAACTCAGCCGGCAAGAGCAACTGCGGATTCTGACGCGGCTGACGGGCGCCACGATCTTCGAAGAGTTCATTCAAAAGAAATTCATCGGCGCCAAGAGCTTTTCGCTCGAAGGGGCCGAAAGTCTGATTCCGCTATTGGACCTGGCGATTGAAAAGGCCGGCGACCAGGGCGTCGACGAGATCGTGCTGGGCATGGCCCACCGCGGGCGGTTGAACGTGCTCTCGAACATCCTGGGCAAGACGCCGCAGGAGATTTTCCGCGAGTTCGAAGACGTCGATCCCGAACTGCACATGGGCCACGGCGACGTCAAATATCACCTGGGCTACAGCACCGATTGGAAAACCGTGGCCGGGCACGTGGTTCACATCTCGCTGTGCTTCAACCCGAGCCACCTGGAATTCGTCAACCCGGTGGCTCTGGGCCGCATGCGGGCCAAGCAGGACCGCGTTGGCGACCTCGACCGCGTGCGCGGCATGGTGCTGTTGATTCACGGCGACGCAGCCTTCGCCGGCGAAGGCGTCGTGCAAGAAACGCTGATGCTCAGCCAGCTTGCGGGCTACGCCACCGGCGGCACGATTCACGTGGTCGTCAACAACCAGATCGGCTTTACGGCCACGCCCGAAGAGGCGCATTCGAGCGTCTACGCCACCGACGTAGCCAAGATGCTGCAAATCCCCATCTTTCACGTCAACGGCGAAGACCCCGAGGCCGTGGCCCTGGTCGTGCGACTGGCGCTGGATTTTCGCCGGGCCTTTCAGCGCGACGTGGTGATCGACATGTATTGCTACCGCCGTCGCGGTCATAACGAGGGCGACGAACCGTCGTTCACTCAGCCCCTGCTGTACAAGGCGATCGACGGCCGCAAGAGCGTCCACGAAGGCTACCTCGAGCACTTGCTCAAGCTGGGCGGCGTGACCCGCGAGGAAGCCGACAAGATCGTCGCCGTCCGCCGCGAACAGTTGGAACAGGAGCTGTCGGTCGCCCGCAGCAAGGACTACGTGCTCAAGAACCCGGCGCCGCCGCGCGTCTGGAGCGGCTATTACGGCGGCCCCGAGTCGCTGGCGGAGCTCGGCGCCGCCGAACGCGATCCGATGGGCGCGCTGATGGAGTTCCAAACCGGCGCCAGCCGCAAGCGGCTCGAGGCGCTGCTCGAAGCCCAGACGCGGCTGCCCGCCGACTTTCATCCCCATCCCAAGATCGAACGCTTGATACACGCTCGGGCCGAGATGGCCCGCGGCGAGCGGCCGCTCGATTGGGCGGCGGCCGAGGCGCTGGCTTTCGCCAGCCTCGTGACCGAAGGCACGCCGGTGCGGCTGAGCGGCCAGGACAGCGCCCGCGGCACGTTCAGCCAGCGGCACGCGGTGTTGCACGACTACGAAACCGGCCGCACCTACGTGCCGTTGGCGAATCTGGCGCCCGACCAGGCGCCGTTTTACGTCTACAACAGTCCGCTCTCGGAAACCGGCGTGCTGGGCTTTGAGTACGGATACAGTCTCGATTGCCCCGACGGGCTGGTGATGTGGGAGGCCCAGTTCGGCGATTTCTGCAATGCGGCACAGGTCATCATCGATCAATTCATCGCCTCGGCCGAAGACAAATGGCGGCGCCTGAGCGGGATCGTGCTGTTGTTGCCGCACGGTTTCGAAGGAATGGGTCCCGAACATTCGCACGCCCGGCTCGAACGCTTCCTGACGCTCGCCGCGCAGGACAACATGCAGATCGTGAACGTCACCACGCCGGCGCAGTATTTCCATTGCCTCCGCCGGCAGGTGAAACGCTGCTGGCGCAAACCGCTAGTAATAATGACGCCCAAGAGCCTGCTGCGGCATCCCGCGGCCGTGTCGACGCTCGACGAGTGCGCCAAAGGCCATTTCCAGCGGCTGATTCCCGACGCCGACGTAGACGCGGCATCCCTGCCGCGTTGGCAAAGCGGCCAGGATGCCGCTTCTACCGCGCAAGGGCCGAACGTCGACCGCATCCTGCTCTGCGCGGGCAAGATCTACTACGAGCTGGCCCAACATCGCGAAAAGCTCGAGCGCGGCAAGTTCGCCTTGCTGCGCCTGGAGCAGCTTTACCCGCTGCACGACGAGACATTGCTCTCGGCGCTCGGTTCCTATGCCGACGGCACGCCGCTGGTTTGGGTGCAGGAAGAGCCGGAAAACATGGGCGCCTGGCGCTACCTGCGCGTGCGTTTCGGCGAACGGCTGTTCGGCCGGTTTCCGTTTTCCGGCGTCTACCGACCCGCCGCCACCAGCCCCGCCACCGGTTCGGCCAGCAGCCACCGGCTGGAGCAGCAGGCGCTCATGGCGCGAGCGTTTGGCGAGTAGGGCGTTCGGTTTTCAGTGTTCAATCCGATGCCTTAAACCAGACGCCTATCCCCTACGCCCTGAACACGGAAAATAAATATCGAACACTGAAAGACTCAAACAACAAACAAACACATGCCCATCGAATTGAAAGTCCCGACCGTCGGCGAATCGATCACGGAAGTGCAAATCGGCCAGTGGCTGAAAGCCGAAGGCGAGTGGGCCGACAAGGATCAACCGCTGGTCGAGATCGAGTCGGACAAGGCCACCGTCGAACTTCCGGCGCCGCAGGCCGGCAAAGTCACGAAGGTGCTCAAGAAGCAAGGCGAGACGGCCGCCGTCGGCGAGGTGATCGGCTACCTTGAAGCGTCCTCGCTCCCTCTTCCTCCGGGAGCAGGCTCTCCAACACTCCCTCTCCCTCCGGGAGAGGGCCGGGGTGAGGGGGAATCGCGATTAGCTACTCCCTCGCCCTCTGGTCTCCCCAAAGGAGAAGGATCCAAGGCCGCCTCGCCGCCCGCTGCTCCCAAAGGCGAAACTCGCGTGATGCCCGCAGCCGAGCGCGTGTTGGCCGAACGCGGGCTGGACGCAAGCCAAGTCGAAGCCACCGGCCCCGGCGGCCGGCTGCTCAAGGAAGACGTCGAGCGGCACGCGGCGCGTACGGTCGCGCCGGCCAAAGCCGTTGCGCCCGCGCGGATCGACCTGCCCGCCCGCGTGCAATTGCCGACGTCCGGCGCCGACGAAGAAATCGTGCCGATGAGCCCCTTGCGGCGCCGCGTGGCCGAACGGCTGGTCGAAGCGCAGCACGCGGCCGCGCTGTTGACCACCTTCAACGAAGTCGACCTGTCGGCCGTGATCGCGCTGCGGCAGCAGCACAAGGACAGCTTCCAGCAAAAGCACGGCGTGAAGCTGGGCTTCATGTCGTTCTTCGTCAAGGCGGTCATCGAGTCGCTCAAGCAGACGCCGCAGATCAACGCCGAAATCCGCGGCACGGACACCGTCTATCACAATTACTTCGACATCGGCATCGCCATCGGCGGCGGCAAGGGGCTGGTCGTGCCGGTGCTGCGCGGCGCCGACCGGATGAGCTTCGCCGAAATCGAACTGGCGATCGAAGATTTCGGCCGCCGCGCCCGCGACAACAAGATCGCGATCGAAGAGTTGCAGGGCGGCACGTTCACCATCTCCAACGGCGGCATTTACGGCTCGCTGTTGTCGACGCCGATCGTCAATCCGCCGCAAAGCGGCATCTTAGGCATGCACGCCATCCAGGAGCGGCCCGTGGCGCGCGAAGGGCAAGTCGTGATCCGCCCGATGATGTATCTCGCCTTGACCTACGACCACCGCATCGTCGACGGCCGCGAAGCCGTACTTTTCTTGCGGCACATCAAGGAGTTGGTCGAAGAGCCCTCGCGGATGCTGTTGGAGATGTGAAGCATGTAGGCTGGGCGCTAGTGCTCTGTCAGCCGCCGATTGATGTATGTTCAAGTGATGGGTGGCTGGGTCTGAGCCTAGGCGAAGGCCCAGTTCGCTGGGGCATCGCCCAGCCTCTGCCACCAGCCACCCTGGCCGCTAGCATTCATCAAATCGTGGCTGACAGAACACTAGCCCCAGCGGCTTTGCACTGTTTCGAGGCAGCTATCGCGGCGGCGGGCCGATGTCGAGCACTTCCCGCATGGGCTCAGCTCCGCCCGTCGCTTCGAGGCGCAACCTTGTAGGCACGAAGCTCTCGAAGTCATATTCAGGCGTAACCCGATAGTCGAGTTCCTCGCCGCATTCGATTTTCTCTCGTACGCGGTGATCGAACTCGCGTTTTTGCGCCGCCGCCTCGGGCGGCAGGTACGTGATATTGCGGGGGTCGTCGGGGGGGCCGCCAAACCCGGCCGGTAAAAGCAACGTTTTCTCCACCAGCCCTCGCGCTAACAGAGAATCGACCTCCGCGCGAATCCGGCGCCTTTTCTCTTGTAGCTCACGGCGGCTAGGAAACAGCGCTGCCAGTACGGAGTCGATAAGGCCCACTGTACCCCCTGATACTTTGAGGCAAAGTCGCCGGAACTCGCCGGACGAGCCACGGCCTACCGAGAGCTGATTCAAAGCGCCGCGTTTCTCATGGGCGACGCCTACAATATTGTGTTCGCCTAAATCCGTGCAATCGGTGAAATCCGAGGTTCTGCGACGACCTTCCAGTGCTATTCCTCTTCCGCCTCTTGAGCCTCGAGCAATCGCAGCAAAGGCTCGATGCTCTCGGGCGGATTGAGCCGCTTCATGATCTCGATCATCGTGTTCCACTCGTCCTCGTCCGCGTCGACGATCTCCACGCTGAGCGCGACCTTGCGGCGCTCGTCGCCGCGGCCGAAAAAGCCCTCGGCGTCGAGTTCGGCCAAGGCTCTCTCGAAAATCTGCATCAGCCGGGCTTTTCGTTCGGCGTAGCCGGGATCCGACTGCTTCACGAACACGAACTGGCCGTCGGCCATCACGAACTGGTTGACTTCTTGCTGCAGTTCGGCGGTGTGCTCGGCGCCGGCCCCGTACAACTGCGAGTCCTGGTCGACCGCCCATTTCTCGATCGGATATTCGGGCGTGCCGTGCTCGGCGGCGAATTGCTCTTCGGTGTTGCAGAACGGCGTCAAGACGGTCGCGTCGGAATCCGTTTCCACGCCGAACATGTAAAACGTCTCGCTCGGCCGCTGCGCGCGAACCTTTTGCCACGCCGCCCGCAAACCCGACACGAGCCGCTTTTGAAACGAGTCGTAATCGATCGTCGGCATCGCAGACCCTCCGCTTTGATTGCTGGCTGCGGCGCCGGTATTTTCGCCGAGGCGCCGCAGCATCCCGCGATGACCGGCCCCAGCGACAACAGCATTCCGACAACGAAGCGTCTCATCGCAGGCCGCCTTTAGGAAATGAAGCAAGCACGCAATCGCACGCCATGAGGCTAACACGACGGCTGGGCGATGTCGACTCATTTGGTTCAGTCGAAAATGGAATCGTCCAGGCCGCCGGTACTTCGTGGCGGCCTGTCCGGCTTCGCCGGACGGGATTTCAAAAGGCATGGCTCCGATGTCCAAAGGCGTGAACGACGCAGGCGAACGAGCCGTCCGACCTCACCCGAGCCGGAGCCGCGACCACGCGACCCGCCATCGTGAAAGCCTTTGGACATCGGGCCGGCCGCGGCGCAGGTAGTCGCGAAAGCCGGCCAGCCGCACCTGGTTTACGACGCCGCCGGTCGCCCGGTGGTGATACCATTTGAACGGGAGTCAAGGATAACCGCTCCGACACTGTAGGGAACGCCCTCCGTGGCGTTCCATGAACCTGGTGTTCACCGTCTATCCCGCCTCACGGAACGCCACGGAGGGCGTTCCCGATATGGTTGGACCAGTCAAGGGTGATTGTTTCGCCTTGCGGCGGGTGCTTCATGGCGGATGTTTCACGGTGTTTAGGGAATGGCCAGGAGACGGAACGCGGCGATGAGTCGGCGAC
>DATKRK010000063.1:0-13745 GCA_035532215.1 Pirellulales bacterium | reverse complement strand
CCGCGCCGCGATTGCCCGACCAGTGGTTGCAAGGGGCGCATCGAAACCGTGACCTCGACCTGCCGGCCGGGCGAGATCGACGTCACGATTCGCTGCTCGGCTTGCGGCCGCGTGCGGCACGCCGTGCTCGACGCCGACGGCGTAAGCCCTTTTTTTTTTGCGGTTGCACGCGGTAGTTGCTCAACCGTGTCCTGCAGGCGCTAAGGGCGCGAGCGAGCGGGCGCCATGCAAAACGTCCCCAGGCAATTCAGTTTGAAGGCCGTCTTCGCCGCGATGACCGGCATCGCGGTTACACTGGCGGCAATGCAATACGAGCCGCTACGGAAGGTCGCAGCCCTGGCGCTGCTGCTCCTCTCCTGGGTTCTTTACATGCTGGCTTGGATTGCGACCGGCCACGTCCTAGGCTGGATTGCCAGCGAAGCCGAACGTCGAGTCAACCGCCGAAGACCGCGACAGCCACGCTCATGAACGAACACGTTGGCCATTCAAAAACTCGCTTGCTGTTCGGCCTGGCCGCCTTGCTGCTGACCGGCTTTGTATCGGCGAGCGTCGTGAGTTTGATGTTCTCGAAATATCCGGCCATCGGGGCCGTGAGCTTTATCGGCTTCACGCTCGTTTTGCCGCTATTTCTTGCCACAGGGCTGGTTTGCAGCCGCGGCAAGCTGCGGGCCTTTTGCCTGGGCGCCGCATTGCCGGCGGCGATTGGCTTCTACTCGGCGGCCTTGATTTTGGAAACGCTGTTTAAGCAACTGCCGCCGCAGTGGCCGCCAGAATTCGCCGATTTCGATGAGCAGATCCTGAACGAGGCAAACCGGTCCCTGGGGACCGCGATTCTGGCCAGCATCGCGCTCGGCTATTATTGCGTTGTGGCGGTTTGGCTGGCCGAGCGGTTGCGGCAGGCGGGCGTTCGGCCGCGGTTGCAGTTTCGCTTGAAGACGGTCTTTATCGTGACGACGTTCGCGGGTTTTGCCGCTTCGGCGGCGGCCCGTATCTCCCCGGCGAACGCGATGCAGTTTTACTTGGCGGCGTTTTGCGCGGGCTGCGTCGCGGCCGTTGGGTGCGCACTTTACATTGCGGCGCTGCTCGTGCCGCCGATCAAAGTTCGCGCCGGCAATTCGCGGAACATCGCATCACGTAGCGATGGATGCCCGTCCCGCCACGAGGGCGCAACGCCATAGGCGAGCCGCAAAAGGGGCAGTACTCGACGGCGTCCGGCGTCAAGCCACGATCGTCGCGGCCTTGGCAGTGCGTGCAAAGCCGCGTCTCGGGAAAGACCTCCAATCGTTCGGGAGGAATCAATTCGCCGCAATCGTCGCAGCGGCGGGCTTCGGGCCAGGCGGCCGGATCGTCCTCGATGAGCATGGCCGTCAGCCGCGTCTGGCCGCAATTCGTGCAGGCGATCTGCGGCGCCAGGGCGACGGCCAGTTCACGCAGCTCGTGCCGAGTGGCCTCGCTATGGCTGCGCAAGCGGCCCGCGGCCGACAGCCAGCTTGCTGCACCCGCCGGATCGACCATCGTTGCCCAGCGGCAGCCGGCGCAGCGAATTTCGACATGCCAGGTTTCGCGTTCCATCATTGAAGCATAACGCTCGGCCGGCCGACTACGGAAGCGGGATTCCCAAGAAGTCGGCGACCGTTTTGGCGAGTTCAACCGCTTGCGGATCGCGTCGCGCGGCGCTGTAGACGAACTCGCCGCAGGCGCCGCCGCCAAAAGCGAAGTAACCGACGGCACGATCGGAGAGCGAGCCGGCGGTTCGCGGAAAAACGTTCAGCCCAACTGCAACAGCTTGCGGGCGTTTTCCCGCGAAATCTTGGCCCGCACGTCGTCGGGCAGGTCGATCTTTTCGAACAACTCGAACTGCGGCACGGCCTGGCCGGGCGAAAGAAAATCGGTGCCGAACATCAGCCGGTCGGCGCGGCGGATGAAGAATTCGCGGCCGAACTTCAAATCGCGGTTGATGGCCCCCGCGCCGCTGCCGGCCGACAGGTCGCCGTAGAGGTTCGGGAACTTGTCCATCAGCGCATCGATGGCGCCGCCCGGCGCCACCTCGCCGCGCGGATAGCCTCCCAGGTCTTTCTGCGAGAGGCCGCCCGAGATCGAAGCCCACCACCCCGGCCCGTGGCCGATGAATTGAGCGTTGGGCGCGGAAGCGAGCGCCTTGGCCAATCCCGGCAGGCCCGGCGCGTCCATGTTTCGCTGGTTGTCGAGGTGGAACAACAGCGGCAGCTTCAATTCGCTGCACGCGGCGTAAATGGCAAGATTTCGCGGATCGTCGATCTTGACGCCCGGCTTGTGCTCGCCGAAACCCTTGGCGCCGGCCTCGACATAGTGCGAGAGCATGGCCGCCAGCCCCTTGTGCCCGCCGGTGTAACTGGTGCGAGGGTCGACGGAACAGAAGGGGATCAGACGGTCGCGGTGCGGTTTGGTTTCGGCCAGCACGAAATCGCTCGTCAGCGGGTAGCTCGACGATTCGGGCGAAACCAGCGGCAGCACCACGGCTTGGGCAACGCGGTGGGCGTCCATCCAGCGCAAGAGTTCTTCGGCCGTGAGCACCTGAGTGCTGTTCCATGTCTGGCCTAGGTGCGTATGGACGTCGACGAACTCGCCGGCGGGAAATACTTTCTGCGGCGTTTGGCTGGCCGCTGTTTTGGCGAACCAGGCAAGCGACGTCGAGGCTGCGGCGGCAGAGGCGAAACGTTGATGGAACTGGCGGCGGGTGAGCATGGCGGGCGTTACACTTGGGGACGAAGGTCAAGAGCTAGTGCGCGGCCGGCGCACGGTTCGGATAATAATAGAGACGTTCGACGGTCGACAATCAACTTCAGAGACTAAGAGAAACAATGCGCCTGTTCGAAGGTACGCCCTGGGATCGCCCGCCGCGCTGCGAGCGCTGCGGTCAATTGGAGGCTGATTGCGTTTGTCCGCCGGCGCCGCCCGAAAGAATTCCGCCGGGTGAGCAAACCGCGAAGTTGTCCCTGGAAAAGCGGGCCAAGGGCAAACTGGCGACCATCGTCCGCGGGTTGGACGGCGGCGACCTGGCCGAACTGCTGACGCGGCTGAAAAACGCTTGCGGGGCGGGCGGCACGATCAAGGACGGGACGATCGAAATCCAAGGCCGCCATTTGGAGCGAATCCGCGAAGTGCTCCAGGGGATCGGCTATCGTGTGAAGGGCTGAGCGATTGCCTCCTGCCGGGCAAGCCAGGCAGGCATTCTTGTGGGGCGGCCTTCCAGGCCGTCGGCACTATTAGCCCGGATTATTCATCAGCCCATACCAACCCGAAGCGCAAGCGAGGTGGAGCAACCGCCTTACCTCGCTAGCGCTTCGGGTTAGTGTGAAGCGATTTGTCGAGCATTCTCGGGGCTGATGAATAATCCGGGTTAGACGGCCTGGAAGGCCGCCCCACGATCACGCGCCCGGCGATCAGGCGAGCAATTCGCGAGGCAGGCGCCGGGCGGCGAGCCACGAGCAGGCGGTAAAGCCGGCGCTGGCCGCCAGCAGGCAGTAGAATCCAATCCCGGCGCCCCAGTGAGCCCGGGCGATGTCGTAAAAATAGCCGCCCAACCAGGTCGAGAGCGCCGCGGCGACGTTGCACATCGCCATGAACATTGCGAACACGGTGCCGGCGGCCTTCAGCGGGCAGGCGCGGGCCGCCAGGTCCAACAAAATCATGCTGGCCAGCATGTAGCTGAAGCCGGCCAGCAGGCTGACCGACGTGGCCGAGTTGCCAGCCGCCAGCGGCCAGTAAGCTAGCGTGCTGACGATGCCGCAGACGATCGAACCCGGCACGAGCCAGCGCATCGGAATTCGCCGGCAACATAAGCCGTAGAGCACGCAGGCGGCGATTGACCCAACGGCGATGACCGAAACCGTTTCTCCATACGACCGTTCGCTGAACTGCAGGGCCTCGGTCATGTGCAGGTAAAGCACCGACTGCGAGAAGGGGTTGAAGTGCCAAGCGAACAGGAAACCGCCGACGGCCAGTAATTTGGGCGAATGGATGGCCTCCCAAAGAGCCGTGGCAGCCGGCCGCATCCCTTGCTGCCGCACGGAGCGGCGCGGCTCGCGGACGTAGACGATCGCAATCAACAGCGTCGTGGCCGTCAATGCCCCGCAGAGCAAGAAAGCGAGTTGCTGCTGGTGTTCTTCGGTCAGGCTGCCGCCCCAGATGCCCGTCAACAGCGTGGCGAAATAGCTCGCCCCGCAACAGATCGACTGCAGCCAGCCCGTAATGCTCAGCGACTGGCCGGCCTCGACCAGCAGGGCGTCGAGCACGACGTCGGAAACCGTGATGGCGAAGGCAGGCAGCAGCAGGGCGACGAACAGCAAGTTGCGAGCGCCGACCGACAACGGGAGCAGATACAAGGCCAAAAAGCAGACGCTGGCGGCCAAGGCGGCCAGCACCAGGTAGCTCTTGCGCCGGTATCCGGCCAGCGGCACGAAGTCGGAAAGCAGGCCGCAGAGCGGCTTCAGGCACCACGGCATGCCCAACAGGGCGACGAACGTGGCAATCTCATGCGGATTGCAGCCCCATTCCTTGAGCAACGCGTGGATCGGCTGGGTGACCAGGCCGGTGGTCGGCTCTCCGATGCCTTGGATGAACGACAACGTGCCAAACAGGATCGACAGGCCGAAAATTTGTCGGCTCATTGCTCCCAATGCTCAAAAAAAGTGCAAGCAAGATTCATCAGGCGGCAGAAATGCTTCGGAATGGCGGTTCTTGCCGGGGATGGAGCGAAAGCAAAATTCGTGCCCAAGAGGGGACGCAGATCTGAGACGACTTCATCGGCGTTCGCCGACGAAAACTGAAAGACTTCCCTCCCGATTCTTGAAATGTTCGCGCTCGCTTGCCGTCCATCGGAGATGCGGCGCCGGCTGGCCGCTACGAGCGAAGCGGCGGGAGGTTTACTGCAAATGGCGCGGCCGGTCAACCCCGGCGATGCTCGCTCGATCAGAATGGGCATAAGTAGACATTCGCGGCAAAAGCCTGCACGGCACGCCCTCTGTGGCGTGCCGCACACCCGGGCTGTGGCGTGCCGCACACCCGGGCTGTGGCGTGCCGCACACCCGGGAATCGCGCCGATTCGCGCTTCCCGGAACGCCGCGGAGGGCGTGCCCTACAGGATCAACCGCGCGAACCCGTTCTTACGCCCGATCCGAATTCGCTCAACCGGGAGGCCAGCCCATGTCGCGGCCGCCGAGCAGATGGAAATGGAGATGATCGACCGACTGGCCGGCGTCGGGACCGCAATTGGTCACCACGCGATAGCCGCCTTTGAGGCCGAGCTCGTTGGCCAATTTCCGCACGACGACCAGCAAATGGCCGGCCAGCGCGGCGTCGCCCTCGGCCAGGTCGTCGAGCGAGGCGATCGGCCGCTTGGGAATCACCAGCACGTGCGTCGGCGCCTGGGGCGCAAGATCATGAAACGCCAGGCAACGGTCGTCCTCGAAGACGATCTCGGCCGGAATCTCGCGGTCGATGATCCGTTGGAAGATGTTCTTTTCCGCCATGCGTCAAGCCTCGCCGCGTTCGATCGGAATCGCCTCGTCGACGAGCAAGATCGGAATCCCATCGACAATTGGGTAGACCGCCGTGCCATCGGCCCTCAGCAGGCCGCCTTCGAGCTGCCGTTCGACCATCTCGCCGCCCTTGTTTCGCAGCTTTCCGGCGGCGATGAGCCGGTTCAAATCGTCGATCAGCCGCTCGTTTGCCAAGGTCAGCGGCGTGCGGTCGTCGGGGCAAACCAGGATTTCCAAAAGTTCCTTGCTGATCACGCAGGGGTTCCGCAACTGGATTTTAGCTGGGCCAAGTTCGCTCTCGCCCGAGTGGGCCAAGCGGCTTCCACGGGAGAGGGGGAATACAAAGATTAAAGCAGTTATAAGCAAGATGCCGAAATAGGACCAGGGCTTGCCCTGTCGCAACTCAACTTGGCCCAGCGCCGGGCTGAATGCGATACGGGATGAATTCGCAGTGGAGCCAAAATCCTGGGGACGAAAGAGGAACCAAGCATGCGGAATCGTCATCCTCTGGCCGTCGCGTTGATAGCGCCGTTGGTCTTTTGCGTTTCGGCCGGGGCCGACGAGGTTCGGGACTATGAAGAAAACGGGGTGACCTATCGCGAGACGAGGCGCCAGGTCAGCGAGCCAGTGACCGAAATCCACTGCGTCGATCAGCAGCGGACGGTCGGATTCCGCGAACAGCTCAACGTGCAGATGTGCGATCAGACCCGCAGCTATCTCGTGCCGGTCACCGAATACCGGGTCGAGTCTTACTGGCGGGGGCGGTTCAATCCGTTCGCGCAGCCCTACCTGGCCCAGCGATTGGCGCCCTACACGCGTTACGAAACTCGCGTCGAAACGGTGAAAACGCCCGTGGCGACCCGAGAATTGCTGCCGATCACTTCGACGGTGCGAGTGCCGGTGACGACGCAGCGCGTGGTGCAGCGCGAAGTCGTCAGCCGAGTGGCGATTTCGGGCACGCCGAATCGGTTCGCCGCGGCGCCGTCGAGCGATCCGTTTGCCGCGACGTCGCCGACCCCGGCACAGCCGATCCAGCTAGGCGGCTTGCAGCGGCTGGATCCAGCTAAGTCGCCTCAGTGGGCGCCGCGCAGCCCACTGGGCGGCGCAAGTCAAGGTCCGATCGTAGCCAGCAAGCCGGGCGTCAAAACGGCCAAATAGCAAACCGGCGGCGTTCAATCCTTGCTCAACAGCGGAATCACGCCGTTCCAACCGGGCGGCGGCGTGCGGTTGTGCTGGGCGATGAAGATCGTCAAAAAATCTTTGACGCGGTCCTTGGCCGGCACTTCGTGCAGCCGTTCGACGGCCTCCGACCAGTCGCCGGCGAGAAACGCGTCAAGCGCCGCTTCGTAATGGCGGATGTGCTCGTCGGTCAGCTCCGGATAATCCTTGACCGGCGGCAGCAACTCGCTGACTTCGACGGCCGACGTGAGGCCGTAAGGTTTGACGACCGCAATGCGGCGGCAGCGGGCCGACTCGGGCGGCACCTGTTCGCGAACGGCGCGGGCCGTGACGTTGTCGAGCAAAATCGGCGCGTGCAGGATTTTCGTCATGCCCTCGAGCCGGCTTGCCAAATTGACCACCGGTCCGAACACCGTGACCTTGACCTGGTCGGTGGTTCCGATGCGGCCGGCGACGGCCTGGCCCGTGGCCAGTCCGATCCCCATCCGGAAATCGGCCAAGGGATGGTTCGGCTGCCGCGCGGCGGCTTCGAACTCGACGCGGATCGCCAGCGCGGCCAGGCAAGCCCGCTCGATGGCATCGGGCTGCGAAATTGGCCAGCCCCAGAATCCCATGGCGGCGTCGCCCTGGAAGTCGCCGAACACGCCGCCTTGTTCGAGAATATGGTGCGTCATCACGCCCAGCGCTTTGCTCACGCGGGCGAGCAGCGCCAGCAAGTCGCCGGCGTTGCGTTCGGCCTCGCGAGAAAAGCCACGCAAGTCGCAAAACAGGACTGAGACTTCCGTTTCTCGCGGCTTGAGCACGATTTCAGGATCTTCGGCGCCGAGGGCCTCGAGCACTTGCGGGGCGAAGAACGCACCCAAGGCGGCCTGGCGCCGCTGCATCATCTGAGCTTGCCGCAGCGAACTGAGCGTGTTGCCGACCAACTCGGTGAACTTGAGATCTTCGCGCAGGTCGGCCGGATCGGCCGACCCTGACGCGCCGGCCGCGAGTTGGCCGGCGACGTAGATGCCCCAGCCGCGGCAAGCTTCGCCCAGCACCGGCGTGCAAAACGCCCAGTCGACGTTGGCGCTGAGCGTGAATTGCGAAGAGGTCGCGTCGCGCCCTGGCCCCCAGACGTGCAGCACGCTGTCCTTGCGACGCACGGCTTCGAGAATTAGCCGCTGGCTGGGCTGGAACTCGCTCGTCGAGGCCAGTCGACGATCCCAGTGCAAGATGCAAACCGGCGCTGGCCCTTGCCGCTCGTCCGCCGCGACGATCGCCACGGCGCTGGCCCGCGGGATGCCGGCCAGCAGCATGTTGACCAGGCCGATGAACAGTTCGCTTTCGTTGACCGCCCCGGAGATCACGTCGGGCAGGCGGCTGAGGACTTCGATTCGCTGGTCGGCATTGTGAAAGCGGACGCGCTGCAGGTATTGCGAGCTGTAGCTTTGTTCTTCGACCGGGCGCGCACGGTCTCGCGACCAGTTGACGGTTTCGCTGGCGACGCTGAACGTGGTGGCGCCGATCACGAAATGCTCGCCCGCCTTGAGCGAAATTTGAGCGGCTTCGCGGCCGGCGAGAAAAATCGGGTTTCGCGATTCGGGCAGCCGCTCGACGCGCAATTGGCCGTCAGTCCAGCAAGCCGTGGCGTGTCGCCGCGAAATGTGCGGATCCCAAGGCGTCGACCACAATCCGGCTTCGCGTCCCAGAGTGAACGGCTCGCCCGCGCGCAGCGTGCGACGCCAGCGCTGGTGCGGTTCCGGGCCTTGCGCGATCAGTTCGGCCATGCCCTCGGCTCCTTGGGTTGCGGTTGGCGATAATCGACTCGCGCTGTCAGCGACGACGGCCGACCGACGCCGGCGGGCGGCATCAAGCCGATTGCAATGCTTCGACGCTGTTGACGTGAACCAGCGAACAGTGTACCGCTCGGTCCGTCTCAGGATAGCCTACGACGATCCGCGACTTGAGGAGAACGACGTTTTCCGGATGGCGTACCTCGTACGATTCCCCGTTGGAGAGCCGGATTACGAAAGGCTCGAATGGCCGGCGGTTAAGCCGCTCGCGGATCGTTTCCATGTTCATGTTGCATCTTGCCGTGAACTCGAAGGATCTCGCCGCAGTTCGTCCGCGACGGCTTAGAAATTCATTTTACCCAATTCCACGCCGATTCAACGTCGCTCGCCTGCTTTAGTACCCAACATATTTTTCCGCCAGTGCATCCCACGACGGATCAAACGCTATGCTGAACTTTAATCGTCCCACACGTCGGGCACAGGAAGAACACTATTTGTACTCCGTCGTACGTGATTCTTACGCCGGCTGCGTCGTCGTTCGTAAGGCTCGCCAGGAAATACATCGTCTGTCGTTCGAAACCGGCGCGCCTGCATCCAGGGCAGAGAGGATCGTCAAGCCGCTGGCACAGGAAGGAACGACCGCCAAGCTGGTTAATCACATCTACGACTGGGTAACCCCCGACGTCTGGCGGAGCAAAGTTCCCCGTGAAGGACGCCACCTCGGCTTCTTCGTCGTCGCTGAGATCCTCGTTTGCGTTCAGGCGATCGTATAGCTCTTGTAGACGCGGCGGAATTGGGGACAGTTGCACCGCTCGCCGCCCGATTTCGTCGCCAGCGCCGCCGTCGTCGGAGTACCAGTCGTCCCAGGCCGTTTGGCCGCGGAACTCCTCAATAATCTCGATTTCGCTATCCGAGAGTATGCGGTAAGCAAAATCGTGCCAGCAAAGTGAGCAGCGCATGCAATAAAACAGCGACAGCTCACTGCACGGGAGGAACGACAACGACAATAATGGGTCGGAACAGTCGATGCTCAGGTGAAGCATCAGCGGCAATTCGCAGTTCGTACACCACGCCCCTTCGCACGCGTGCGTCCCGCCGAGCCAGTGCCGTGCGTTTTTGTTCTTACCGAACTTGATAAACTGACCCGGGAAAAGCTCGCGGCGTTCCATATTCTTTATTCTTTGGTGCCGGGCGGCGTCTCGGCGCCATCGGCGCTTTCCCGCGGCAAGGCGGCCGCCGAAGGCGCCGAGATCAGCGAACTCGATTCGGCGACGGCGCCATGCGCTCTGCCCCGGCGCCGCCGCAGCCAACGCCAGCGGGGCGTCTCATTGAGCACGAAGATCACGAAGCCCCAGAGGCTGGTGATCACGATCAGCGCCACCAACAGCGCCAACTTGCTCTGCCACAACAGGCGATCTCGAAGCCGCGAAACGGGCTCGACGGCCCCGTCGTAGAACTCTTCCACCACGATCGCCCAGCCGGTGTCTCGGCCGGGAAGCGGTCGCGTGATGACTTCGACGGGCTCGAACGCAGCCAGCAAGCGGCCGGCGAAGCGACCGCCGGCCGGGTCGCGGTAATCGTCGTTGCAGGCCAAGGCGTTGGCTTCGACGGGATGTTCCGCGGATTCCTCCGGATCGCGGCGCAACTGGCGCAGGCGATCGAGGGCTTTCACGGTGGCGTCGTCGACGTGCAATTCCGTAGCGCCGTCGGCGGGCCGTTTGAGCAATTCCTGCATCTCCGGGTGTTCGAGAATCGCGCCCTGGCGCCCCGAGTCGTCGGGCTTGGAGTCGACGAGCACCGCGATCTGGTCGTTGCCCGACCGCTCGTCGGCCCGCAGTTCGGCGAAGTGTCCCAGCCCGATCGCGTGTCCCAATACGCCGATCACCTTCCGCCGCTGGGGATCGTCGCTGCTGAAGATCGGCACGGACAGCGCCACGGTGCGTTCGCCCGTGGCTTCGCTGACGAACACGATCGACAGGTGCGGCGCCTCGATCGGCTTGACCCCGGTCGCGCCGGGCGACAGTTCGCGCCCTTGGCCGTGGAAATAGTCGCGGCGCGCGAAGTCTTCGTCGAGGGTCAGCGTATCGACCGGGCTGCGGGCGATTTGCCGGCCCCGGGCGTCGACGACGAACCAGCTCGCCGTGTCGGCATTCGTGCGCCGGCTGTGCATTTTGCCCAAGAGCTCCTGGAGGCGACGGCGCTGAGGCGAATCGGACGCTTCGCTCCCGGCCTGCGTCACGAGTTGACGGAACTCGGGGTCGTCGGCGGCGTGTTCGAGCACGTGCCAGCGATGATCGATCGATCGGGCCACGGTCGAGGCGACGAATTGCGCCGCGAAGCGGTCGCTTTCCAAGGCTCGTTTCAAGAGCGCGTCGCGCGACTCTCCGACGGTCGTCTCGAACGCGTCCCAGCCGAACAAGGCCATCACGATCAACAGCACGAACGGCCCCAAGGCGCCCATCACCAGCAGCGGGCGCCGCGCGCGACGGACGGCCCGAGCGTGCAGCGCCTCGAGCGCCGCCTGAGGGTTCAGATAGCGCCGCTTGGGATCGATCGCCAGGCAGCGATTGACGATTTCAGCCAATTCCCGATCGACGCCCGGCTGGCGACGATGTTCGCGCGGCCGCGGCGCCTGCTCGATCAAGCGGCGATAGCGGGCCAACTGTTCTTCCAGCGTGCCCGGCTTTTGCAACTCCGCGGCCGCCGGGTCGTCGCGATAAGGAGGACGGCCGGTCAGCATGCAATACAGCAAAGCGCCCAGCGCGTAGACGTCCCAGCGCGCGTCGGGCATGGCCTGCATGTCGGCCTGTTCGGGGGCCATGTAGAACAAGGTGCCCAGCGACGGCGACTGCTCGTGCGACAGTCGCGATTGGCCGAAGTCGGCCAGCCGCGGTTTGCCGTCCTGGTCCAGTAGTACGTTGGCCGGCTTCAAATCGCAGTGCAAGACCCCTTTGCCGTGAGCGTGGACCAGCCCCACGGCGATTTCGCGGAACAACTCCACCGCTTCGTCGACCGGCAGCGGCCCCGCTTGCAACCGGTCGGCCAACGAGCCCTGTTCCAGGTACTCCATCACGAAGTAGGGCGGATCGGCGTCCCAGCCGACATCGACCAACTGCACGACGTAACGGTCGGCGAACAGCAGCGCCAGGCGTTCGACCTCGCGCGACAACAGCGACCAATCGAGCCCGCCCCGGTGCGTGTAGAACTTGATGGCTACGCGGCGGCCCGTGTTGGTATCGACGGCCACCCAAACCTGGCCATAGGCGCCCGAGCCCAAAAATCGCTCCGACCGATACCCTGGGACTTCCAAGGGGGGGCGGGCCGGTTGCAGGCTTCTTTCCTGAGCGTAAAAACGCTCTTCGTTCGTTTGAGCCAGCGTGCGGTCCAAGCTCTTGGGGTCGTGCGACATGGAGGGAAACGGCGGGCCCGGTTTCGGCGTCGTCCGCAATGAGTATCCGATTCCCACTCAATATAGCAGTTAAGCGAGAATTCCGCAGGATGTTCGAGCAACGCGGCGGCGACCCGCTTGCCATTTCCGCCGCCTCGTCATAGCTTGGAAGGGCTGACGACTACGTGGTTTACCGCCCCCTGCGCGGCTGCGCAACGCGGTTCCGCAGTCGGGCTTCTGGCTGCAAGACGCTCAGGACGAGCGCTACGAACAATCGCAACCGCCTGCATGGTTACACGATGAGCGATGAGGTATGGCTAATTCTGCAGCGCGAGATCGCTGAAATCCAAGCCTTGGCCGAATGGCTGTCGCTGACGCCCACGCGCGAACCAGGGGGCAGAATTCGCGTCGAGGTGAGGTTGGTCGGCGGTTTCGAAGCCGATCCTGAAGATCTCGCGGGCAGCATCATCCGCGAAATTCACGGCAGGATTTTGGAATTCGAAACTCGGCTGGAGTGAGGGCTATTCGCTGGCGGCGACGTTCGAGCGAGTCGCCTCGCGTTGCACGTACCGCGCCCAACGCAATTCCAGCTCTTGGATTCCGTTGATTTGGTAATCGTCCCGCAAGGCTTGCTCGTAGCCGCTCTTGGCGGCGCTGCGGACGAAGCTCACGAACCGCTCGGGAGTGTTGCGCTCGACAAGGAAGCGGACGATGCTGGCGCTTTGCCCGTAAAAGGCGGCCTGCTGGTGGGGACGCGGATAGCCTTCAAGCGCCATCAATTCGACCAGCCGCAGCGTCGAACGGCTGCTCTGGGCGATTCGCAAATCGCGGAAGTGGGCGCTTTGTTTGGTTTGCGTGTCGGCCAGGACGGCCATGCCTTCGTCGGCCCAGTGAGGCACGTTGCCGTTGGGGAAGACATCCGCCAAGACGACGTGGGTCAGTTCATGGCCCAAAGCACCCGTGAACCAGCCCGCTCGATCGGCCCGAATGTCGATCCGTCGGGTTAAGATCTGGCCCCGTTCGACCTCGATCAAACTGGAGCCGATGGTTTGTTCGCCGCCCGGCGCCGCCTGCAAGTAGCTGGCCAGCGAGGTGTGCAGGATCACATCGCACTTGGGGCGCCAGTCGGCGATGTCGTCGGCTTGGGCGTCTTCGCCGAGCCATTTCAGCGCGAGTTTCGACTTGAGCGCTTCGGCCGCAGCCACAGTTGCGTGACTAGCGGTGGTGCGTCCGCGGCAGCAAAAACGGAAGTTCGTCGATTCGCAAATCGCCCAGCCGCCGACCGTCTTGGTCGCGTATTCAGCGGTTCGCGCAGTTGAGAATGACGCGTTTTCGCCGGCCTGGCTGGCCCACGGCATTTGTAAAACCATCGACAACGCCAGGCAGAAAACGCTCATTCGCATGCTGAGTTCCGAGTGCTTGAAGAACAGGGGCAACTGGTTTCCCGGCCGGGCCCTGGCGGGCCAGCCGGTCCCCCTAATTCAAGAAGCATGCCAGGACCGCGTTGCGACCCGGCAGAATGAGGCGTCGAATGATCGCAACTACTTTTTAAATAGTCGTTTACGACGCATGAACGGCAATCTTTAAATCACCGAAATCGCCCGGAACCGAGGTCGGGCGCCTGAGTTGTTGGCATGGGCTGCCAAGCAAATCGTCAGCAGCCGTGTGGGATGTCGCCCCCGTTCAAGAGACGTGTCAAGAGGCGAACAATGAGGTGGAGAGCACGGGGCCTAATGTAGATAATCGCGGCAAAAGCCTGTAGGGCACGCCCTCTGTGGCGTGCCGTACACCCGGGAATCGCGCCGATTCGCGCTATCGCGGAACGCCGCGGAGGGCGTTCCGATATGGTTGGACCAGTCAAGGGTGATTGTTTCGCCTTGCGGC